>NZ_JBNFOM010000015.1:0-91278 GCF_057364785.1 Brevibacterium sp. LAARM2_SD2 | reverse complement strand
ACGACGACGACGGTGAGCGGGCGCACGCGCGCCTGGCGAGGTCGCGAGCACCTCGGGGTCGGCGTCGGAGACCCGCAGGACCTCGTACGACCCGGGGACCGCCTCGGCGAGGAGAAGCGAGGAGTCATGGCACTGCACAGCCCCATCGGATCCCGGGATCGGATCGCCGTGGGGGTCCGCGGTGGGGTGGCCGAGGAACGCATCGATCCGGTCGATGAGCAGGTCCGATGCCGCATGCTCGAGCGCCTCCGCCTCATCGTGGACCTCGTCCCAGCTGTAGCCGAGCGACTCGACGAGGAACGTCTCGATGAGTCGGTGCCGGCGCACCATCGCCACCGCGATCTCCTCCCCCGCCGCCGTCAGCTCCGGTGGCCGGTAGGGCACCCGGTTGACGAGGCCGAGGTCGTCGAGGCGCTTGAGCACCTCGGTGACGTTGGCCTTCGTCGTCCCGAAGCGCTGCGCGAGCTCGGTCGCGGTCATCGGATCCCCGCCCCATTCGCGTGCCGACCAGATCGCCTTGAGATAGTCCTGGCTGACCTCCGACACTTCCCCTGCGCGCATGTCGTCAGCGTAGCGGATCGCCGGGACGCATCCCGACCACGGTGAAGACGTTGGCGACGGCGCGTTCGACGCCGCGGCACGTGAGGAAGTGCGGGTCCGACCGGGACACCGTGATGTCGACGTCGACGTTCGCCGAGGCGGTCCGCCGATCGATGACCCGCACCGTCCACACCCCGTCGGCCGAGTCGACGCCGCCGATCCCGTAGGCGAAGCGTCCGGCCGGGCCCCGTTCCTTGAGCACCGCGGCGACGGCGACCTGTTCGAGCGAGTTGAGATCCGTGTAGCCGCGCAGGTGGAAGCCGTCGATCTCATCGGCGAGGTGCCCGGCGATGACGTCGACCGCGGTGTCCTCATCGAGATCCCCGTAGTAGACGCCGTCGGGCACGACGAGGATGTTCGCCGCGAACCGATCCCCGCCGACGTGGGTGCACTCCCACACGAGATCCGGCCACCGCTCTGCGAGCACGGCGGCCACGGGTCGCCCACGCACCGCACAGCAGACATCGTGCTGCCCATGGGCGCAGACGAGGACGACCGGCGGCAGCAATCCCGTCTCGGACTGTGAGGTCTCGGACTGCAAGGTCTCGGACTGCGCGGCACAGGCCTCGAGTGCCTCGACGATCGCGAGGAGGTCGGAGTCGTCCTCCCACTCTCCCCACATCTGGTGGAGGCGGCCGGGACCCTCGAGGTGCATGACACCCCAGACACCCGGCCCACCGCGGGTGCGCCGTCCGGGTCGGCGGATGAGGAGGATGCGGGCGCGCAGGGACTGTGCGGCATAGAAGACCTCGGACCGCACGCGCCAGTCGATGTCGAGGCCCTCGAAGCCGTTGATCGGCCAGCCGCCTCGGTGTTCGATGAGCACCCAGTACGTCCCCCGCGGGGCCGTGCCCACGATGCTGTCGCCGCGGTCACGGGCGGCGTTCGAGCAGCGGAAGCCCCGGACCTCGCTCATCGTCACCTCAACCCCAGTGCTCAGCCGAGCGCGGGCACGAGCGCACCGGCAGCGAGCAGCCGCTCCGCCAACGGCCGACCGATGTCGGCGACCGACGCCGGATCGCCGTCGAGGAGGGTGCGGACGACGGGCAGCTCGGCGTCGCTGAAGTCGAACCAGCCGATCCGGGTGCGCAGGCGGTTCCCCTCGAGGGTGGCATCGAGGCCGGCGCGCAGCGTGAGCGGCGACGCGTCGTCGAGGTCTCGCATCGCCGCATGCTGGGCGAGGGGACCCAGGGGCGCGGGGCGGGCCTGCGACCGACTGATCCGGTCGATGCTCGGACCGGGGTCAGCCGCGGTGAGCGCGGAGACCATTGCCTGGCGGATCGCCTCGAGGACCTCGGGGCTCGGGTGGCTCTCCCCGAGCGGCAGACTCGCCCGCATCGCGGGATCGTCCTGGAGCTGGGCGAGCGCCGCCTGCGCGAGCTGTTCGGCGACCCCGTACCGCGTCCAGTTGTGGATGCCGAGGGTGAGGTGGATGGAGACCTCGCCCTGGGCGGTGGCGGCATGGAGCCAGCCGCGCGGCAGGTAGAGGGCGTCACCGGGTTCGAGCACGGCGTCGATGACCGGGTCGGTCTGCGCCGCCCGGCCCACGGCCTCGCGTCGGTCGGTCCACGGCTGGTCGCGCAGCGGCGCATCGAAGACGGGCGCGTGGATGACCCACCGTTTGGTGCCCTCGATCTGGAGGACGAAGACGTCGTGGACGTCGTAGTGGTCGTCGAAGCCCTGGTTCTGCGGCGGGGTGATGTAGGCGTTCGCCTGGACCGGGTTGCCGAGTTCGCGGCTGAGCGCGCTCGAGAACTCGCCGATGGGCTCCCATGTGCGCTGCAGAGCCTGGAGGACGAGGGTCGCTCCGGCATGGAACTGCTTCCACAGCTTCGTGTCGTCGAGCTGGTCGCCGATCGTCGCGCCGACCCCGGCCGGGAGGTGAAGGACGCCGTCGGCAGGGTCGCGCCGTCCTTGGCGACGCGCAGGAACGGGGAGCGCAGGCCGCGGGCGGAGATGAGCTCGTCGACGGCGCGGGAGGAGAAGAGGTCGGAGAAGTCGGAGACTCCGCGACTGAGCAGCGCCCGCCTGCCCCAGTAGTCCTTGGCGAAGGTCTCGCGCGAGCAGTCGATGAGCCGGGATTCCAGCACCCCGGCGCCTGCAGCGGCGTCGGGGTGCTGGACCTCAGTGGTGGGACTGCTCAAGACCGGTCGGCTCCACCGTCGGCACCGCCGTCGTGGACACCGGGTTCACCCGAGGCTCCGCCGTCGGCCGGACCTTCGGCACCGCCGTCGGCGCCACCGTCCTGGACACCCGGGGTGCCCGAGGCTCCGCCGTCGGCCGGACCCTCGGCGCCACCGTCAGCACCGCCGTCGTGAACGCCAGGCGTGCCCGCGGCACCGCCGTCGGCCGGGCCTTCGGTTTCGTTGGGATCGAAGTTGGATTCCGTCATGATTCCTCCTTGATATCGCATGGCATCGGCGGCACCCGATCGGCACTGAGATCTGGCCGGGAGCGGGCCAGCGTCGTCCCCGGTTGGGACGAGCCGCCTTGCTGACAGGCTACGTGTCAAACCCGCCGTTGTGAACAGGGCGGACAAGGATTTCCGCCGAGTTCACCCAGCCCGGTCCGATGCCGTCTCCGCAGCGCCGAGGCAGTCCGCGCAGCACGAAGACAGTCACCGTCCGGCGAGCTCCTGCGCCTTCTTCTCGATCTCCGGCTCACCGGCGGCGCTGAGGTCGATGACGCCTGCGGCGATGATGTGCTCGTGCAGCGGCTCGTGCCGGTGGGCGAGGAACTTCTCGAAGTCGTCGGCGGCGTTCGAGGTTCCCGTGCCGTGGCCGAGGAGGACGAAGTCGCGTCCCGCCGCGGCCTTGTCGATCTCGGTGACGAGGTCGTCGAAGAACCGGTCGAGGTCCTGCTTGTCGTCACGACCGGTCTTCTTCTCCACCGTGCGCATGTGGTGGCCGCGGGAGTCCGGGTTCTTCTCGTGCTCGTGCTGGTCGACCTCGACATCATGGGCGCTCAGGTCGAAGTCGTAGAAGCGCGCGTCCTCGTCGGTGAGCGTGACGACGAACAGGTGCCCCTCGCCCTCGGTCGATTCGTGGGCGGCGAAGAGGTGACGGGCGCGTTCGACGTCCTCGATGCTCACGAGCCCGTCGTGCTGACGGCGGAAGACGACACGGTGGCCGTTCATGTTCACCGCCAGGCGGTCACCCGACTCCTGCTCGACCCGATCGGCATAGTTCTCCCACATCGTGATGAAGTGCTTCCACTCGATGTCGCGCGGAGCGGGATGGCCGAGGATGGACTCCTTGGTCTTCTGGGGATGATCGCTCATGATGCCTCCTGGGGTGTGATGAGCGCGGGGATCGCGCCTCAGCCCCGACAATAGCCGCTTTTCGCTGTTGCCCCCATCCCCGATTCGCGCGATAGTCGACTGCAAGGGCACCTGCGAGGCGAGGAGGATCCCGTGGACGTCACCGCTCTGCTTCCCCTGCTCGACGCGGGCGACTACACGATCGCCCGCGAGATCCTCCAACGCGGCTTCGCGGTCCTCTTCCTCATCGCCTTCGTCAACGCCTGGAACCAGTTTCCGCCCCTCCTCGGCGAGCACGGCCTCCTCCCCGCGCCGCGCTTCATCGCCCTGACGACGGCACGGCAGGCCCCGAGCCTCTTCCGCTGGAGACGCACTCCGTACTCCGATCGCAACCTCCGCATCGTCTGCGCCGTCGGCATCGTCCTCGCCCTCACCGTCATCGTCGGCCTCCCCCAGGCCGGTCCCGCGTGGGCACCGATTCCCGTGTTCCTCATGATGTGGTGGCTCTACTTCTCGATCTCGGCAATCGGGCAGCGCTTCTACGGCTTCGGCTGGGAGAGCCTGCTCCTCGAGGCGGGGTTCTTCGTCGGGTTCCTCGGCTCCCACGCGGTCGCCCCGCCCCTGCTCATGATCCTCCTGCTGCGGTGGTTCACCGTCCGCGTCGAGTTCGGCGCCGGGATGATCAAGATGCGCGGGGACAGTTCGTGGCGCGACCTCACGGCGATGAACTACCACCATCAGACGCAGCCGATGCCCGGTCCGCTCAGCCGCAGCGCCCACCTCAAACCGACATGGTGGCACAAGGGAGAGACGCTCGGCAGCCACATCGTCCAGCTCATCGCCCCGTGGCTGCTCTTCCTCCCCCAGCCCATCGCCTCGTTCGCCGCGACCGCGATCATCATCACCCAGCTCGCGCTCGTCATCACCGGCAACTACGCGTGGCTCAACTGGGCGACGATCCTGCTCGCGTGCGCGGGCATCAGCGACTCCTTCCTCCGCTGGATCATCGGCGGGCCGTGGCCGGAGTGGGGCATCGACGCCGCCGTCAGCACGATCGCCGAGGCGGCCGGCAGTTCCGCTGCCTACCCGCCGTCCCCGCTGTGGTGGGTGCTCCTCACCACCGCGTTCGTCATCTGGCAGGCCATCCTCAACATCCCGGCGCTGCGCAACCTCTTCTCGCCGCGGCAGCTGATGAACGCGCACTTCAACCGCTGGGGACTCGGCAACGCGTACGGGGCGTTCGGGTCGATGTCGGAGACCCGCCACGAGATCGCCATCGAAGGCACGCTCGACCCCTCGGGCACACACGGGTGGAAGGAATACGTCTTCAAGGGCAAGCCCGGTGACGTCACCCGGCGCGGACCCATCGTCGCGCCCTATCATCTGCGGCTCGACTGGCTCATGTGGTTCGCCGCCCTCGGCGACTACCGGGATTCCTGGTTCCTCGTGCTCCTCGAACGCCTCGCGACCGGAGATCCGCTCATCCGTCGGCTGCTCGGCCCCGACCCGTTCGACGGGGAGCTCCCGCCCTCATCCGCGCCCGGATGTTCACCTACCGGTATGCGACACGGGAAGAGCGGCGCGCGGCGCGGGCGGCGGGCGAGCCCGTGCCGTGGTGGGTCCGCTCCGACCCGGTGACGATCGTCCGGCCCGTATCGCTGCGCGACCGCTGACTCCCCGCGGGGTCGCTGACTCCCTGCGGGGCCGCCAATGTACCTCCGCCGAGGCGGGCCTCAGGTGCGGTGCCCGGCTCCTCGACCTAGTCGATGCCGGCGACGAGGAGGGCGATGAGGACGACGTTGAGGACGATGATGAGGCTCGCGGCGGCGAGCGCGGCGACCGTGATCGCCCGCCCGTTGGCGAACTCGCCCATGACCGTGCGCATCCTCGTCAGCCGCACGAGCGGGACCATCGCGAAGGGGATCCCGAGGCTGAGGACGACCTGGCTGAGCACGAGCGCCCACGTCGGGTCGACGCCGATCGCGAGGACGGCGAGGGCCGGGAGCATCGTCACCGCCCGCTGCCACACGATCGGCACGTCGATGCGCAGGAGACCCTGCATGATCGAGGCCCCCGCATAGGATCCGACCGCTGAGGAGGCGAGCCCGGAGGCGAGCAGGCCGATGCCGAAGAGGAGGCCGACGACCTCGCCGAGGTTGGCCGTGACGACCGCATGCGCCCCTTCGATCGTGTCGGTGCCCGACTCCCCGCGCAGCGCCGCCGCGGCGAGCAGGAGCATCGCGATGTTGACGGAGCCGGCGACGACGAGGGAGAGCGCGACATCCCACCGGTTCGCCCGCAGCAGTCGCGGAATCTCCGCCCGCGGCACCATCCCGTGCCGGTCGACGGCGAGGGCGGAGTGGAGGTAGATCGCGTGCGGCATCACCGTGGCCCCGAGCATCGAGGCGGCGAGCACGAGCGAGTTCGTGCCCTCGAGCTGCGGGACGAGGCCTCCGGCGGCCTGCCCCCAGTCGACGTCGCCGACGACGAGTCCGGCGAGGAAGCCGATCGCGATGATCGCGAGGAAGCCGATGATGACGAACTCGAAGGGACGCTGCCCGCGTGTCGACTGGATGGAGAGGAGGACGAGGGAGACGACGCCGACGATGACCCCGCCGAGGAGGAGGGGCACGTCGAAGAGGATCTTCAGGGCGATGGCACCGCCGACCACCTCGGCGAGATCGGTGGCGACCGCGACGATCTCCGCCTGCCCCCAGTACGCGAGCCGTGACCTCCGGCCGAGGCGATCGCCGAGGAGGGCCGGCAGCGACCGCCCGGAGACGAGTCCGAGCTTCGCGGACAGGTACTGGACGAGGACGGCGATGAGGTTCGCGGCGACGAGCACCCAGACGAGGAGGTAGCCGTACTGCGCGCCGGCCGTGAGGTTGGCCGCGACATTGCCGGGATCGACATAGGCGACGGCGGCGACGAAGGCAGGACCGAGGAGGAGCACGAGCGACGAGCGGGGCCGCGCCCGTGGGGTCGTGGGGCTCGCAGTGTGAGCCGACGGAGAGGTCCTGCGCATAAAGTTAAGGTACATTAACTTTCATCGGCCGGCAACACGGACGGTCGGCAGCATCGTCACCGAGCATTCACCTCGGCGCCTTGGCACCCGCGCACAGGCGGCGTATCGTGGAGCCATGTCCAGTGAACGTGTTCACTCAAATTCTCCGCGCGCCGCGGAATCCCCGCGCTCACTCCAGCGCCGACGGACCGAGGACCGGATCGTCACGGCCGCCGCCGAGCTCTTCCTCGCCGCGGGATACCGGGCGACGACCATCCGCAGGGTCGCCGAGGCTGCCGGGGTGTCCGTGGGCCGGGTGATGGCGGTCGGGGACAAGGACGCTCTCCTCATCGCGTGCTACGACCGGTGGATCGGGCAGCTCCAGGACGGCACCTCGGAGGTCCCGGCGACGATCGCGCGCACGGGCACCGCCTCGGCGGTGCAGGACCATCTGCTCGGGATCTTCCTGCCGTTCCTCGAGTTCTTCGCCGCCCATGAGGACCTCTCCCGGGACTATGCGGCCGCGCTCATCCGCATCCACGGTCGACCGCAGGTCTTCGACGGCCTCGCCCGGGATCTGCAGGCGGCCCTGCGGGACAACCTCGTGTCGATCGGGATCAGTGAGGACAATGCTCGGGCGAGCGCCGCGGCCCTCTACGACTCCTACATGGGCGTGATCTTCCGCTGGGCGGCCAGCGACATGAGCGCCGCCGACGCGGTCACAGCGCTGTCGGACATCATCGCCTTCCACACCCGCTTCCGGAGGACGCCGTGACGCTGCTGCCCGATCCGTGGTGGCCGGTCGCGGTCATCGCCGTCATCGTGGCCGGCGATGCGGCGATGACGTTCCGCCCGCCGGCGTTCATCGCCGCCTGCCTCGACGGGGTGGGCCTGCCGCGGGACTGGTGGTGGGTGCTCGCCGTCGTCAAGGTCACCGCCGTCGCCGGTCTCATCGCCGGTTTCTGGATTCCCGGGGTCGGACTCGCCGCGATGGCCGGGCTCGTCGTCTACTTCCTCACCGCAGCAGGCGCCCACCTCCGAGCCGGTTACACGGGCCGGGACTTCTGGCTCAACTGCCTGGGCATGCTCGCCCTCACCGTCCTCGTCCTCATCGGGTGCTTCCTCGTGTGAGCTCGCCGCCCGCGGAACTGTCGTGACGACCGTGAACCGATTGCAACATTGCGGTGCTTCGGATCGCACGACGACTCGGCTAGGCTCGAAGTGACGGCCGCCACGCCAGACGAAGGAGTGTGGAAATGCCCGAATTCGCCGACAGCAGCCGCGCTCGCGCCGAATCCCCGGCCGAACGCCATTCCCGGTGGACCTGGATCCACGAGACCGCCGCCATGACCGGGTGGAACTTCACCGCCCTCGAGGGCCGCCTCGTCGCCGACGATCCCCCGTGGGACTTCGACACGATGTGCCTCGAGGCCTGGGACGACGCGAGCACCGTCCTCGACATGGGCACGGGAGGCGGCGAGCGCCTCATCGCCCTCGTCAAACGCTTCCGCGGCCGCCACCCCGGGACCGCGCCCGACCTCTCGATCGTCGCCACCGAGGGCTGGGCGCCGAACGTGCCGGTGGCCGCCGCCGCGCTCGAGCCCTTCGGGATCGAGGTCAGCGACTACGACAGCGGCGACGGCGAGCCGCTGCCGTGGCCCGATGCCTCCTTCGACGTCGTGATGAACCGGCACGAGAGCTATGACATCGCCGAGGTGGCCCGTGTCCTCTCCCCCGGCGGACTCTTCCTCACCCAGCAGGTCGACGGCACCGAGGCGATCGAGTTCCGCAACTGGTTCGGCGGGGAGCCCGAGCATCCGGAGATCCAGCTCGAACCGTGCGTCGACGCCGTCGAGGAGCAGGGGCTGCGCGTCGAGGCGGCCCGCCGCTGGCAGGGGACGATGCGCTTCACCGATGTCGAGGCCGTCATCGAGTACCTCGCGTACGTGCCGTGGGACGTGCCCGACTTCGTCGTCGGCGACCACCTCGGCGGTCTGGAGCGCCTCGCCGCCGAGCGCCGCCCGATCGAGGTGACGCAGAAGCGCTTCCTCATCGCCGCGATCAAGGAGTGAGGATATCCCGACCCCACCCATTGGGAAGCCGTCTGGGCCCCGGGATCGCGGTTCCGTAGCGTCGGGGACATGACCTCGCCGAACTTCTCGTTTCCGCAGCCCACCGATGACGAATTGGCCGCGCAGATGCCGGCCGCACCCTCCGCCCTCCGCACGTCGTCTGCCCCAGTGCCCGGCCCTGTCAACCCAGTGCCCGGCCCTGTCGACCCAGTGCCCGGGTCCGCCCCGGTGGGTGCGCCGTCGCCGCGGCTCGGGAAGTGGGCGCTCGGACTCACCGTCGGCGCTGCGGCACTCTCCCTCATCGCCTCGATGATCCTCGGGGCCACCGCGGGGCCCGCCGAAGCCGCGAACGGACGCTACTTCTCCGACGCACCGGCGTGGCTGACGGTGCTCGGCACGACCCTCTTCGCCCTCCAGGGCCTGTGCACGCTGGCCGGGCTCAGCGGCCTCGTCATGGGAATCATCGCGACCGCCGCCGACCGCGGCCGCACGCAGGGCATCATCGCCACGGCCGTCGCGATCTTCGCCCCCGTCATCTCCTTCGCGCTCTTCCTCATCCTCAGCTTCGCCCTCCTGTGAGCCGGCGGGCGGACGTCCGCCTGAAGAATTCTCCTTGACAGTTCTCCGCTGCCCGTGCACGATTGAACAAATCGATTTGGCCGCAGCAGTGAACAGGCCACTCGTGCGCCTCGGCGCTGGACGCGATGGGCTTCGACGACGAAGCCACGAGCGAAGGAGAACTGATTCGATGTCCGCCGACACCACTGCCTCAGAGATCCACCCCGTCGACAGGCTGCGCCCGGTGCACAGCCTCCTGCCGTTCGCGATCCAGCATGTGCTCGTCATGGTCGCCACACCGATCTCCTCGGTGTTCCTCATCGCCTCAGCGCTGTCGCTGCCGGCGGGGACCACCTCGGCGATCCTCTCCGCGGTCTTCGTCTTCTCCGGACTCGGCTCGATCCTCCAGTCCGTGGGCGTCTGGAAGATCGGGGTGCGCCTGCCCTTCGTCATGCTTCCCGGCGGGGCCGCGACGATCCTCTTCATCACCATCAGCCAGGACACCGACCCCTCCACCGCCGTCGGCGCCGTCCTCATCACCGGCGTCTTCTACATCGTCGCCGTGACGCTCTTCGTCAAACTCCTCAAATTCTTCCCTCCGCTGGTCATCGGGATCATGGTCGTCGTCATCGGCATCAACCTCATCCAGGTCACCGGCGGACTCATGGTCGGCGAACCCGGCAGCGACTCGTTCGGCGACCCGCGCAACCTCTTCCTCGGCTTCATCACGATCCTCATCACCGTGCTCGCCTTCCGCTTCCTCCGCGGCATGGCCGGCCGGCTCTCGATCGCCATCGGCCTCGTCGGCGGGACCGTCGTCGGCGGGTTCATGGGAATGACGACGTTCGGGAGCCAGCTCGACGGTCCTGTCGTCGCCGTGCCCACGCTCTTCCCCTTCGGTCCTCCGACCTTCGACCTCATCGCGGCGATCCCCATGCTCCTGTGGGCGCTGGCCTCGATGGCCGAGGCCACCGGACAGACGATCATCAACGGCGAGATCGTCGAGAAGAAGGTCGAGCCGAGCCGCGACGTCCCCCGCCTCATCCGCGCCGATGGCCTCGTCACACTCGCCGGCGGCCTCTTCGGCACTCCGACGATGGTCACCAGCGGCGAGAACGTCGGCATCGTCCGCGCCTCCGGGGTCCGCAGCCGCTACGTCACCGCGTTCGCCGGCATCCTCCTCATCCTCATCGGCCTCAGCCCGCTCGCCCGCATCCTCAACGGGATCCCGCCGGCCGTCGTCGGCGGCACCGCCGTCGTCGTCTTCGCGATCATCGCGGTGCTCGGCATCCAGATGCTCGCCCGGGTCGACTTCACTCAGACCGGCAGCCTCATCACCGCGACCGTCGGTCTCGCCGCGGGACTGCTGCCCGTCCTCATCCCCGGCATGTACTCCCAGTTCCCGCCGAACGTCGCCTCACTGCTCGGCAGCGGCGTGGCGATGGCCGCCTTCGTCTCCGTCCTCCTCAATCTCCTCTTCCATCACACGGGCAAGCGCAATCGCCATCCCAAGGCGCGCACCCCCATTGACGACCCGAGCGCGCTCGAACAGCGACCGGGCGACTATCGGATCTGATTCCTGCGCCGAGGCGGCTGACCGGCCTTCATGCCCCGCCGGCGCTCATCCCGCCGGCCGTCGAGGCCCGCGGGATGAGGGTCGGTGCCGGCGGCTCCGCCGTGGCAGGCTCGCTCGCCTCCTCGGGTTCGGCGTCGAGGACGGACAGCAGCGACTCCACGGCACTCTGAGCGACGGCATCGAGTCCGAGATGCACCGCAGTGAGGGGCGGCGTGCTCGTGCGTGCCCGCAGACCGTCATAGCGCGTGGCGATGAGCAGGTCGCTGCCGACCCGGCGTCCCGCCTCGGCGGCCGCCCGCACCGCTCCGGCGGCGAATGTGTCGATGGGCACGAGCAGGGCATCGATGCGCGGATGGTCGGCCAGCACCTCGGCGGCGGCCCGGGCTCCGCCGTCCTCGCCGTCGGCCTCATCCGCCTCGGCGATGATCGGGGTGAAGCCGTGGGCGCCGCCGCGGAGAGATAGACGTCGCGGGCGGCGACCTGCGCCCCGCGATCGCTCGTGCCGACGATGAGCGCAGGCGCCTGCGCCCCTTGGGCGATGAGGTGATCGATGAGCAGCGTCGCGGTCTGCGTGTGATGCAGATCGACCGAGGCGCGTGCCTGGGGGCTGTCGACCGCTTCCGGTCCGTCGATCGTGACGAAGGGGATGCCGCGAGCGGTCAGCGCCGCGGCGATCGGATCGTCGGCCTCCGGTTCGAGGAGGATCGCTCCGTCGATGTCGAGCCGGTCGACGGGGCTGTCGCCGTCCGCCGGTGGGGCGAGCACGAAGACATAGCCGCTGAGCAGGGCCGTGCGGGCGCAGCTCATCGCGAGTTCGGTGAAGAAGCCGAGCTGGGAGGGCCCAGCCGACACGGCTGCGGGCATCGACGAGAGGAGGGCCACCGCGCGAGACCGGCCTTTGCGCAGGCCCTGGGCGCGCACGCTCGGACGGTAGTCGAGGGCCTCTGCGACGGCCCGGACCCGCTCGCGGGTCTGCGGGTTGACCTTCCCGAGGCCGTTGAGCGCATGGGAGACGGTCGTCCGGGAGACGCCGGCCTCACGGGCCACATCGGCGATCGTGGCGCGGGGCCGCCGGGTGGGTGCTGACATGGGTTCAGCGTACTGGACGGGGTCGCGCAGCCCGGAGCGGATGGTCCCGGCCGAGCGCCGTCGGCTCTCACGCCTGGATGATGACGATGGCACCGGAGATGATCGCGAAGCCGAGGACCATGTAGCGCAGCACCGGGCCGTCGAGGCGATGGTGGACGTAGCGGCTGATGAACGAGCCGATGGCGAGGAAGGGCAGCATGATGAGCGTCGTCTGCAGCGTGGCGCCCGTGACCTGACCGCTGATGGCGAGGACGACGAGGGAGATGACCTCGCCGACGAGGAAGCACACAGCCACCGTCGACCGCAGCTCCGGACCGGGACTGTGCTGGTAGGCCAGAGCATACGGCGGTCCGCCGACGCCGGTCGAGGTCTCGGTGACCCCGGTGACGAGGCCGACGGAGGCCAGCACCGTGCGGTTGGGGGTGAACTTCGGAGCGAGGAGGGCGATGACGGCGGCGACGAGGGTCGACCAGCCGATGAGCAGCGAGAGCTGCTGGAGGTTGACGATGAGGAGGATCCACAATCCCGCGAAGGTCCCGGCGAAGCGCCCCACGCTGATCCACTTGACGCCGTGCCAGTCGATGGCGCTGCGCTCGCGCGCGGCGACGTAGAGATTCAAGGGGATCATGAGGACGAGGAGCATGACGGGGATGAGGCTCGGGTCGATGAAGCTGACGACCGGGGCGACGATCATCGCGAACCCCATGCCCGTCGAGCCCTGCACGAACGCCGAGACGAGGACGGTGCCCGCGATGATGCCGAGGGCGAGGAGCGTCACTGTGCGACCTCGACAGGGTGCGCGGTGGCCCGCGCCGCGTCGGCGGCATGCTCTCTCACCCACGCAGCGCGATGGTCGGCCGAGAGCGGGTCGACGCGGGTGATCGGCGAGGTCTCGACGACCCGCTGGGCGATCTCCCGCACCCGTCCGAGCAGAGCACGTCCGTCCCAGTCGACCGGCCATCCGCGCTCGAGGCGCAGACGACCGCCGACGATGACAGCCTCGATCTGGTCGCGATTGCCCAGGCGCACGAGCTCCCACGGCAGGTCCCACGAGGGCGCGAACTCCGGCGTCTCGAGGTCGACGACGAGGAGGTCCGCGTAGGCCCCCGGGGTGATCTCGCCGACTCGCCCGGCGAGGCCCACGGCGTCGGCTCCCCCGCGCAGGCCCAGCTCGAGCCAGGTCCACCCGCCGCCGGTCGATGAATCTCCCGCGGCGAGGCCGGCGGTCAGGCGCTGGGCTGTCTCGGCGGCGTCGAGGAGGCGGAAGGCATCGGAGCGGGTGCCGTCCGTGCCGAGCCCCAGCCGGGCCCCGAGTTCGTGGAGGAGGAGGGCGGGCGCCACGGCATTGCCCTTCCACGAGCTCGCCACCGGGTTGTAGGCGATCGCCGCGCCGGTGTCGGCGAGCAGGCGGATCTCTCGCGGAGTCAGGAGCGTCGCATGGGCGGCGAGGAGCTGCGGACCGAGCACGCCGAGGCGCGCGAGACGTTCCAGCGGTCGCTCGCCACCGGCGACGAGGGAGCGCTCGACTGCCGCCAGGTGCTCGTTGAGGTGGGTCTGGAGGACGGCGCCGGCCTCACCGGCGAGCCCCGCCAAGGCGATGAGCGCCTCATCGGAGGCGACCTCGGGGATCGAGACCGCCAGGGACGGGTGGACGAGCTCTATCGACTCCCAGCGACTCAGATGGTGGGCAGCCGCTGCCGTCACCTCGGGCACGGACGCGGTGCGCACCCCGCCGCCGAGGTCGTTGCCGATGAGTCCCAGCACGCAGCGCATCCCGACCTCGACGGTCGCCTCGGCGATCGCTCCGACGTCGGCGGCGGCCCGGGTTCCGGCGTCGACGACCGTGGTGAAGCCGCCGCGCAGGGACTCCCATGCGGCCAACCGGGTGGCGACGTCGAGGGCCTCGGCATCCATCTGCCCCTCCATCGGCACCCACACGCGGGAGAAGATCTCCGAGGGTTCGCCGAAGACGAGGGATTTGCCGAAGGACTGCGAGAGGTGATGGTGTGCATCGACGAAGCCGGGCATGAGGAGGCGGCCGGGAAGCTCGATCCGCCGAGCCGTGCGACCGGCGGCGGTCGCTGCGAGCTCGGCGGTCGGACCGGCCGCGGCGATGAGGCCGTTCTCGATGAGCACGGCGTGATCCCGCTGCGGTCCGGTCGGCAGCAGCAGCTGTTCGGGGACGAGGAGCGTCGCAGTGTCGTCGAGGGTGCGCAGGGGATTCATATCGTCCTTCGGGCTCTGGCGGTCCGACCCGCAGCATCGCGGGATCTCGGGGTGCCGTACGATCGTGGCCAAATCGATTTGGTTCATTCAATTGTAGGCCTCCGAATCGCGTCGGTCAACGGCACTCACCATGACGGTGACAGTGCAATAATCCCTGTCATGGCCTCCCACCCTCTCACCCTCGTCTGGTTCCGCGATGATCTGCGCGTCGCCGACCACGAAGCGCTCACCGCCGCCCGTGAAGCCGGCGACGTCGTGGCGATCTGGATCCGCGAGACCCGGGATGCCGAGGGCCGCGGGCCGCGGCCGCTCGGGGCGGCAGCGCGCTGGTGGGCCCATGAATCCCTCCGGGTCCTCGAGGGGGAACTCGAGTCGCTCGGCATCCCGCTGCTCCTCGCCGCGGGGAATGCCGCCGACATCATTCCCGACGTCGCCGAGGGCCTCGGGTCGACGACGGTGCGCTGGTCACGCCGGTACGCCCCGGCCTCCCGCGCCCTCGACGAGGTCGTCGCCGGGACGCTGAGCGCTCGCGGCATCGCGGCGGAGGGCTCGCGTGGCGCCCTCCTCGTCGAACCGTGGGAGGTCACGCCGTCCTCGGCGAGTGAGCACTACAAGGTCTTCACCCCGTTCTGGAACGCCGCCCGGGAGATCCCCGTCGACCCGCCGCTGCCGGTCATCGAGGCGCAGTCGCCGAGCGCTGCGACCGCCGAGCGTCTCGCCCGCGTCCGGCAGGACAGTCCCCACCTCCTCACCGGCGTCGCCGACCTTCGCCTGCTCGACGCCGTGGCCGGTGATCCGGCCTCCGGCGACCAGGACGGGTTTCCGTGGTGGACGGACACCGTGGCCGCCCACTGGACACCGGGGGTCGTCGCTGCCGCGGAGGCGCTCGACCGCCTCGGCGAGCGCATCGACGGCTACGCCGAGGACCGGGACGTCCCCGGTGATCCTCAGGGGACGTCGGCGCTGTCGCCGCGCCTGCGCTTCGGTGAGGTCTCGCCGCGGCAGCTCCTCACCGCCGTCGCGGACCTCACCGATGTCGGGGCGGCGGATCGGCAGGCGTGGGTGCGGCAGCTGTACTGGCGGGAGTTCGCGTGGCACCTCACCCACCATGTGCCCGACCTCGACTGGCGGCCGATGCGGCCGGAGTTCGCGCACTTCCCCTACGAGGACGATGACGAGGCGCTGCACGCATGGCAGGCGGGCCGGACGGGGATCGCCCTCGTCGACGCGGGGATGCGGCAGCTGTGGGAGACCGGGTGGATGCACAACCGGGTCCGGATGGTCACGGCGAGCCTGCTGACGAAGAACCTGCTGCTGGCCTGGCAGTCCGGGGAACAGTGGTTCTGGGACACCCTCGTCGACGCCGATGAGGCGAACAATCCCGTGTCCTGGCAGTGGGTCGCCGGGTGCGGTGCCGACGCCTCCCCCTTCTTCCGGGTCTTCAATCCCGAACGGCAGCGGATCCGCTTCGACCCCGACGGGGTGTACGTGAGGCGATGGCTCGGTGCGTCGGGGGACGCGGGCGACCCGCTCGTCGACCTCGGCGAGTCCCGTCATGCCGCGCTCGCCGCCTACGATGCGATGAAGAGCGCGACCGCGGAGGACTGAGCCCACTCCCGCCGGGTGCCGGCGATGGTGCCGCGTAAAATGGCAGGCATGACCACGCTGCCGCTCGCTCCTGCCACGACCGTGGACGGACGCCTGGTCTGCCATTACTTCGAGGCCGACCGGTGTCGGTCGTGCGCGCTGCTCGGCACCCCGCACGACGAGCAGATCACGGACAAGGAGGCCTGGTGCCGGGAGGTCCTCGCCGCCCACGCCCCCGCCGCGTGGCTGCCGGCGGCCTCGGGTCCCGACCACGACTTCCGCAACCGGGCGAAGCTCGCCGTCGGAGGGGTCGCGGGTGCGGTGACGCTCGGCATCCTCGACGGGGACTTCCACGGCGTCGACCTGCGCGACTGCGGGATCCAGGTGCCGACGATCCGCGCCGTCATCCCCGTGCTCGCCGATTTCCTCGACGCGACCGGCCTCGACCCCTACGATGTCTCCGCCCGCCGAGGCGAGCTGAAGTTCGTCCACGTCACCGCGGCGCCCTCGGGGGAGCTCATGGTCCGCTTCGTCGTCCGCTCGCAGTTCGGGCTCGAGGTCATCGCCTCCCGGACCGCGACGCTGCGCGCGGCGATCCCGCAGGCGTCCGTCGTCTCCGTCAACCTCCTCCCCGAGCACAAGGCCGCACTTGAGGGCAGCCGCGAGGTCATGCTCGTCGGTGAGTCGCTGTGGATGAACCTCGAGCGCGTCGACCTCCACCTGCGGCCGCAGAGCTTCTTCCAGACGAACACCGGGGTCGCCACCGCGCTCTGCGATCAGGTCGCGGACTGGGTCGACGAGATCGCACCGGCCGCACTGTGGGACCTCTACTGCGGGGTCGGCGGCTTCGCCCTGTGGAGTGCGGCCGGCAGCGACGATGGCAGGCTGGCGCCGAGGCGCATCACCGGCATCGAGATCAGCGACCAGGCGATCGAGTCGGCGAAGCTCAGTGCCGTCGAACTCGGCGTCGACGACATCACGGAGTTCATCGCCGGGGATGCCACCGAGGTCGCGGAGGCCCGCCTCGGTGCCGGGGAGCGCCCGGACGCGATCATCGTCAACCCGCCTCGGCGAGGGATCGGGTCGCGGCTGTCGACCGCGCTCGAGACCTCCGGGGTCGAGCACATCGTCTATTCGAGCTGCAATCCGCTCACCCTGGCGAAGGATCTCGACCGGATGCCGAGCTACGAAGTCACCCGCGCCCGCGTCTTCGACATGTTCCCGCACACGAAGCACCTCGAGGTCGCAGTCCTCCTGCGCCGCCGGGCGGGAGCGGTCTAGCGCGGCGGGGGTCCGAACTCCTCCAGGAGATTCCTCAGTGAGACGATCAGCTGGGGAAGGTCGTCCCGAATCATCCTCCAGACCCGTTCGGAGTCGACAGTCGCATAGCCGTGAGCGATGACGTGTCTGGTGGCGATGATCTCGTTGACCGATGGGATGCGCAGAGCAGTCGGAAGATCGGTCTGGCGAATCCGGTTGAGCGCTTCGCCGAGGATCTCCAACTTGCGTTCTGCGGCCGCTTGGAGAATCCAATCGTCGGAGAACTCACGGCGGGAGGATTTCTCTGCGATTGACTGCGCGAACTCAGCGGCTTCGAGGGCGTCCCACAGATATGCCCCGGTCTCAGGCGGCATAGACTTCGCGCGATGTCGACAGTGCATTTCGGGTGAAGTAGGGATTTCGGAGCGTGCGGACATCCACGAGATCCACTGGTCGACCGACGATTGCCTCCAGCTCTGCGCGCAATGCCAAGTAGGACGAGAACGTCAGGTCTGCGTCCGGCTTGTACTCGACAAGAAAGTCGACGTCGCTGGTCTCAGAATCGAAGTCGTCTCGGAGCACCGAGCCGAATGCGCTCAGACGTGCGACACCGAATTGCTCGCACACACGTGCGATGGCAACTTCGTCGAAAGGCAGGTCACCGCTCACGTCGTCAATTCTCTCACCCCTTGGCACGCGCCGCCAGACAACTCTCATCGGCGGGAGACGCCTTGACCGGACCGACAGTTCAATGGACCCCAGCCACAGCTTGCAGGGTGGTCAGTGCCCGGTGGGCGCGTTAGAGTACCCGCATGTCGATCGCAGTGAACACCCAGGGCGTCGAACAGGCGCGCACCCTCATCCGAGACGGCAAGGTCGATCGCAACGATCGCGGTGACTGGTCGAAGGATCGCCCCAGCGCCGAAGACGAGGACGTCTTCATCTCCGACAACGGGTGGGACGCCTACGCGAAGTGGCACCTCGGCATCGACGAATCGGCTGACCCGCGCACGAAGAAGGCCTACTCGTTCCCGTACGGCGACTTCGTCGTCGTCCACCGGGCCGGTGTCATCGCCGCTGAATCGCGCGCCGGGGAGTACAAGCACGGCGAGATCGAGAAGGCGGCGAAAGAGCTGCTCACCCTCATCGACGACGGCCGGTGACGGCCTGAGATCCCACGGCTGAGTCGCCCCACGCACATCACAGAGTCAGGTCATTCCCACATGTCAGCCACGTTCAACCACACCATCATCGCCGCCACGGACCCGGTCGAGTCCGCACAGTTCTACGTCGACATCCTCGGCGCGGAGCACACCCAGTCGTGGGGCGTCTTCTCCAACATCATGCTCACGGGCGGAGTGATGCTCCAGTTCGCCGCTCCCCCGCCGCCGTCTGAGATCTCGCCCGTGCATATGGCGTTCCTCTGCACCGACGACGAATTCGACCGTGCCATGGCGTTGCTGCGGGAGCGCGGCCTCGAGTTCTGGGCCGATCCGCAGCGGACGCGCCCGCTGGAGACGAACACCGAACACGGCGGTCGCGGCGTTTACTTCCTCGACCCGGCCGGCCACTACCTCGAGCTCATCACGCGGCCCTATCTCTGAGCGGCGCGGCGCGAAGCAGCCTTGGCGGTCTCACCGCACGCGGCGGGCCAGTTTCATGAGCTCCTCGGTGACGGTGATGTGACTGTTGCGCCGGACCGTGAGGTTCCGCCACGTCACCACGGAGACCCCGGCCGCGGCGAGACCGGCGATCGAGACCCCCTTGACCGTCGGTCCCGTCCGGTTCGCCAGCAGCTGGGAGGCGGCGAGCAACGACGACGACGCCATGAGGCCGTCGATGAGCTTGTCGGTGAGCTCCTCGGGGTCGCGCAGGTTGATCTCCAACCGCGTCTCGCCCTTGCGCAGTTGCTGAACGAGGATCTCGATGTCGCGGGGCAGCTCACGGGCCATCCGGGTCCAGCTCGTCGTCGACCGCACGAGCCGCTCGAGCATCTTCTTCGGACTGTTCTCCCTGATCATGTGCTCACGCAGGTACGGCCCGAGGTACTCCTCCATCGTCACGGTGCTGCCGAGCTGGATGCCGAATCCCTCGAGCCGCCCCATGACGCGCACGAGCATCGCCAGGTCGCTCGGGAAGCTCAACTCCTTGTCGTGGAGCAGCTGCATGCACGCGGTCATCGCGGCGTTGAGGTCGATGTCCGTCGACGCCGTGTCCTCGGGCAGGTACTGCGCCATCCACTTGTCGACGGCCATCTCGAGGTCTTTGACGTCCGTCGAGGCGGGGGCGTTGCAGACGATGAGGAGGATGTCGGTGAGGTCGGAGACGTCACGTCCGACGACGGCCGTGAGGAGGCGGATGACGTCGTTGCGCCGTGGGCCGGCGAGGTAGCCGACGTCCCCGTAGTCGAGGAGCACGACGTGCTCGGCATCGGGGATGAGGAAGTTCCCCGGGTGCGGGTCGGCGTGATAGAGGCCGTTGTCGAAGATCATCGTCATCCACGCGTTCGTCACGTGCTTCGTGAGATCGTCGACACTCCACCCGGCGCCCGTGACATCCGCGCTGGTCTTCGTCTGAACGCCCGGCATCTGCTCCATCGTCAGCACCCCTGTCGCGCTGAGCTCCGGGTAGGGCGTGGGCACGAGCAGCCAGTCGAGTTCGTCGAGTTCCCGTGCGAAACGCTGCATCGCCCGGAGCTCGTTGGTCAGGTCCATCGCCTGGCTCATCATCTCGGCGAACTCGTCGACCATCTGCGCCGGGTTGAAGCGCGCGAGCTCCGGGTCCGCGGATTCGACGAACCGCGCGACCTTCTTCATGAGGTCGAGGTCGCCGCGGACCTTCTCCTCGGCACCGGAGTGGAGGACCTTGACGACGGCCGGGGTGCCGTCGGTGAGCACCGCGTGATGCGCCTGCGCCACCGATCCCGAGGCGAAGGGCTCGACGTCGAAGGAGGTGAAGAGCTCGCTCACCGGGGCACCGAGGTCGGCTTCGACCCGCTCCTTCGCCCTGCCCGGCGGATCGGCGGGCACTTCGGCTTGGAGCCCGGACAGCGCCTCGGCGATATCGGCGCCGACGAGGTCGCCGCGCATGCTCAGCGACTGGCCGAGTTTGATCCACGTCGTCCCGAGTTCGGTGAAGGCCGCGGTCAGCCGTGCACCGGGCGCGAGTTTGACGAGGTCGGGATCGGCGAACCGCGTCGCGAGGTTCGTGCTGCCGTCCGCGGCGGCGAGCGTGCGCGCGGATCGTTCGGCGATGCCGTAGCGCGCGAGCACCTCGAGGATCTCCCGAGCGCGTCCGGCGTCGCTGCCGAACATTGTCAGATGTGGGGATTCCATGCCTGCTCCTGGGTCTCGCGCGACCCTCCATCGGCTCCGCTGCGGTCTGGGGTGGGCACAGTGTAACCGCCGCCCATCGGTGCCGGATGTCAGCATCGGTGCCGGATGTCAGCATCGGTGTCTGATGTCAGCAAGGACAATCGCCGAGGCGGTGCGCGGCGAACGCGGTCAGCGCAGGTTCCCGGTCAGCGCAGGTTCGCGGTCAGCGCAGCTTCGCGGTGACCTCGGCGGCGGCGGTGAGGACCTGGGCGACGAGATCGTCGGGCACTGCGGGCGTCGCGGGGGCCTCACCGGCTCCGGGGGCCGGCGCTTCGGGCGCGGGCACGGAGAGGCCGATCGCGGCGATCGGGCGGGAGAGCACATCGTAGACGGGGGCGGCGAGCGTCGAGATGCCCGGCGTCACCTCCCCGTGTTCGATCGCCCACCCGGCACGCCTGGTCTGCGCGAGCAGGGCGCCGAGCTGCCGCACCGAGGTCGGCCCCTGGCCCGTGCGGGTGACGAAGGCGGACTCGGACTGGAACATCGCGAGCACCTCGGACTTCGGCAACTGGGCGAGGATCGCCCGCCCGGTGGCCGTGAGATAGCTCGGCATCCGCACCCCGGTCGCGGTGACGACGGCGACGGACTTCAGCGACTGCTCCTTGAGCACGTAGACCGTCTCCCACCCGCGGATGACGGCGAGCTGGGCCGTCGCCGCCGTGTCCTCGGCGAGCTGCCGCACGACGGGCTGGGCGAGCCGCTGCAGCGGATTCATCCGCAGGTACGAGCTGCCGAGCTCGTGAACCCCGGGCCCGAGGACGAACCCCGGTTCGGTGCGGACGACGAGGCCGAGCTCCTCGAGGACCGCGAGGAGCTCGTAGACGCTCGAGCGCGGCAGGTCGAGGGCGCGCACGAGGGCACCCGCGGAGATCGCCCGGTTCGACGCCGCCAGGTGCCGCAGGATCGCCACCGAGCGGCGCAGCGCGGGAACCTCAGCCACGACTCAGCCAGCCGTCCCGGACGCATGCGTCCCGGACACACGCGTCCCGGATACAGCCGTCGTCATTCCCAGGGCAGCGAACGCCGCGGCGTAGAGATCGGCGATCGGACCGAGCTCGGTGTGGACGCCGTCGCGGATGCGGACGATGCCGCCGCTCACCGTCATGCGGATGTCCTCGGCGGTGGCGGTGAGGACGATCTGCTCGCCGAGTGACCCCATCGTCCGCATGCTGTCGGTGGCCACGGCGATGAAGTCGCACGCCGCCCCGGGGACGAGTTCGCCGACGGGCAGATCGAGGCTGCGCGCACCCCCGGTCGTCAGAGCCGCGATGAGCTCGGCCGGAGAGAACCGGCCGCGCTGGCCGCTGCGCAGCCGCTCCCCGGCCTCGAGTCCCTGCGTCTCCCGCAGGGCATCGAGGACGACGTGCTGGTCGGAGCCGAGCGCAATCGTCGCCCCCGCCTCGGCGAGCTCCCGGGCCGGACCGATCCCGTCGGCGAGGTCGGCCTCCGTGCACGGGCACATGACGATCGTCGTCCCACTCTGCCCGAGGGTCGCGACGTCCGCGTCGGACAGATGCGTCGCATGGACGGGTGAGAGTCTCTCGCTCACGACTCCGGCCCGGGCGAGGACCTGCGTCGGCGTCGTCCCGTACGCCGCGACCGACGCCTCGTTCTCCGCGGGCTGCTCGGAGAGGTGGACGTGCAGCGGTCCGGACAGTTCGGTGAAGCGCGGCAGATCCGCGGCGGCCACCGCACGCACCGAATGGATCGCGGCACCGAGGTGGACGAAGCTCTCCCCGGGCGCACCGACGGGGAACTCGGCGGCGAGATATTCGCCGAGCCGCGCATGACGCTCGAGGTAGCCGGCGATCGTCCCATCGCCGAAGCGCGCCTGCTCGGCGGTGAGATCGGCGCCGATGCCGCCGGTGAGGTAGGCGGTGTCGAGGAGGCGGAGACGGATGCCCGCCGAGGCGGCCGCCCGGGCCAGCGCCCGCTCCATCGCGTGCGGGGATGAGCCGGCATCCCTGCCGTAGGGGGTGCCGTCGGGGGCGTGGTGGACGTAGTGGAACTCGCCGACCGAGGTGTATCCGCCGGCGAGCATCTCCGCGAAGACGGCCCGGGCCACGGTTTCGTAGTTCTCCGGGGTCAGTCGGCCGGCGATCGAGTACATGACCTCCCGCCACGTCCAGAACGTGCCGCCGTCACCGTGGGTGCGGCCGCGCAGCATCCGGTGGAACGCATGGGAGTGGGCGTTGACTCCGCCGGGCAGGACGAGGCCGGGGACCACCTCGGCGCCCTCCGGCGCGACGGCGATGCCGGTGTCGACCGCGGTGAGCGTGCCCGTGTCATCGACGGTGAGGAGGACGCCGGTGGCGACCGCGCCATCGACCCAGGCCGACTCGCACCAGAATGCGGTACTCATCGGTCACCGCCGACGCCGAGTTCGCTCTCGAGGACGGCGACGAGGGCGTCGACGCCCGCCCGCGCATCATCGTCCTCACACGCCTCTTCCGGCGCGTGCGAGACGCCGGTCGGATTGCGGACGTAGAGCATCGCCGAGGGCACGTGCGGGGCGAGGATGCCCGCGTCGTGACCGGCCCCCGAGGGCAGCATCGGGGCGGTGGGGAGCACCGCGCGCAGCCGGTCGTTGAGCGCGGCGGTGAAGCGCGTCGTCGGAGAGTACGACTCCTGCGAGACCTCGACCCTCACACCGGTGTCCGCAGCGTGGTCCCGGGCGCGGGCGGTGATCGCCTCGAGCACCTGTTCGACGACGGCATCGTCCTCGTGGCGGATGTCGAGCCAGAAGCTCATGCCCGAGGCGATGACGTTCGTCCCGCCCGGGTGGATGAGGGTGCGCCCGACGGTGGCGACGGCTGTCGCGTCAGTGGCGGCCGCTAGGGTCGGGATGTCGCCGATCACGCGGGAGGCCGCGACCACGGGGTCGGCGCGGTGGTTCATCGGGGTCGTCCCCGCGTGGTTGCCCTGACCGGCGAACGCGAAGTGCCACCGACCGTGTCCGATGATGGAGGAGCCGATGGCCACAGCCTGATCAGTGCCGGCCAGCCCGATGCCCTGTTCGACGTGGAGTTCGATGAACGAGCCGATGCCCTGCAGCCGCTGAGGGTCCGCGCCCATGCGCGCGGGGTCGAGGCCGTAGCCGCGCGCGACATCGGCGAAGGTGTCGCCGTTCGCGTCCCGGAGGCCGAGGGCCCGGTCGGAGTCGATCGCACCGGTGATGAGCCGCGAGCCCAGGCATGCCACCCCGAACCGCGACCCCTCCTCCTCGGGGAAGACGGCGAGCGCGAGTGGTCGGCCGGCCGCGTCGAGCGCCCCGGAGGCCTTGAGGTCATCGAAGGCCGCGAGCGCCGAGGCGACCCCGAGCGGCCCGTCGAACGCCCCGCCGCCGGGGACGGAGTCGAGGTGGGAGCCGGTGACGACGGCGTCGTCGCCCGGTTCGGTCGCCCACGCCCAGGTGATGCCGTTCGCGTCGATCTCGGTGTCGAGACCGCGGCGGTCCGCCTCGGCGAGGAACCACGTGCGCAGCTCCCGTTCCGTGGCGGAGAACCCGGGCCGCTGGTAACCGGGTCCGCGCGGATCCCGACCGGTGTCGGCGATCTGGGCGAGGAGGGAGACGACGTCGCTCATCTCACTTGTCCTCGTGGTACTCGGTCGTCGCCGCGGCCGTGCCCGAGGCCTCCGCGGCGGCCTCGAGGTTGCCGAGCGCGGTGAAGTCGGGATCGTTGACGGCCGGGCCGCCGCCCACGGGCTGCCAGGTGCCGGCGGCCGCGGTGACGGTGTGGGTGAGCGGGGTGACCGCCTCGGCGGCGGCGACGAGGGACCCGTCCTTGACCTTCGCGATGGTCTCGGCGAGCTCGGGGGAGAGGAACCGGTCGGGGCCGGGACCGGGCACGGTCTCCCGGATTGCGGCGATGACGGCGCCGGTGACCGGGGCCGGATCAGCCTCGCGCATGTCGCAGGCGCGGGACGCCGCGTAGAGCTCGATGCCGATGACGCTGGCGAGGTTGTCGACGACCGTGCGCAGCTTGCGCGCCGCCGACCAGCCCATCGACACGTGGTCCTCCTGCATCGCCGAGGACGGGATCGAGTCGACCGAGGCGGGGGCGGCATTGCGCTTGGCCTCGGAGACCATGGCCGCCTGCGTGTAGTGGGCGATCATCAGACCGGAGTCGACTCCGGCGTCGTCGGCGAGGAACGGGGTCAGCCCCTGGTTGCGGGCGACGTCCATGAGGCGGTCGGTGCGGCGTTCGGCCATCGAGGCGACATCGGCGGCGACGATCGCGAGGAAGTCGAGCGCGTGGGCCAGCGGGGCGCCGTGGAAGTTGCCGTTCGAGGAGACCATGCCGTTGGTGAGCACGACGGGATTGTCGATCGCGGCCCGCAGCTCGCGTTCGGCGACCTGGGTGGCGAAGGCGACGGCGTCCCGGGCGGCGCCGTTGACCTGCGGGGCGCAGCGCATCGAGTACGCGTCCTGGACGAGGTGGGTCGAGTCCCGGTGGCTCGCGGTGATGCCCGACCCGTGGAGGGCGGCGAGCATGTTGGCCGCCGAGGCGGCCTGCCCGTCGTGGGGGCGCAGCGGGTAGTGGAGTTCGGGGGCGAAGACGGCGTCGGTGCCGAAGAGCCCTTCGATGCTCATCGCCGCGGACACGTCGACAGCGGTGAGCAGGCTCTCGAGGTCGGTGAGCGCCATGATGAGCATGCCGAGCATGCCGTCGGTGCCGTTGACGAGCGCGAGCCCCTCCTTCTCGGCGAGCGTGACCGGCGTGATCCCGGCCTGCGCGAGGATCTCATCGGCAGGCCCGGCGACGCCGTCGGGACCTTCGGCGACGCCCTCGCCCATGACGACGAGCGCACACGCCGACAGCGGCGCGAGGTCACCGGAGCACCCGAGGGACCCGTATTCGTGGACGACCGGGGTGATCCCGGCGTTGAGGAGATCGACGTAGGTCTGGAGCACCTCGGCGCGGACACCGGTGCGCCCGGTCGCCAGCGTCCGGGCACGCAGGAGCATGAGCGCCCGCACGACCTCGCGTTCGACGGGTGCGCCGACACCGGCGGCATGGGAGCGGATGAGCGACTTCTGCAGCTGGGTGCGCAGCTCGGCGGGGATGTGCCGCTGGGCGAGCGCCCCGAAACCGGTCGAGACGCCGTAGACGGGCTTCGGCGCCGCCGCGAGCGCATCGATCGCCTCCCGGTACTTCCCGACGCGAGCCAGGGTCGTCTCGCTCAGGGCCACCTTCGCATCGTGGCGGGCGACGTCGACGACGTCGGCGAAGGTGAGGGTATCAGGATCGAGATCGATGACAGCGGACATCTAGGGGCCTTTCGTCGGGGCGGGAAACAGATGGCGGATGGATGGTCGGTGGGGCGGGCGCTCACAGCGTAGTCGCTGCGGGCACCCATTCAGAGAAGCAGGTGGGCGAGCGGGGCGGCGATGAGGATGGTGAGGACGACGCGTTCGAACCAGATGATGACGAGCGCGCCGACGGAGATCGGGATCTCCGTGGCGAGGATCGAGGGCACCATCGCGGAGAAGAAGATGATCGCGGCGACGGAGACGACGGCGATCGTGAAGCGCAGGACGAGGTCGTCGGAACCGGCGACCTGGGTGGCCGGCAGGAACATCTCGACGAGGCCGAGCGCCGAGGCTTTGCCGGCGAGCACGGGATCGGACAGCTGCGTGACCCACGTGAAGGGCACGAAGATCCATCCGAGCCAGTCGAAGATCGGCGTGTACTTCGCCAGGAGCAGGCCGATGAGCCCGACGGAGAGGATCGAGGGCAGGATCGAGGCGGCCATGAGCAGACCGTCGCGGAAGTTGAGCCAGAGGTTGCGGCCGAGGCTCGGCGTCTCGGCGAGCGTCGCCTTCGCCTCCCGCCACGCGACGCGGAAGCGGTGCTTCGTCACCTTCTCCTCCGGCTGCGGGGTCGCCCCCGGATAGTACGCGTCGGGGATCGATCGCAGCGGCGGCAGGTGGACGGTGATGGCCGTGACGACGAACGTGACGACGAGGGTGAAGAAGAAGTAGAGGAGCCAGTGGTCCATGAGGTCGAGGGTCTTGGCGACGACGATCATGAACGTCGCCGACACGGTCGAGAACCCGGTCGCGATGATCGCGGCCTCCCGCGCCGTGTACTTGCCCTCCTTGTAGACCCGGTTGGTGATGAGCAGACCGAGGGAGTAGCTGCCGACGAACGAGGCGACGGCGTCGATGGCCGAGCGGCCCGGCGTCCTGAACACCGGGCGCATGATCGGCTGGACGAGGACGCCGATGAACTCCATGAGCCCGTATCCGACGAGGAGGGCGAGGAAGATCGCGCCGACGGGGACGATGAGGCCGACGGGGATGACGAGTTTGTCCCAGAGGAACGGGCCGATGTCCTCGGCGGCGAGCCAGGCGGGCGGGGACACGAGGATGAGGACGGCGACGACGAGCCCGACGACGCCGAGGACCGCGAAGATCCCCTTCGTCACCGACGACTTCCACGTGCCGGTGACGAAGGGGCGAACGGCGCCGAGGAGGATGAGGGCGAGGACGACGAACGGCACGACCGGGCCCGCGAAGGTGCGCATGGCGGTGACGATGTGGTCGAGCGGGATCGTCGAGACCCCGGCGATCGTGACGGGAACGAAGAACATGACGATCCCGATGGCACTGTAGGCGAAGAACCGCCAGGTGCCGGCGGGCCTCGTCCGGGACGGCGTGGTCGGCGTGGTCATGATTCTCCTTCGAATCCTCAGTCCGCCGAGGTGGTCGGACGGTTGTCGGCAACGAGCTCACCGCCGCGGTAGACGCGGTCGACGAGCTGGACGCCGGGCCGGTAGGCCAGGTGCCGGTGGCTGGGGGCGTCGAGGACCGTGAGGTCGGCCCGGGCCCCGGCACCGAGGTGGCCGATGTCGGTGCGATCGAGGGCGTGGGCGCCGCCGGCGGTCGCGCCCACACGGCCTGGTCGACGGTGAAGTGCATGTCGCGCACGGCCACGGCGATGCAGAAGGGCATGCTGTTGGTGAAGCACGACCCGGGGTTGCAGTCGGTGGCGATCGCGATGCGCACCCCGGCCGCGAGGTAGCGGCGGACGTCGGGGTAGGGCTGACGGGTCGAGAACTCGACGCCGGGCAGCAGGGTGACGACGGTGCCCGCGGCGGCGAGGACGGCGAGGTCCTCATCGGAGGCGAAGGTCGCATGGTCGACGGAGACGCAGCCGAGTTCGGCCCCGAGCTGGAGCGCCCCACCGGCGGTGAGCTGGTTCGCGTGGAGGCGCGGCCGCAGTCCCGCGGCGACGCCGGCCTCGATGATCCGCCGGGTCTGGTCCTCGTCGAACGCGCCCTCTTCGCAGAACACGTCGATCCACTTCGCCAGGCCGGACGCGGCGGGGATGATCTCGTCGATGATGAGGCTGACGTAGGCCTCCGGGTCGTCCTTGTGCTCCGGCGGCACGACATGGGCTGCCATGAGCGTGGACTCCGGGGTGTGGCGGCCGATGATCTCCAGCGCCCGGATCTCGTCGGCGAGGTCGAGTCCGTAGCCGGACTTGATCTCGAACGTCGTCGTGCCGGACCGGGTGGCCTGGTCGAGGAGGTGGACGAGGTTGGCCTCGAGCTCCTCGTCACTGGCCGCGCGGGTCGCCGCGACCGTCGTCGCGATGCCTCCGGCGGAGTACTTCTCTCCCGCCATCCGGGCGGCGAACTCCGCTGAGCGGTCTCCGGCGAAGATGAGGTGGTTGTGGCTGTCGACGAAGCCGGGAAGGACCGCACGCCCGCCGAGGTCGACGGTCTCGACCTCGGCATCGGGGGCGGTGAGCAGGAGCGCTGCCAGGGCGGCGTCCGCCTCGGCGGCGGGACCGGACCAGGCGATGGTCTCACCGTCGATGATCACCGCGGCGTCGGTGAGGGAGAAGAGATCTCCCGCGCCGAGGCTGGGGCGGGCCATGAGCTCGGTGGGGTCCGAGTTGGTGACGAGTTCGCTGATGCCGATGAGGAGCTTCATCACTGGGCTGCCGATTCCTCGTCGCGGACGTCGAGTTCGGGGATCATCGGGATGCGCATGCCGCGTTCCTCGGCGACCTCGACGGCGCGGTCGTAGCCGGCGTCGACGTGGCGGATGACGCCCATGCCGGGGTCGTTGGTGAGCAGGCGGGCGAGCTTCTTCGCGGCGAGCTCCGTGCCGTCGGCCACGGACACCTGTCCGGCGTGGATGGACCGGCCGATGCCGACGCCGCCGCCGTGGTGGATCGAGACCCACGTGGCTCCCGAGGAGGTGTTGACGAGCGCGTTGAGCAGCGGCCAGTCGGCGACGGCGTCAGTGCCGTCGAGCATCGACTCGGTCTCCCGGTAGGGACTGGCGACGGACCCGGAGTCGAGGTGGTCACGGCCGATGACGATCGGGGCCGAGACCTTGCCCTCGGCGACGAGCTGGTTGAAGAGCAGGCCGGCCTGGTGGCGCTCTTTGTAGCCGAGCCAGCAGATGCGGGCCGGCAGTCCCTCGAACTCGACGTATTCGGCGGCGGCGTCGAGCCAGCGGTGCAGGGACTCGTTCTCCGGGAAGAGCTCCTTGAGGGCGGCATCGGTGACCTCGATGTCCTTCGGGTCGCCGGAGAGCGCGACCCAGCGGAACGGTCCGAGGCCCTCGCAGAAGAGGGGACGGATGTAGGCGGGGACGAAGCCGGGGAACGCGAACGCGCGGTCGTAGCCGGCCTTGCGCGCTTCGTCGCGGATCGAGTTGCCGTAGTCGAACACCTCGGCGCCGCGGTCCTGGAACTCGACCATGGCCTTGACGTGGGCGGCCATCGCCTCTTCGGCGCGCAGCGTGAACTTCTCCGCGTCCTGCTCGGCCTCGGTCTGCCAGTCGTCGAGGCTGGCGCCCAGCGGCAGGTAGGACAGCGGGTCGTGGGCCGAGGTCTGGTCGGTGACGATGTCGACCTCGGCGGCTTCGGCACGGTCGAGGATGAGCGGGAGGATCTCGGCGGCGTTGCCGACGAGTCCGACGGAGAGCGCCTGCCCGTTCTTCTTCGCCTCGATGACCTTGGCGAGCGCGGTGTCGAGGTCGGTCTCGACCTCGTCGAGGTAGCGCTTGGCCTGGCGGCGGTCGAGGCGGGTCCGGTCGACGTCGATGATGAGGCAGGCCCCGCCGTTGAGGGTGACGGCCAGCGGCTGGGCGCCGCCCATGCCGCCGCAGCCGGCGGTGACGGTGAGGGTGCCGGCCAGCGTTCCGTCGAAGCGCTTGCGGGCGATCGCCCGAAGGTCTCGTACGTGCCCTGGAGGATGCCCTGGGTGGCGATGTAGATCCACGAGCCCGCGGTCATCTGGCCGTACATCATCAGGCCTTCGGCTTCGAGCGCGCGGAAGTGCTCCCAGTTCGCCCAGTCGCCGACGAGGTTGGAATTCGCGATGAGCACGCGCGGTGCCCATTCGTTCGTCCGCAGCACGCCGACGGGCTTGCCGGACTGGACGAGCAGCGTCTCATCGTCCTCGAGGTCGTCCAGCGTCCGCACGATCGCGTCGTAGGCCTCCCACGAGCGGGCGGCACGGCCGGTGCCGCCGTAGACGACGAGGTCTTCGGGGCGTTCGGCGACCTCGGGGTCGAGGTTGTTCATGAGCATCCGCTTCGCGGCTTCGGTCTGCCAGCTCTTCGCGGTGATCTCAGGTCCGCGGTCGGCGCGGATGACCCGGGTGGGGTCGTGCTGGGTGAACGACGGTGTGGTCGCCGAGGTGGTCGCGGCGCCGGTTTCGGACGTGGCGGTCATGGGATTCCCTTTCGTGGGGTCCCGCAGGGGGACCTGAGCTCAGTTCGACCGGTGTGTCCGACGGAGTGGATTCCCGATCGCGGCCCGACGGCGAGCGGCCGTGGGGGCCGAATCGTCTTTGACTACCCTTCCATTGTGTCCGCTGGGAGCGCGGACGGAAGTGGTCTGGCTCAAGTTCTGTCCGATATTTCGGACACTATCCGCCGGCGACCGTGACAGTGCGGCGGCGTCGCTGGCCGGTCGCGAGACCGAGGCAGAGCACGAAGACGGCGAGCGGCCGGTCGAGACCGTCGAACTCCGCGTCGATGCCGCGGCTCGACCAGCCGGTCCGGCCGATCCGGCCGCAGAGCGCGCCGGCGCCGTCGCGCAGCTCGAGGTCACGCGAGTCCGGGGCCGGCGCGAGGCGGTACTCGCGGTCTCCCGCCGCGATTGTCCACCCGGTGGTTCCGGCGCGTTCGGCAGCTGCCACTGGATTCGCCGGCCCGTCGGGCGCGGAGGCGCGCGCCATCGGCCGCAGGGAGTATGCGGTGCCGAAGGACCCGCTGGTCAACTCGAAGCGAGCGTCGTCGATGACGATCTCACCGCCTCGGCGCAGGGCTCGCGAGCCGATCCGCGTCGTCGGGAATCCGGACCCCGTGATCTCGTAGCGGGCCGGGAAGCCGGTGCGGCGGGAGTGCAGTGTCAGCGTGGTCATGGTTCCTCCTGGTCAGACGGGTGGTCGGGGTGGCGACCGGGTGGTTGGGGTGGCGGTCAGCCGCCGAGGGCGGGCGCGACGAGGAACGCGAGCCCGGTGCTGAGGATGTTGAAGATGATGTGCGCGATGATGCCCGGCCACACCGAGCCGCTGCGTCGCCGGAGTTCGCCGGTGATGAGGCCGACGATGAAGGCCGAGAGCATCGTCTGCGGAACGCCGTGGAGGATCGTGAAGAGCAGTGCGCTGCCGACGACGCCGACGATCGCACCGTACCGCAGCAGCACGGTGGTGACGACGCCGCGGAAGAACAGCTCCTCTCCGATCGGGGTGAGCACCCCGAGGAGCACGAGTCCGAGCAGCAGGGGAACGAGTCCGGTCGCCGCGGTCTGCGACCAGTCGCTCTGCGCATTGCCCGAATCCCCGGTCACGGCGACATAGACCCAGGTGGCCGGGAACTTCAGTGCGAAGGCGATGAGACCGCCGACGACACCGAGGAGCAGCCACTTTCCGGCCGCAGGACGCAGTCCGAAGGCGGAGACGGAGCGGAGGCGCACGGCCACCGCGGCGGCGAATCCGCCGGTGCCGGCGATGAACGACAGACCCATGAGGACGATGCTGAACGCCTCGGGGCTGACGGCGGGCTTGAGGAGGATCGTCAGCCCGAGGGTGAGGATGACGAAGACGGCGAAGCCGACGCCGAGCTCGATCCACCCGGACTGGCGCCCGTGCGGTGCCGGCAATGTGGACGGATTCGGGCGCGACGGGGTAGGGACAGTGGACATGGTGATCTCCTCACCGGCCGCGATGCCCACGCAGGGCGGCCGACTCAGTCAGTGGCGAAAACGGGTCAATCAGTGGTGGAAGGGGCGGCGATCGGGCTCGCGGCGATGGCGCTGAGGGTCTCCCAGTGCGCGGCGAAGGCCGCCTGGCCCTCGGGCGTCAGCGACAGCCAGGTGCGGGCGCGCTTGCCGACGAATCCCTTGCGGATGTCGACGTAACCGGCCTCTTCGAGGACCCGCATGTGCTGGGAGAGCAGCGATTCGCTGACCTCGAGGGTCTCGCGCAGAGCCTTGAAGTCGGCTTCTCCCGTCGCGGCGAGCGCCGCCATGAGGGAGAACCGCACCGGGGCGTGGATGCGCGGATCGAGGGAGTGACGCGGATGGCTCATCGGCGATTCCTCCTCCACGCCCGGGCCGCCTCGGCGAAGGCCGGCAGCGCGACGACGATCCCCATGAGCAGCCACAGATCGATCCGATCCCCGAGGACGACGGGCCCGACCCAGACGACGGCGACCGCATAGAGGATCGCCCAGGCCGCGACCCATCTCCACGTGTGCGCCCTGCTCGCCGGACGGATCTCCTGGCGGGACTTCCAGCGGTAGAGGAGTCCCGCCCCGACGACCACGGCGAGGGTGAAGAGGAGGCCGTCCCAGGTGCCGCGCACCGCGGGCAGGGCGCCGATGATGATGATCGTCACGAGGCCGAAGCCGACCATCATCGGCGGATACCAGGCGCCCCTTCGCCGGACGTCGTCGCTGGCCCGCTCGGCCCGGGCGAGCATCTCGCGCGGGTCGTTCTCCTCGATCATCACGGTCGCACCTCCTCATCGCAGCGTCAGCGGAGCACGAGCAGCTCCGCTCTCATTCACTTTAATACCACTAAAGTGCATTCACAACGGTGAATTGCATCAGCGTCGACGCGGGCGACCCGGCAATCGCTATTCATGCATTGGGCGTCTCAATCGAGACGAAATTGGTTCTTTAAAAGTCCTGGCCCCGCGCATAGTCTGACGGAGAACCCTCGAGATCACTGGAAGAGGAACGACGATGTTCATCCCACCCACGTCTGCCGCGCCGACCCGCGGCCCGCTCACCTCCGTGCGGGCATGATGCTCGAGACCCGCCAGCTGCAGAACTTCGCGATGGTCGCCAGGGAACGCCATTTTGGGCGGGCCGCCGAGCGCCTCGGCCTCGCCCAGCCCTACCTCTCGCAGCAGATCCGCAAACTCGAACGCCAGCTCGGCACGACCCTGCTCCACCGCACGACGCGCTCGGTCACCGTCACCCCGGCCGCGCCCACCTGCTCGAGGAGGCCGAGCGGGTGCTCGCCGAACTCGACACCCTCGGCACCGAGGTCGGTCTCATCGGCTCCGGACTCCAGGGCCCGCTGCGCCTCGGCTTCACCGGCTCGACGACGTACGGGGTGATGCCGCAGGTGGTGCGCCGCACCGCGGCGCTGGCACCCCGCCTCCAGCTGAGCGTGAGCGGCGAGATGATCACCCCGCAGCTCGTCACCCAGCTGCTCGACCGCACCGTCGACATCGCCCTGCTGCGCGGCACCACCCCGGCGACGGGGCTTGAGTGCCAGACCATCGGCTCCGAACCCTGCATCGCCGCACTCCCCTCGGATTCGGACCTCGTCGACGCCGACGCGATCACGGCCGCCGACATCAGCGGACGCATCCTCGTCGGCTACCCGGAGACCTCGGTGATGTCGACGACCACGGCGAACTTCCTCGGCGCTCACCGCCGGACCCCGGACTACGCGATCCGCGCATCCCAGACCTCGACGCTCATGTCCCTCATCGCCGCGGGACTGGGCATGGCGATCGTCCCCGGCACCGCCTCGGCGCTGGCGCTGCCCGGTGTCGAATTCCGCACCATCGTCGACGCCCCGCGCACCGAGCTCTCCCTGGCCCGGCGAGCCGATGACGACTCCCGGGCGACGGAGCGGATGACGGCGATCATCACCGAGGTCGTCGCCGCGGCCATCGCCGAGCCCCCTGTCGCAGCGGCGATCGCCGAGGAGGACGCGTCATGAGGATCACCGCCGTCGAGACCGTGCCCTACCGCATCCCCATGCGCAAACCGCTCGCGTTCGCCAGCGGCGCCGTCGACCACATCGAGCACGTCCTCCTGCGCCTGCACACCGACGACGGGCTGACCGGCTGCGCCGACATCCCGCCCCGGCCCTACACGTACGGGGAGACCCTGGCCTCCGTCATCGCCGTCATCGACGGCGTCTTCGCCGAGGCGCTCCTCGGCGCCGATCCCCTCGACCGGGCCGGCATCCACGCCCACCTGCGCCGCACCGTCGGCAACCAGACCGCGAAGGGCGGCATCGACGTCGCCCTCTGGGACCTCATCGGGCAGGCGGCCGGAGTGTCCGTGCACCGGCTCCTCGGCGGGTACTGCGAGTCGCTCGCGGTGACCCACATGCTCGGGTTCGCCCCCACCGAGGCGGTCGTCGACGAGGCGCTCGCGTTCATCGACACGCACGGGGTGCGGTCGTTCAAGATCAAGGTCGGCAGGCGCCCGGTCGGCGTCGACGTCGACCTCGTCACCGCGCTGCGGGAGGCCGTGGGCCCCGATGTCCTCCTCTACCTCGACGCCAACCGCGGGTGGACGGCCACCGAGGCCGCACAGATGCTCGCGGCCACGCCCGGGGCGGATCTGCGGTTCTTCGAGGAGCCCGACGACGCCGCCGAGGTGCTCGGCCGCCGGCGCCTCGTCGCGACCTCCCCGATCCCGATCGTCGCCGACGAGTCGGCACCCGATCTCGGCGCGGCGGCCCGGGAGATCCACACGGGAGGGGCGAGCGCCCTGTCGATCAAGACTGCGCGCACCGGGTTCACGGAGTCGGGCAAGATCCTCGCCTTCGCCGAGGCGCTCGGCCTCGACGTCCTCATGGGCAACCAGATCGACACGCAGCTCGGGAGCATCGCCACCGTGACCTTCGGTGCCGCCTTCGAGCACTCCTCGCGCTACCCCGCGGAGCTCTCGAACTTCCTCGACATGGCCGACGACCTCGCCGCCGAACCGCTGCGCATCGTCGACGGTCGCGTCGCCGCCCCCACCGACCCGGGGGTCGGCACGGTCGTCGATGAGGACAAGCTCGCCCACTACCGCATCGACTGACCCGCCCGACTCCGCTGTCCCGCCCGACGACGCAGAGTCGACGACCAGAGACACAGAGTCGACAACCGAAGGAGCCTCCCATGCTGTACCTCGTGAGAATGGACGTCACCCTTCCCACCGACCTCTCCGCGGCAGAGACGACGGAGCTGCTCGCCCGCGAGAAGGCCTACTCCCAGGAGCTGCAGCGCGACGGCCGGTGGAAGGAGATCTGGCGCATCGTCGGGGAGTACGCGAACTACTCGGTCTTCGACGTGACCGACAACGACGAACTCCATGAGCTGCTCAGCGGCCTGCCGCTCTTCCCGCACATGCGCATCCATGTCACACCCCTGGCCACCCACCCCTCCCACATCTGACACCGCACTCACATCACCCGAAGGAGAGAGACAATGTCCGAGAACAGCTTCCAGTCCGAAGTCACGGCGAAGGCCGCCGAATCCGGCGCCAACGCCTCGGCCCGCTTCCGCGAAAGGCAGGCGCAGGGCGGCAGCACCGCCGCCGTCGACCAGGAGCGCGTCGCCCTCCTCGCCGGCAAGGCGATCAAGGCGCTCAACGACCTCGTCATCGAGGAGCAGCTGAGCTACGAGGAGTACAACGCGTTCAAGGCGTGGCTCATCAAGGTCGGGGAAGACGGCGAATGGCCGCTCTTCCTCGACGTGTGGCTCGAGCACTCCGTCGAAGAGGTCGCCAATGCCGACCGGGAGGGGTCGAAGGGGACGATCGAAGGGCCGTACTACCTCGGCGGCTCACCGGAGCTGGAGTGGAACGGCACGATCCCGATGCGCGAGGACGAACCGGGGACACCGCTCGTCTTCAAGGGCCAGGTCACCGCGGTCGACGGCACTCCACTGCCGGGGGCGAAGCTCGAGCTCTGGCATGCCGACAATCTCGGCTTCTATTCGCAGTTCGCGCCGGGACTGCCGGAGTGGAACCTGCGGGGGACGTTCACGGCCAATGACAACGGCGAGTACGAGATCCACACGATCCGGCCCGCGCCCTATCAGATCCCCACCGACGGGGCCTGCGGCCAGCTCATCGCGGCCGCCGGGTGGCATGCGTGGCGGCCGGCTCACCTGCACTTCAAGGTGCATGCGCCGGACCACCAGCTCATCACCTCGCAGCTCTACTTCCCCGGCGATCCGCACAACGACGACGACATCGCCTCGGCGGTCAAGCCCGAGCTCCTCCTCGATCCGCAGCCGAACCCCGACGGCGAGGGAGAGGTCACCGTCTACGACTTCGTCCTCGATCCCGCCTGAGGACTCCTCGCGCGCTGAGCTGACGGTCGCCTCGGCGGGGAATATCGCCGAGGCGGCCGTCAGCGTCTAGAAGCGCGTGATGATCGAGCGGATGACCTCGCCCTTCCTCAGCTTGTCGTAGGCCTCGTCGACGTCGTCGATGGAGATCTCCTGGCTGATGAGCCCGTCGAGGTTGAGCCGCCCCTGCATGTAGAGGTCGGCGTACATCGGGATGTCGCGTTTGAGGTTCGTCGATCCCATGCTCACGCCCTGCACACTGGCATGGCTGACGAGGGCGGCGAGCGAGGTGTCGAGGGTGACCGTGGCATCGGGCTTGGCGATGCCGATGAGGTAGGCGTGCCCGCCGACGCGGCGCAGCGCGATCGCCTGCTCCTGGGTGGCCGGCAGTCCGATGACCTCGAACGCGTGGTCGACCCCTCCCCCGGTGAGCTCCCTGACGGTCTCGACGGCGTCGACCTGTGAGGAGTTGATGACCTCGGTGGCGCCGAAGCTCTTCGCGACCTCGAGCTTCGCGTCGATGATGTCGATGGCGATGACGTGCGTGGCTCCGGCCAGGAGCGCGCCGGAGATGACGTTGAGCCCCACCCCGCCGGTGCCGATGACGGCCACGGAATCGCCGACGCGCACACCGGCGGTGTTGATCGCCGATCCGGCCCCGGTGACGACCGCGCACCCGATGATCGCCGCCTGCGGGAACGGGAGATCGTCGCGGACGACGGCGAGCTGGTTCTCGTGGACGAGCGCCTGGGAGGCGAAGCCGCCGAGACCCCACCCCGAGGCGATCGCCGTGCCGTCCTCGGCGCTCAGGCGCGACGGCTCGTTAGGTCCGCGCACCGTCGCCTGCGGGTTCGGGCACTCGTAGGTGCGCCCGGACAGGCACGTCGTGCACACCCCGCAGAACTGGATGAGGCAGCCGACGACGTGGTCGCCGACTTCGATCGTCGTGACCTCGGATCCGACCGCCTCGACGACGCCGGCGATCTCATGGCCGAACACGGCGGGAAAGGGGAAGCCGTAGCCGCTCTCGACGATGTGGAGGTCGGAATGGCAGAGACCCGACGCCCTGACATCGATGAGGACCTCGCGCTCGCGCGGTTCGTCGATGTCGACGTCCCGCGTGGTGAACGGTGAGCCGACTCCCTCGGACACAGATGCTCGCATGGTTGCTCCTTTGCAATCGTGGCGGTGATCGAACCGGTGGCGATGACGTCCGCCGGTTCGCGGTGACCAGCCGACGATCACGCAGGCAGAGCAGTGACACAACGGTCGGCACCCGATTTTGAGCGTACGCCCGATCAGGGTCAGTGTCGATGAATTGCCGGTGATCAGTCGGTGCGCGGCCCCTGCCGCGGGGCGATGGGCTGGCCGGGCCGACCGAGGACTTACTACCGATCAGTCGTTCTGTTCGGTAGGATGTGTGGCGCCGGTCACCATACGGGCACCCCGTCCTGGTCGACCCCCGCGGCTCCACCGAAGCCCGGGCGGTCGGCTGTTCGCGCACTCTCACCGCCGAGATCCACGACAGAACAGGAATGCAGACCTATGAGCACACGTCGACCGACAATGACTCCGCCCCTGCGACGACTGACCACGATGGGCACCGCCGCAGTCGCCGGCCTCGCGCTGGCGGTGGGCACGATCGCGACCCCGGCCCACGCCGCCGACCCCGTTCCGACGACGGACGCCGAAGCCGAACGCCTCAATGACGAGCGGGCCGCCGAGGATCCCGCCGAACTCGATCGCAGCAGCGTTCCCGCCGGAGTGAGCGTCGAACAGGCACGGTCGGTCGTCGAATCCTCCGACGAGATCACCGTCGCCGATGTCGAATACGCGGCCGCCGTCGAGGAGCTCCCGGCTTCCGGTGTTCCCGCGGACTTCTATGAGACTCCCGCCACGCTGCCGGAGGAGAACGGCGCAGTCGTCAGGCAGGCCGAATCCGACTTCTACCTCGACCCCGTCCGGCTCATCAGGCACAACGCGGAGACGACGACGTTCATGTACCGCACCACCGACGAACGCGGCACTGCCCGTGCCGCCACCGCCACCCTGCTCAGCCCCGCGAACTCCGACGGCCCGGCGCAGGACGCCGTCGTCATCGCCCCGGGCACGCAGGGCACTGCCGACAAGTGCGCTCCCAGCCGACAGCTGAGCATGGGCACGGAGTACGAGGGCATCGGGGTGACCTCGGCGCTGGCCGCCGACCGTCCGGTCATCGTCGTCGACTACATCGGACTCGGCACCGAGGGTCCGCACCGCTACCTCAACCGCGTCGAAGAGGGCCGAGCCGTGCTCGACGCCGCCCGCGCCGTCCAACAGGTCGAGGGAAGCGGCATCGATGCGGAGACGCAGCTGCAGCTGCGCGGCTATTCCCAGGGCGGGCAGGCGACGGCGGCGGCCCTCGAACTCGCCGCTGAGTGGGCTCCCGAGCTCAATCTCACCTCCGCCTCGGCGGGGGCCGCTCCGACCGACCTCAACGACGCTGTCGGCAGCCTCTCGGGCGTCTACACGGGTTTCCTCCTCTTCGGGGCGGATTCGTTCGCGGAGCAGGCGGGCATCGACCTCAGCGAGCACCTCAACGAGAAGGGCCAGGAGACGGTCGAACGCGCCGCAGGCCAGTGCACGGTCGAAGCCGTTCTCACCAACGCCTTCGTCGACACGAGCACGCTGACGAAGAACGGCGGGGACTTCCAGCAGCTCGTCGAGGAGGAGTTCACCGCAGTCCTCGACGAGCAGCGGTTGGGCACGGCGGCGATCCCGGACATTCCCGTCCTCGTCAACCACAGCCGCCTCGACGACGTCGTGCCCTTCGCGCAGGGCCGGGGGCTCGCCGCGGCCTGGTGCGATGCGGGCAGGTCGGTGACCTTCGCCGACAATCTCGCGCCCACGCACATCGGCGGGTACCTCGCCTCGCTGCCGCGCGTCGAGGCGTTCACGTCGACGACCTTCGCCGGTCGGTCACCGCTCAACAGCTGCTGGCGGCTCTGATCCCGCGGGCTCAGCCGAGCATCCGAGCCGGCCGGAGGCTCGGCTACGCTCCATGACGTAGGAGAGGATCATCGACACGAGTGTGGCGACGACGACGGAGTTGAAGGCGAACGCGACGATGACGTTGGTGCGCACGAGTCTCCACCCGGCGCGGGTGATGGCTCGGCCCGGCAGCGCCGCCGTCATCGTCGAGGTGAGCACGGAGAACGTCAGGTAGTCGCTGAAGGCCCGATCCTCTTCCATGTCGAACTCGAGGTGGCGTGCCGCCTGGCTTCCGCCGTCCCGCAGGTCGAGGCGCATGTAGTCGAGGGCGAACGAGTAGACCATGACCGCCCACGAGGCGATGACGTTGGCGACGCCGAGGGCACCGGCGATGACGGTCTCCACGCTCGATCCGAGGGTGACGAGGTAGACGTTGAGCATGATGGCGACGAAGGCGGCGACGAGCGTCCACGACACGGCACCGCCGCCGCCGAAGAGGATCGACGTCCAGCGGCGCCTGCGTGCGATGGCCCAGCGCGAGTGGACGGTGAGCTCCGTCTCCGTGAGGTCCTGCAGTCCGGCATGGGTCCAGAGGAGGTAGACCAGCGCGTACACCGGCCACGCGACGAGGAAGACGGCGATGAGTCGCTGCGTCGCATCGACGAAACCGGCTGAATCGGCGCCGAAAGGGGAGAATCCGAGACCGACGATGACGACGACCCCGACGAGCAGTGCGGGGATCATGCTCACCGATGAGCGCGTGTCATCGGAGATCGTGATGATCTGGCTGTGGCGGGGTCGCAGGCGCAGGACGGCTCCGGTTCACTCGATGTCGGCTGGTCACCTCACCCTAGTCGACCAGCGCCCGGTGGTTCCGTCGGGCGAGCACCCCGGGTCGCGTCCGAACGCAGGGCGTCAGGCGGTGGCGAGGAGACGCTGCAGGGCGAATTCGTAGATCCCGGCGGTGGCATCAGGGTCGATTGCGCCCTCGACTGCGAGGCCGTTCGAGAGGGCGAGGATGACGACCGCAAGCTCTTCGGCCTCAGCGATGCCGGCGGCGCTCAGTTCCGCGGCGATCGCCTCGCGCAGCTGACGCCTGCTCGCCTCGAGGTCGGCGGCGCCGGTGCCGCCCTCGCGCATCGCCGAGGCCCAGAACTCGAGGAACGCCCGGTGCCAGGTCGGGTCGTCGGTGGTGAAGCGCGCCAGCCGCGTCGCGAGCCCGCGGGCGAAATCCGGGGAGTCCGGCTCCCCGGCCGCGCGGGCGGCGGTGACGATCGAGGAGATCCGCTCGGCCGTCCGCGCCTTGAGCACCTCGAAGAACAGCTGGTCCTTGCTGCCGAAGCTCGAGTAGACCGCGCCCTTCGTCAGCCCTGCCGCCCCCGCGACCTCATCGACCGAAGCCTGCGTGAAGCCCCGGGCGGAGAAGACGTCGGCGGCTGCGGCGAGTACCCGGGTGCGGGTCTGCTCGCGGGTCGGGCGCTGTCGCTGACGCGCAGTCGAGGAAGTGGTCTTCGCCATGCCCTCGACAGTACCACTGGTATTGGATACCAATGGTATGCAATACTGACGGTATCGAACTCGGGAGAACGGACACGCATCATGTCAGCGCACGCCTTCGTCACCGGAGCCGCCGGTTTCCTCGGTCGCCACCTCGTCGAGCGCCTCGTCGACGACGGGTGGTACGTCACCGCCTTCTGCCGCCCAGAGGACCGGTCCGACCTGCTGCCGCCGGGAGCCGACGTCCATCTCGGCAACCTCCTCGACCCACCGTCGCTGCAGGCCGCGCTCACCGGGCTGCGGCACCCGGTCGTCTTCCACCTCGCCGGCAACACCACGACGTGGTCCCGTCACGCGCAGGCACAGTTCCGCGACAACGTCGACGGCACCCGCGAGCTCCTCGCCGCCGCCGAGCGCGCCGGGGCCAGACGGCTCGTGGCGACCTCGTCGATCTCCGCCTACGGGTATCAGCCCGGCGTCCGCCTCGTCGAGTCCTCGGCGTCGAACGTCGCCGTCAAGGGCGACAACTACGGGAAGAGCAAACGGGCCGCCGAAGAGCTCATCACGGCGGCTGACCGTGACGGACGGCTGTCGACCGTCATCCTCAACCCCGTCAACATCATCGGCAGCTACGATGCCGCGAACTGGTCCCGGCAGCTCATCCTGCCGCTCGCTTCCGATCGCCTGCGGGTCGTCCCACCGGGGGCGGCGACGTGGATCTCGGTGCACGATGTCGTCGCCGCCCACCTCGCCGCCGTCGACGCCCCGGTCGAGGGCGGCAACATCATCCTCGGCGGAGTCGAAGCCGGCTTCCTCGAGGTGGTGCAGACGATCGCCTGGCTGCTCGGCAGACCTGCGCCCACCCGCGCCACTCCCGCCTCGGTGATGGCCGCACTCTTCGCCGCCAGTCAGGCCAAAGCCGCCCTGACGCGAACCGAACCCGAACTCAGCCTGGCGAAATATCGGCGGGCGACGGGAAACCTCCTCGTCGACGATTCGCTTGCCCGCACGACCCTCGGACTGGGACGCACCTCGCTGACGACGATGCTCGCCGAGACCATCGCCTGGCTTCGCACCGTCGGTCTGCTCACGGACGCCGGGCGCGCAGCGGTGCGACCGCCTCGGCGCCGGTGACCGCTCACCGCCCCTGATTCATCGGTCGGCAGAGATGCATCGGTCGGTAGAGCTATAAGGAAGCCTGGTGGTCCGATGCGCGGCCCGTACACTGACGACCATGAGCGCCGATGTCATCATCCTCGCCGGACCTCCCGGAGCCGGGAAGTCGACGACGGCCCGCGCCCTGGCGCACGATTTCCCACGGTCCGTCCACCTGCACACCGACGACTTCTGGCATTTCATCGCCTCCGGTGCCATCCCGCCCTACCTGCCGGAGTCCGAGGCGCAGAACCACACGGTCATGGAGGTCATCGTCCACGCTGCCGCGATCTACGCGCGGGGCGACTACACCGTCATCGTCGATGGGATCGTCGGACCATGGATGCTCGATCACTTCCGGGTTCTCACCCGGCACCCTGATCCTCTGCCCGTCCACTACCTCGTCCTCCGGCCGAGCCGAGAGGTCGCGCTCGACCGCGCCACCGCGCGCACCGGCCCCGATGACCTCACCGACGAGGAGCCGATCACGACGATGTGGGATCAGTTCAGCCACCTCGGCGAGCTGGAGGACCACGTCATCGACAGCAGCATTCAGACCTCGGCGCAGACGCTCGCCGCCGCCCGCCACGCCGTGGAGACGGCGACGTTCCGCCTGCGGTGACGACACCGCCCCTGGCTCACCCGGCCTCGACCCAGTCGCGCAGTTTCGTCAGCCCTTCGATGATGTCGTCCTCGCCGATGCCCGAGTAGGCGAGCCGGATGTACTTCTGCTCCTCCCCCGGCTGCGGGCGACCGAAGTGCTCGCGGGTGCAGAACGAGACCCCGGTGTCGTGGAGGGCCTGGGTGGAGAAGTCGGAGAGGGTCGCGATCCCCTTGCTCGCCATCGCCTCGGTGACGTCGGGGAAGATGTAGAACGTCGATTCCGGCACGGCGACCTCCATGCCGGGGATCGCGTTGATGAGCGAGCACGCGGCGTCGCGGCGGGCGCGGAGCACGTCGAGCATCTCCGCGACCGGCTCCTGCGGTCCCTGCAGCGCCGAGATCCCCGCCCACTGGACGTAGTGGGTCGTGCACGATTCGTCGTTCGTGTTCATCGTCGAGATCGCCTCGGCGACCTCCTTCGGGGCCACCGCGCACCCGAGCCGGGACCCGGTCATCGCGAACTTCTTCGAGAACGTGTAGAGGATGACGGTGCGCTCGCGCATCCCCGGCAGGGCGGCGATCGACGCGGACTCACCGCCGTAGCGCATCTCGAAGTACGCCTCATCGGAGAGCACCCAGAGGTCATGCTCGGCGGCGATCTGCGCGATCGCCTCCCGCTCCCCCGGCGTCGACTCCGCGGAGATGGGATTCTGCAGATCGTTGTAGATGATCGCCACCGTCGTCTCGTCGATCGAGGCCCGCAGATGGTCGAGGTCGATGGCGAACCCGTCGGCGGTCGGCACGTACCGGTACGGCAGCGCCCGCCCGCCGAGGTATTCGATCTGCGACTCATAGATCGGGAACCCGGGATTCGGGTAGAGCACGGACCGACCGGGATCCATGACCGCCTGGAGGAACTTCGTGATGACCGGCTTGCCCCCGGTGGTCACGACCACCTCGGCGGGATCGATGTCGAGACCGCGCCGGGACCCGATGTCCTCCGCGAGCGCGGCCCGCAGCTCGGGGATCCCGGGCCCCGGACAGTACCCGGTCCTGCCGTCCGTGATCGCCCGGTTCATCGCCTCGACGATGTGCGGGGCCATCGGAAAATCGAGATCGCCGAGGTGGAACGGATAGACCCGATTCCCCTGCGCCTTCCAATCGGCGGCGGCCTGGGCGACCCGGAAAGCGGTCTCCGTGCCGAGGTCATTCAGTCGCTGGGCAGTCTTCATCGGCGGCTCCTTCGAACGCCCGCTCCCCGGCAGCGGTGCCGCAGGGAACGGTGGTGCAGCTGGTGGGAGGCGACGCTTTCCGCGCGGAGCGGTGGGCGGCGTCTTCCTCACACGATAGACGACCGCGTCAAGGGGTCCTGCTCCGGCTCACTCTGTGACGCCGATGAAGACCTTCCGCGTCGGTTCGAGCGTCACCCAGCGCCCGGCGAAGCCCTGCGGGATCGTGAACGCCTCACCAGGGCCGTACTCGAAGCGCTGGGCGCCGTCGCGGCTCTCGACGGCGACCCGACCGGAGACGATGACGCAGAACTCCCGGTACGGCCACGAGTCGAATTCGACCCAGCCGGGTTCGCCCGCCCAGCGTCCGGCGACGCTGGTCGGCCCGGTCTCGACCCGGAACTCCGTCTCCGTCCACCCCTCGGAGTGGGCGTCGTAGTCGGCGAGGTCGGGGATGACGACCCGGTCGGCCGCCTCGGTGAGCGTCTGGACGGTGGTGGTCATGAGGTCTCCTTCTCCGATGCGGTGTGGTCGGCGGCGGGGTGGGCGGCGCCGGTGGTCCCGGCGGCGATGAAGCGGTCGAGGACGTTGCGGGTGATCGTCGTGACGAAGGGGTCGTTCGCGGCCAGGCCGTAGGGCCAGTCGGTCGTGCCGGCGCAGTAGACCTCGCCGTCGCCGCGGGTGAATGCGGCCATCATCGCCGAGCCGTAGCCGTTGCCCTGGTGGTGCGGGGGCGGGCCGTCGGGGTAGATGCCGGCGAAGAGATCGGCGAGTTCGGCCGCGGGTGCCCCGATCGGCACGCGTCCGCCCCACCGGTCCTCCCCGCCGGAGACCGCGGGGGCCATCGCGATGATCTCGAGGTTCTCCGGCGCCCCGTCCTCGCCGGTGGCATACGGGAGGCCGTGACGGAACGTGTAGTCGCAGCCGTCGACCTCGAAGGCCGCGATGCACAGGGGCGCTTGGCCGAACACGTCGCCGTAGTAGAGGTCGGTGCCGGCCAGCGACCAGTGGTTCTCCCGGTAGACGGTGAAGCCGCCGCTGCCGCGGGGCACCGCCGAGCCGTACCGGATGTACGCGCCGCCGAGCCCGGTCAGGCCCATCGTCGCCGCCCCCGGCCGGCCGATCGCCGGGGCATCCCACGCCGTCGTCAGCCGGCTCGGGTCGGTCTCGGCGATCGGGTCGGCCGTCGGGTCCTTGAAGCACGTCTGCACGCCCTCATCGAGGTCGAGGCGGACCTGCCACACGTAGTTGCCGCCGAACCGGGCGACGTGGCCGCCGGAGTCGACGTAGGCGTCGAGGGTGTCGCGCATCTCCCACGACCAGTACTCATCGTGGCCGACGATGACGACGCAGCCGTACCCGTCGAGCACGTCGGGTTCCGCGTGGAGTTCGACCTGGGTGATGTGACCGACCCGGTAGCCCTGGTCCTCGGCCCACACCGTGAACGGACGCTCGTAGTTCGCCCAGCCGGCGTCGTTGTGGTGGCGGGAGTACCCGCGCTGCCACGCCCATTCGTACGTCGGATGCCGCGGCTCCCAGCCGATCGGCACGCTGACGTCGAGGTGGGCGTTGCGGGGTGCGCCGACCGGTTTGCGCAGCATGCCGCGGGCGATCGGGCGCCGCATCGACGAGTACGGGGAGGGGATGTCGTTGCGGTCGCCGTCGGGCAGCCCCCGGTAGTGGTTGCCGCCGCCCCAGTCGTTGTAGGCGAGCAACGTCGAGGTGGCGTGGACGAGGAGGACGTCGACGTCGGCGGGACCGGCCGGGCGGACGATGAAGAAGGACTCCTGCTCGACGTCGCGACCGTGGTCGTCGGTCGTGGAGAAGACGACGAGGTAGTACCCGGGAGCGAAGTCCGCGCTCAGGTCGACCTGCAGCGAGCTCGACCACCCGCACCCGCTCGCGTAGGCGTCTGCGGGGGTCTCCTGCCGCGTTCCCGGCAGGCCGGTGGCGGTGAAGACGGTTTCGGGGCGGGCGCCGTCGCGGATGATCGCGACGTCGAAGGCCTCCGCCGTCGTGTGCACCCGGAGGTCGACGGTCTCTCCGGACCGGTAGGCGAACCGGTCGCTGTAGCCCCAGAGTTCGGTGGTGCCGGGGTATTCGCCGGGGCGTTCGATGAGCCCTCTCGGGGTCGACCAGGCGTAGTCGAGGCGTGCGCTCATGGGGTGGGGTCCTTTCGGTCGGGGTGGGGGTCGGGGCTGGAGTCAGGGTTGGAGGTGTCGGAGTCGATCGCGGCGTCGGCACCGAGGGTCGCCAGCGTCGCCCGGGCCGCGTCGATCCGGCTGGCCCGGAGGAGACCCCAGGCCGCGGCGAGGACGAGCGGGGCGATGACGCAGGCGTTGCCGGCCGGGCCGAGTCCGGTGAGGGCGCCCATCTGGGAGATGAGGAGGATGAGCGCGAGGGTGAGGAGGACAGCGGAGGCGAGCGGGGCGATCATCCGGTTCCACGCCCGCTCTCGACCGCCTCGGCGGCGGAAGAAGACGACGACGGAGAGCGAGGTGAGGATCTGCAGGAGGAGGACGGCGATGATCGTCGGCGTGTTCGTCCAGGTGACGATCTGCGTGTAGGGGTCGGCGCCGACGGCGGCGAAGAGGCAGAGGACGATGAGGACGAGGCCGGTCTGGACGAAGTTCGCCGTCAGCGGGCTTCCCGAGGACGCGAGCCGGGACAGGCCGGCGGGCATGAGGCCGCCGCGGCCGAGGTTGACGAGGTAACGGGACGAGGTGTTCTGCAGTGCGATCACTCCTGCGAAGAAGCTCGTGACGACGAGCACGAGCATAATCGGCGTGATCGCCGTGCCGACGAATTCGTCATTGAGTGAGAACACGAGCTGGGAGGGATCGCCGGTGAGCAGGGAGGTGATGCGGGACTGCCCGGCAGCCTGGAGGATCACCCAGGCGCCGACGGTGTAGCCGAGGAAGAGGACGGTCACGGCGAGGTAGGTGGCGCGGGGGATCGTGCGGTTGGGGTTGCGGGTCTCGGTCCGGTAGACCGTCGTCTGCTCGAAGCCGACGAACGCGACGAAGGTGAGGACGAAGACGCCGGGCAGGGCCGCACTCACCCATTTCTCCGGCGCGAAGGCGGTGAGCGTCAGCCCCTCGTGACCGCCCTGGACGAGGACGGCGACGGCGAAGATCGCGAGGATCGCCGCCTCGGCGACGAGGAGGACGGCGACGGTCATCGCGCCGACCCCGACCCGGCGCAGGCCGAGGATGAGCACGGCGCCGGTGATGACGAGGGCGATCGGCAGCCACGGGACCGCCAGACCGGTGAACCCCTCGATCGTCAGGGACGCGAAGACCGACGCCGAGGCGGTGAATCCGATCTGTCCGCCGAGGTAGCCGACGTAGGCGACCATTCCCGCCACTGACCCGGTGCGGGCGCCGAGGCCGGCGGCGATGTACGTGAGGAAGGCCCCGCCGCCGGGCACGTGGCGGGCGATCGTCGTGTAGCCGACGGCGAAGAGGAGGTAGACGAGACCGGGGTAGAAGAAGCCGAGGACGACTGCGTCCCCGCCGGCGAGCATGCCGAGGGGCACGAAGCCGGCGAGGATCGTCAGCGGCGCGGCGGCCGCAAGGACGAAGAAGACAAGTCCGGGAGTGCCGATGCCGCGAGTGCGGACAGTCGGGTTCGGTGCCGTGTCGGCGGGAGGGAGAGCCACGGTGCGTCCCTTCGGAAGGAGATGGGGTGCGGGGCGCGGCGCTGCGCCCGGCGAATTAACCTATCAGTCGATAGGTTAAACGACAATCTATCACTCGATAGATTCCCTGGGAAGAGCCGTTAGGCTGAGTCGAGACGACGACCACGAGAGGACGGCGATGGCGCGGCCGACGAATGCGAGCAGCACCGGCGACACGAGGGAGCGCATCCTGCGCGAAGCGGCCCGCCTCTTCTCCGAGCTCGGCTTTCAGGGGGCGAGCACGCGGGCGATCACCGAGGCGGTCGGCATCCGGCAGCCCTCGCTCTTCCACTACTTCGCGGGCAAGGAGGCGATCGGCCACGAGCTCATCGTGGCCCGCGTGTCGGCCTCGCCCCTGCTCAGCGGGGGATTCGCACGGTCCGCCGACGATCCGGCCGTCGACCTCTTCCGACTCTTCCGCGACGAGATGGCCATCGAGCTCGGCGGGGAGTTCGACACGCGCTGGCTCTTCCGCCTGCCGCCGGCGCTCGGTGAGAAGTTCCCCGCCTGGGGTGCCGCCGTCGACGTCGCCCGGCGACGATGGACGCGGTCCTCCGGGACGGCATCGCCGCCGGCCAGTTCATCGCCGAGGACCCCGACGCCGTCCTCGAGCTCTTCGACGCCGTGGCCAACGAAGCGATGTTCTGGCCCCACGACACCCCCGACGTCCCTCCTGAGACGATCGCGAAGGTGCAGCTCCGCCTTGTCATCTCCGACCCGCAGACGATCGCCGAGGTGGTCGCCCGGGCGGGTGGGATGTCGGGCGGGCCTGCGCGCGGGTCGGGGTCGCCCGACTGAGGTCGCCGGACGATTCTCCGCGGCTCAGGGGCGAGCGCCTCAGCCGCGCAGGCGCCTGAGGTCGGCGAGGTAGGGATTGCGGGCTCGCGCCTCAGCGATCTCCGCGGCGCTGATCACGGTGACGGCGACGCCGGCACCGCGGTCGAGGAGATCGACAATGCGGCCGTTGGGGTTGACGAGGCAGCTGTGGGCGGTGAAGCCCTCGCCGCTGTGGTTGGCATAGGCGATCGCGAGACCGTTCTCGAGGGCGCGCGGGCACGAGCAGCGTCGAGGTCTGTGTCGGCGAGAACGCGAGGGCCGGGTCCCGGGGCTCGTCACCGGAGGATGAGGGCACGGCGGTCGGCACGAGCAGCACCTCGGCCCCCGCCTCGGCGAGTGCGCGGGCGAATTCCGGGTACTCGATGTCGTAGCAGATGCCCATGCCGAAGCGCATGCCCCGCCAGTCGACGAGGTCGCCGCAGCGGGCGGCCGGCGTGAAGAACTCGCGTTCGATGTCGAAGAGGTGACGCTTGTGGACCCGGGCGAGCTCGGTGCCGGAGTCGTCGAGGAACGACGCCGCGATGAACCGACGGGCACCGACCTCGTCGACGCTTGAGGCGACGAGCGCGACCCCGAGGTCACCGGCGATGGCGGCGAGGCCCTCCCGCACCCGGACCCCATCGTGGGTCCAGGCCCGGGCAGGGTCGTAGCCGGTGGCGAAGAGCTCGGGCGTGACCACCACCTCGGCGCCGAGGTCCCGTGCCTCTGCGACCCCGCGCCGCAATGTCGACAGATTGCCGTCGATGTCGTCGATGCGGGCGGCCGCCTGGACGATCCCGATCGCCACCGCCGGACCCGCGCCGGCCGGACCCGAACTGGCCGCACGTTCCGGTGTGCGCTGTTCGCTCATGGAGCATCCCCTCCTCCGCGCGGAAGTTTTCCTCCCGACACCATTGACGGCACCTTCGCCGGTCAGTGACAATTGTAAACCAAATCGGATTTGGTTTATTGGCCGTCCGGTTCGTCGAGCGCATCGCAGCCGCTGCCCTCGACCCGACCACCGAAAGCCCGAGGAGTCACCGATGACACCGCACAGCGAGTTCGCGTCCACCATGGCCGCGAACGGCACTTCACCCGCCGTCGCCGAGGAGATCGAGCGCAGAATCGCGATCGTCGAATCCACCGAGGCGGCCGATCCCTCGCGTCTGCCGCTGTCGGCGACAGAGCTCACCGTCTACACCGGGTCGGCCGTCGCCGCCTGCCTCATCGGCCTGCTGGTGGTGGCGCTGTGAACGGGGCACCGGATCACACGGTCGGCGCCGCGACGGCCGACGAGGACCCGGTCAGCCGCGAACTGCAGCAGGAGCGCATCTACGGCACGTTCCCGCTGCTGAAATCCGAGCGGACCTGGTCGGGCTGGGACTTCACGTGGGTGAACACAGCACTGGCGATCGCCACGTGGGCGTTCCTCGTCGGCGGCTCGACCGCCCTGCTCGTCGGATTCGCCGACGGTGTCGCGGCGATGATCATCGGCAACGCGATCGGCCTGTGCTTCATGGTGCTCGCCTCCGTGCCGGCCTCCCAGCGCTACGGCTCCGAGCAGTACACACTGCTGCGCGGCGCGTTCGGCGTCGTCGGAGTCGGCCTCATCGTCTTCACGATCATCCTCGTCACCGAGATGGGCTGGTCCTCGCTGCTGGCGGTCATGGCCGGGCGCGCGACGAGCCAGGTCGCGGGCACACTCGTCGGAGCGGAGTTCGATCAGTACGGGCCGCTCGTGACGATCGGCGGCCTCGTCGCCATCGGCATCGCATGGTTCGTCCTCTCCCGCGGTCCGGTGACGATCGGGAAGTTCAACAAGTTCGTCGCCCCGGGGCTCGCGATCATCACCGTCGTCATGATGATCGTCCTCGTGGCGACCACCTCGTGGGACACCCTGCGGGACGCGTCCCGCTGGCGCCGTTCGACGATCCGACGCTCAACTTCATGGTCGCCGTCGAGTTCAACGTCGGCGTCGGGGTCTCGTGGTACCCGGTCATGGGCTCGCTCGCGCGGATGACGAAGAGCCGCCGAGCAGCCGTCTGGCCCGCCTTCGGCGCCCTGTTCTTCGCCACCCTCATCGCCCAGGCCGTCGGGATGGCCGCAGCCCTGACGATCGGCGATTCCGATCCGACGTACTGGATGGTGCCGCTGGGCGGGCCGATCCTCGGGGTCGCGGTCCTCGCGTTCATCGGGTTCGCCAACATCACGTCGATGTCCTCGATCGTCTATTCGACGATCCTCGCGATCCGCCAGTCCGCCGGTCACGCGCTGAGACGGGTGCCGTGGAAGGCGCTCACGGCGGCGTTCTTCGTCCTGCCCGCGATCATGACGTTCTTCCCCCAGTTCATGTACGAGCAGTTCATGGTGTTCGTGTCGTTCTCCGGCGCGTTCCTCACCGCGATCTGCGGCGTCGCACTCGCCGACTACTTCGTCCTCCGCCGCCAGCACATCGACCTGCGCGAGCTCCACCTCGGCGGGCACGGCCGACTCTACGCGTACACGGGCGGGGTCAACTGGGCGGGCATCGTCGCCGTGATCGCCGGCGCCGCGTTCTACGTCTGGCTCTACAACCCCGTCACGCTCGAGACCGCCCCGGCGTTCTCGGTCATCACCGCCGCCCTGCCCGCCGCATTCGTCGCCGGCCTCATCTACCTCCTCATCTTCCGGGTCGCCTACGCCTCCCGGCATCCGGCCCGCTGAGGACCGACCGCCTCGGCGAGCCTTCCAGCCCACTGCACCGCGCACCATCACCAAGGAGAGACATGCCCACCGCTTCACGTGCCGCCATCCACACCGCCGGACCCGACCTCACCATCGCCGAGGTGGTCGTCCGCGACCCCGGCCCCGGCCAGGTCCTCGTCAAGCTCGGCGCCTCGGGGGTGTGCGGCTCCGACCGGCACGTCCTCGACGGCGACTGGAACCTGCCGAGTCCCACCGTCATGGGCCACGAGGGAGCCGGCACCGTCGTCGCCACCGGCGAGGGCGTGACCGACCTCACCGTCGGCGACCACGTCGTCCTCAGCTGGTTCTACCCCTGCCTGCACTGCGCGGCCTGCCGCGCCGGCCGCATGTGGGTGTGCACGGGCAGCGGCGCCTCGGCCGGACTCCTGCCCGACGGGACGACGGCGTTCGCGCAGGACGACGCCCCCGTCTACCCGTACCTCGCCGTCGGGTCGATGAGCGAGTACACCGTCGTCGCGCAGCAGGCGGCGGTGAAGATCCCCGACGACGTCCCCTTCGACGTCGCCGCCCTCATCGGCTGCTCGATCGCCACCGGCTTCGGCGCCGTTGTCAACGACGCCGCGGTCGAACCCGGCCGCTCGGCGCTCGTCATCGGCGCCGGCGGGGTGGGACTGAGCATCATCATGTCCCTCGCGCTGGCCGGAGCGAACCCGATCATCGCCGCCGACATCTCCGACGAGGCGCTCGCACTCGCGTCATCGTTCGGCGCCACGCACACGCTGACGTCGGGACCCGACCTCGCCGCCGAGGTCGCCGCGCTCACCGGGACCGGCGTCGACTACGCGTTCGAGGCGATCGGCCGGCGCCAGACGATCGAGCAGATGCCCGAGTGCCTGATGCCCGGCGGCACCGCCGTCGTCGTCGGCCTGCCCCCGGAGGACGATCCGGTCTCCGTCGACGCCCTGCTCCTGGCCGAGGAGGGCAAGCGGATCGTCGGCTCGAACTACGGATCGACGGTTCCCGGCCGCGACTTCCCGCTGCTCGCCGAGCTCTACCGCGCGGGGAAGCTGCCGATCGACCGCCTCATCACCGATCGGGTCGGCCTCGACGAGGCCAATGCGGCCTTCGACGCGATGCGCGCGGGAGCCCAGGGCCGCACGGTCATCGTCCACTGACCGCCTCCTGACGGGAGGGGATGCGCGACGCTCTGAGAGAATGACGCCATGGCGCGACCGAGCAAGAACATCCTCTCCCCCAGCATCATCGCCGAGGCGGCCCTGACGATGGTCGAGCGCGATCACGATTTCACGATTCCCGGGATCGCGAAGGAGCTCGGGGTCAACCCGTCATCGCTCTACCACCACGTCCGGGGCGGTCGCGACGAGATCATCAACCTCATGCGCGAGGCGCTCTACGGTCGCATCGACCTGCGTGCGGCGACCGCGGAGGGCGCCCCGTGGCAGGACCGGCTGCGGGCGTGGATCCGCAGCTACCGGGCGAACATGGCGAAGCTGCCCGCCGCGATGCCGCTGCTCGTCGGCTCCCCGGTCGACGACCTGCCGACGCTGCGGATCTACGAGGTCGCGTTCGCGATCCTCGACGAGATCGGCATCCCCGCCGAGGACCAAGTCGACGTCGTCTCGATGCTCGACGCGGTCGTCCTCGGATCGGCGCTCGATCGCGGTGCCCCGGTGCCAATGTGGCAGCCGGGCGATCATGCGGTCCCGCACCTGCAGCGTGCGGCGCCGTTCGGGGATGACGACGACCGTTCGGCCAGGGGTCTCGAGCTCGCGATCACCGGTGTCGTCGCCGCGATCGAATCCCTCATCGCCGAGGCGGCCTGAGGCTCGGCGCCGTCCGCAGCCTGAGGGTCGGCGTCAGCCTCGTCCGCGAGCAGGGCTCGGCGTCACCCCTCGTTCGGGGCGATGAACATCTTCCGCAGCGGGGCCTTATCGATGTACCACCGCGTCTTCATCCCCGCGGTCAGGCGGACGAGGGAGCCGGGTGCCAGCACGACCGGCTCCTGCGCGGGGTCGTCGAATTCGATGCGACCGGCACCGGAGATGACGAGGAAGACCTCGTCGCCCTCGACATCGCGCATCGCGCCCGGGCTCATCTCCCACAGTCCGTAGTCGACGTCGCCGATCGTCCCGAGCTCGGCGAACGCCGTCGTCGTTTCCGCGGCGGGCGGCGTTGCCTCTCCGCCCGGCGCGACAGCCTCGGCGGGGTCGAGGCGCTGCCACTCCTCGATCGGCTCGTGGTCGAGAGGGTAGGTGGTCGTGTCGATCGGCTCCGTTGCGCTCATGCGCCCAGTGTAGCGAGCGGAACCGGAACGCGAGCACGGAATCCGGAGCCGCCTCGGCGATTTCATGATCCTGCACGAGAACGAACGACTGTTTACAGCAGGACTGGTCATGGGATAGAACTGAATCCGTACGCTCGCAGCGGGCGGGCGCACTCGATCAGGAGAGCTCCATTGACCTACCTCAACGGTGAGGCGTCGTTCTGGCTGGCGCAGTCGCCGGCCGCGCCCATCCCCACCCCACTCCCCTCTGCCAAGCAGGACCTCGTCATCGTCGGCGGCGGCATGACCGGGCTGTGGTCGGCCTACTGCGCCCGCCAGGCCCACCCCGACTGGGCGATCACGGTCATCGAAGCGAAGACCGTCGGCTACGGCGCCTCGGGCCGCAACGGCGGGTGGCTCTCCACACTCATGCCCGGCAATCGGGCCCGCTTCGCCGAGGCGGTCGACCGCGCCGTCATCGACGACCCGGACGGCCTGGTCGGCTCGGCCCGGCGGACCGGCGTCGAGAGCGTCCGGGCCTTCCAGTCCGCGCTCTTCGACTCGATCGACGAGGTCCTCGACGTGCTCGAGACCGAGGGCATCGACGCCGAGGCGGTGCGCGGCGGGCACATCGACGTCGCCCAGTCCGCGGCCGGGATGGCCCGCCTCCACGACCTCGTCGAGGGCAACCGCCGGTTCGGCTACGGGCCCGAGGACATGCACGTCCTCGACGCCGCCGAGACGCGGGCGAGGATCAACGTCGACAACGCGCAGGGCAGCGTCTTCGTGCCCGGCACCGCGCGCATCGACCCGGCGCTCCTCACCGAAGGACTCGCCCGCGTCCTCCGCGAGCGCGGCGTGACGATCTGCGAGGGCACGCGGGCCCGGCACATCGGCACCGGCCTCGTGTCGACCGAACGCGGCCCGGTCAGCGGGGAGACGATCTTCGTCTGCCTCGAAGGGTATTCGGACACCGTCGCCGGTGACCTGCCCGGCCTCGAAGGCCGCCAGGTCATTCCCGTGTTCTCCTCGATGATCGCCACCGAGCCGCTGCCGGCCGAGACGTGGGAGCAGATCGGCTGGGAGGGCCGGGAGTGCCTCGGCGATGCCGCCCACACCTTCATCTACGCCCAGCGCACCGCCGATGATCGGATCGCCCTCGGCGGCCGGGGTGCGCCGTATGCGTTCGGCTCGGGCCTGCCCGGTGATGGACGGGTCCCCGCCGAGGTGGTCGACCTGCTCCGCACGCGGCTGTCCTCGCTCTTCCCGACGCTCGACGTCGAGGTCGCCCACGCGTGGCGGGGTGCGCTCGGGGTGACGCGCGACTGGTGCGCCGGGATCTTCTTCGACCCCGCACAGCGCATCGGCGTGGCGCGCGGGTATGCCGGACACGGGGTGACGGCGACGCATCTGGCGGCGAAGACGCTCCTCGACCGGGCGGCCGGCACGCCGACGCCGCTGACCGCCCTGCCGTGGAACGATCACGTCTCGGGGCAGTGGGAGCCCGAGCCGATCCGGTGGCTCGGCATCCGGTCGATGTACAAGATCTTCAACCTCGCCGATGAGTGGGAGCGCATCACCGACGCGCAGCGGACGAGCCTCCTCGCCCGCTTCGGCGCGCGGCTCGCCGGCCTCGCAGAGTAGGCCGGGCTCCTCCGACTTCAGGTCGTTCCAGACAGAGAATCCGACGGAAAATCTGACCATTTCGACCTGGAGTTCCTCGGGTTCGCGAGTTCGCGGGCCGTGCTGCTGTCACGCGGCCGGGCTGCGATCTGCCAGACTCAGTGAGAGGGCAGCGACGATGAAGGAGTGCGACCATGACGACCCCGGACCACCAGCGCATCTCGCCGATGGCGCAGACGTACCCGGCCTCGGACATCCGCAGGATGTTCAACCTCGCGCTCGATCACCCCGACGCCGTCAAGCTCACCGTCGGCGAACCGGACTTCCCCACGCCGGAGCACATCAAAGCCGCCGGCATCCGGGCGATCGAGAACAATGAGACCCGCTACGTCGCCAATGCCGGGATCCCGGGGCTGCGCGAGGCGATCGCGGAGAAGTACGCGGCCCGCTGGGGACGGCCGGTCGGCGTCGAGAACGTCATGGTCACCTTCGGGGCGATGGAGGCGCTCACCCTCTCCCTCGATGCCACGGTCTCGCCCGGGCAGGAGGTCATCATCGCCGATCCGAGCTTCCCGAACTACCGCGGTCAGATCCACCGCCTCGGCGCGGTTGCCGTGCCCGTGCCCGTGCGCGAGGACAGCGGCTTCAAGGTCCGCGCCGAGGATGTCCGGGCCGCCATCACCGAGCGGACCGCGGCGATCATCCTCAACTCCCCGTCGAATCCGCTCGGCTCGGTCATCGATCGAGCCGATCTCGAGGGAATCGTCGACCTCGCCGAGGAGTTCGGGTTCACGATCATCTCCGATGAGGTCTACGACGAGATCGTCTTCGACGATGCGACGTTCACCTCGATCGCCGAGGTGCGGCCCGGGTTCGACCGGCACCTCGTCATCGGCAGCTTCTCGAAGACCTATGCGATGACGGGGTGGCGGTGCGGGTTCGTCATCGCCCCTGCCGATCTCATCGCACCGATGCCGCTGCTCCAGGAGGGGCTGACCTCGAGTCTGCCGGGCTTCGTCCAGGAGGCGGCGATCGCCGCGCTCACCGGCCCGCAGTCGGTGGTGGGAGAGATGGTCGAGTCGTATGCGCAGCGCCGTGACCTCATCGTCGACGAGGTCAACGCCATCGACGGGATGAGCGTGCTGCGCCCCGAGGCGACGTTCTACGCGTTCGCCAACGTCAAGGACTGGGGTCTGAGTTCGTGGGACGTCGCGCTCGAACTGCTCAGGCACCACGGGCTCGCCACAATTCCCGGGTCGGCGTTCGGCCCCGCCGGTGAGGGATATCTGCGGCTGACGTTCGCCGTGTCCCCGGAGACGATCAAGGAGGCGTGCCGACGCCTCGCGGACTTCGCTGCCACGCGGTGACGTGGCGGTCCGGTGGCCCGCTGGCACTGTGACTTCAACCGGCTGAGAACGCACCAGGGGCGAGTGCACTTAAGTGCACTCGCCCCTGCGCTGCCCGGACCGCCGCGGTTGACACGGCGCGACCGGGACGGTGCCCGGTGTGCGATCACCGGAGCCAGGACGCACTGATCAGAGATCAGCGCCCGCCATTCAGCGACGGTCGGTGACGTCCTTCGCGGTGTCCTTGAGCTTCTCACCGGCCTGCTTGGTGCCGGCGGCGGCCTGGTCGGCCTTGCCCTCGGCCTGCATCTGCTCGTTGTTGATGAGCTTGCCGGTGGCGTCCTTGGCCTTGCCCTTGAGCTCCTGGGCCTTGTTGTCGAACTTGTCCTTCGCACTCATGGCGATTTCCTTTCGTTGTTCCAACAGGTGATCCGGAAGAGACCGGATCGTGGTCAGGCAGCGTTCTTGCTGCGGTTCTTGATGATCAGTCCCCAGATGAACGAGAACACGATCGCGCCGATGACGGCGATGAAGAACGAACCCCACGACCAGGGATCCGAGAAGACTGCGCCGATTCCCTTGCCGCCGAAGAGGCCGAAGAGAAGTCCACCGACGAAGGCGCCGATGACACCGAGGATGATGGTGCTGATCCAGCCACCACCCTGCTTGCCGGGCAGAATGAGCTTCGCGAGCGCTCCCGCGAGCAGTCCGACGATGATCCAGCCGATGACAACCATGTTTCCATCCTTCTCTCTAGGGAACGGAGCCTGCAGACCGGCAGGCCTGCTTGGTTCCATTCCACCTGTACAGACGCAGTGACACTACAAACCTCACGCACATTTTTCAAGGATTTTTCCCGGAGTTTCACCCAGGTGAACTTGCCGTGTCGGATCACGCGGTCGGGCGTTTCCCGGCGCGTGCCCCGCGATCACTGGGCAGGCGGCCGTCGAGGTCAGGCCGTCGATGCCGTCAGATCGGGTCGACATCGATGTCGTCGATCTCGCCGCGGCGGTGGTTCCGCGATCGGGTCAGGTCGCCGAGGCGAGCGCCGCGTTCCAGCTTCCGTAGAACTTCCGCACCGCGGCAGCCGAGGGCACCTCGCCCTTGTGCGCCGTCGCGTACTCCCCGTACTCCTTGTACGTGGCGCCGACGCCGCGGGATTCGCAGTCGGCGACGAACGCGGCGATCGCCCGATCGTAGGCAGCGGCGTCGAAGCGCAGCTGCCCCTTCGCCCGGCCCGTGCTGCTCGTCGCCAGTCCCGCCGCCGTGAGCGCATCGTTCCACGATCCGAACCGCTGCACGGCGGTCTGACTCGTCGGCGGCCAGAGGCTCGCGCCCTTGCCCGAGCCGATCCCGAGGTGGCGCAGCAGTGCGGTGCGCTCGGCGTCGTAGCGTGCCGCGGTCAGACCGGGCTTCGCGACACGACGGCGGATGGAGCCGATCGCCTCGGCCACCTCGGTGACGGTGCGAGCGACGAGTGCCGCGTCGTCGGGGAACTGGGCGGACAGCGTCGCCTCCACCTCGGCGAGGATCGTCTCATCCGGCGCATCGAGCCCTCCGGTGGTGCCCGCCGGTCCAGGGTCGGTCGATGCCGTGTCGGTCGTGCGCGCGGTCGCGAGCAGCAGGGCCCCGAGCACCGCAGGGGTGGGGGTGTGGGATCTGTCGCGCGCTGCATCCGTCATCCCCACCATCCTACGGGGCGGCTCAGACGTCGAGATCTCGGAGGACGAATCGCTGGATCTTCCCGCTCGGCGTCTTCGGCAGCTCGTCGACGATGTGGACTCGGCGCGGGTACGCATGTGCGCCGTACGTGGTGCGCACGGCGTTCTGCAGCCGCGCGACGAGATCGTCGGCGTCGGCGGACTCCCCGAGGACGACGAATGCCTCGATGACCTCGCCGCGGACCTCGTCCGGGCGCCCGACGACGGCAGCCTCGACGACGGCGTCGTCGGTGACGAGGATGCTCTCGATGTCGAACGGGGCGATTCGGTAGCCGGCGGCCAGGATGATGTCGTCGTCACGGGAGGCGAAGAAGAAGTCCGGTCCCTCCGCGCGGCCCATATCCCCGGTGAAGTACCACCGGCGGTCGGGCGTGAAGCGCTCCGCCGTCTGGCGCGGGGCGTCGACGTAGCCGGTGAACCACATCAGCGGGCTGTCCTCGACCGAGAGGGTGATCGATCCGCCGGTCGTGCCGGCGACGAACCCGGGCAGCGCCTGCCCCATCGACCGGTCGGCGACCGTGGAGCGCAGGCGCTCGTCCCACGCGTTGCCGATGGCCATACCCTGCTCGGTCTGTCCCCAGTGGTCGCGCACCGTCACCCCGAGCGCCCCCGGTGCCCAGTCGACGACGTCTGCCGTAAGCGGCTCTCCCGCCGAGGAGGCTGCACGCAGGGGTGCGGCAGCGGTGATGCCCGTCTTCTTCAAAGCCCGGTAGATGGTGGGCGCGGCCGCGAGGTTCGACACCTGCAGCTCGTCGAGCAGGCGCCCGGTCGTCGCGGGATCGAAGCCGCCGGCGAAGAGGATGTTGGGCACACCGATCGCGAGCGGTCCGACGATGCCGTAGTAGAGGCCGTAGGCCCAGCCGGGATCGGCCGCGTTCCAGAACACGTCGCCTCGGTGACGCCGAGACCGTAGCGCATGTAGGCGACGAACGCGGCGAGCGCGGAGCCCGGCACCCCCACGGCCTTGGGAGTGCCCGTGGTGCCGGAGGTGTAGAGCTGGAGGAACAGACCATCCCCGCCGATCGCCTCGGCGGAGTCGAGCGGTTCACGCGCAGCGATCGCCCGGTCGAGGTCGGCACCCGTCCCGAGCACGGGAACATCGATGCCCTCGAGTTTGGGCTGCTGGGCGGCGTCGGCGACGATGAGCACGGCATCGGCCCCGGTCACTCGGGTCGCGATCGCCGGTCCGGCGAAGGCGGTGAACAGGGGGACTTCGACCGCGCCGAGGCGCCAGAGTGCCATGAGGACGATCGGCAGCTGCCGCGTCTTCTCCATGAGGACGCCGACTCGCGATCCGCGTCCGACGCCGAGTTCGCGGAGCAGCGCGGCGAGGCGTTTTGAGCGATCGGCGAGTTCGCCGAAAGTGAGGCGGTAGGGGTCGAGCCGCTCGTCGACGCAGACGAACGCGGTGTCGGCTGCCGGGCGACTGTCACAGAGCACCTCGGCGAGGCAGAGATCGGCGCCCGCGAACCGGCGGCGCAGCTCCTCGACCTCGGCCACGATGTCGGGATGGTCCTGCCACGGGGCAGGCGCCACCGCGACGTCCTCGTCCACCTGCCCGGTCGTCATTGCCTCGTTCATTGCGCTCTCCTCAGTATCGGTCGTCATCGTCCTGTCTCGACGGCACCGTGGTACCGTGCGCCGGTGAAGCGAGAGTTTGATGTGAGACTAGGCAATGCGCGCATCGTTGACTACCCTCCGAAGTGGGCAGTGGCTGCTGCCGAGGCGATGGAGCGAGAACGGGGCGGCGATGAGCACGGAGCACGACGAGCGCATTCGACGGTCGCTCGATCGCGTGCGCACCGGCACCGGTGTCGACCTCGCCTTCGGTGGGGTGGTCGACGACTCCCGCGGTCTGCTCCTCTCCCATTTCTTCGGGCCCACCGTCGGTGCGCTTCCAGGTGTCACGCTGACCTACGATGCGGGGCTCGGCGGTCGCACGGTCGCCCTGCGGCGGCCTCTGGCCGTGGCCGACTATGTCGCCTCGGAAGCGATCTCCCACCACTACGACGGGGTGATCCGGGCTGAGCGTCTGCGGGCGATCGCTGCGGCCCCGGTCGTCGTCGACCGTGAGACTACCGTCGTTCTCTATGCCGCGTTCCGCAGCGACGCCGTCATCGCCGACCGCATCCTCTCGACCTTGACCGACGAAGCCCGCGAACTCGAGCACGCGCTCATCGTCGCCCGTGCGCAGCGGCTCGAGTGCGACGCCGAGGCGGCCCGCACTCTGCTCACCCGGATCCGCGCCGTTCATGGGGAGCTGCGGACACTCAGTGCCGCGGTCACCGACGGTCGCCTGCGCCGGGAGCTGCGCGAGATCGCCGAGGGTCTCGCGATGCCGGAGAAGCGTGAGCCGACGGTGCCGGTGTCGCTGACCGAGCGGGAGACCGATGTCCTCGCGCTCGTGGCGACGGGCATGACGAACCGGGAGGTCGCCGAGGCGCTCGGTCTCACCGTGCTCACCGTCAAGGCGTATATGAAGGCGCTCATGGCGAAGCTCAATGCCCGCACCCGGTACGCCGCGGTCATCGAGGCGCAGGAGACGGGCCTGCTGCCGTAGAAGCGGCCCCGTGTCAGGCCGGGGTGAGAGGATGGGCTCGTGCCTACCGATCGTCCGACTTCGCCGCAGCCTCGGCGGTCTGAGAGCGTCCACACCGATTGGCGCACGACGTTCGCCTCCTTCGCCGAGGTGAAGCCGCAGGACCACACGCCCGTGGCCCTCGGATTCGAGCTCATCGAGGTCGTGCCCCGCACGTGGTACGAACCGCGGCGCTCGGTGCTGCTGACGCGGACTGCCGTGAGTCCGCGGGCGAACCCGACCTTGGCGATCCGTCCGCTCGTCCTCAGCGAGTCCGGGAACTGGGTGAAGAAGTCGCTGACGTGGCGCACGATCGACCGCATGACGACGCAGTTCGGGGTCGACCCGCGCCACCAGGAGTGGTTCTCCCAGCTCGCGGGCCTGCGCACCCGCGACAAGACCGACTTCACGCCCGACGGTGCGCCGTACCACCTCGGCGATTTCCACACCCCGCTGATCTGGGACATCTTCGCCCACGGGGCCGAACTCGGGATCGCATTCGTCGGCGTCAACCAGGGCATGGACGTCCGCATCGGGCGGAGTGCCCACGCCCTCATCGACGTCGCCCGGGTGCCCGGTCGTCTCCGCGTCCAACCGCAGGTGACGATCGATGAGCGCGAATTCGCCACGGGGTTGGCCAAGCCGATCTGGACGCACGGATTCTTCGGCGTCGACACCCGCTCCGGCTTCACCGTCACCCTCGCCCCGGCGGCGGCGCCGACGACCGCCTCGGCGATGCCGGTCTTCTCCTCCCCCGGCCCGATCACTATTCCCGCCGCCGAGGCCGAGGAGTTCTTCGCGGAGTACTACCCGCTGATGCGCACCTCCGCGCAGGTCGTGAGCTCCGATGATTCCGTGACGTTTCCGCACTTCAGGGACCCCCGTCTCGTTCTCTTCCTCACCTTCGGGACCGCGGACAGGCTGAGCGTGCGCTGGTACTGGGAGTACTCGGGGCCGCGTCGCAGGCTCCCGGTCCGGCCGGTCGACCGCCTCGGCGACAACCGCCTCGGCGACGAGCGTCGGGACCACGAGCACGAAGCCGCGGTCCTTGCCGAGGTGAGCACCCACCTCGCCCGGTTCGCGCTGACCGACCCTGGGGCCGAGTTCCCCACCACCCCGACCGACGTCGACCTCGACGACGCCGACACCGCGGATTTCGTCGCGAACATCCTCCCCGGCCTCGAGGAGATCGACCATGTCACGGTCATCACCCGCGGCAGGCGGCAGCCGTACCGTGAGCTCGGCGGCGATCCGAGCGTGAAGATCACGTCGGTCGAGTCGGAGAAGAACGACTGGTTCGACCTCGGCTTCCAGATCACCGTGGGCGGCACGCCGATCCCCTTCGCCAAGCTCTTCACCGCGCTCGCGAAGGGGGCGAAGAAGATCAAGGTCGTCGACGACACGTTCCTCACCCTCGACCGGCCCGTCTTCGACCGGATCAAGGCCCTCCTCGCCGAGGCGGACCTCATCCCCGAATGGGAACCGGGCGCCCCGAAGATCAGTCGCCTCCACGTCGGTCTGTGGTCGGAGTTCGAGGACCTCGCCGACGAGGCCGAACCCGCCGTGACCTGGCGGGAGTCCGCGCGGGCCCTCACCGAGCTCGACCGGCTTCCCGCCACCCCGGTGCCGCACCTGAACGGGGTCACCCTCCGGCCGTATCAGGTGCAGGGGTTCCGCTGGCTCGCACTGCTGCACCGGTGCCGCCTCGGCGGGATCCTCGCCGACGACATGGGGCTCGGCAAGACCCTGCAGACGCTCGCGCTCATCGCCCATGCGCGTCGCAAGGCCGCCGGCACGGAGCCGCCGTTCCTCGTCGTCGCCCCCACCTCGGTGGTCCCGGTCTGGGCTCAGGAGGCCGGGATGCACACCCCTGACCTCGATGTCCGCGTCGTCGGTGAGTCGACGAAGAAGCGGGGCACGTCCGTCGCCGAGGCGGCCGCCGGTGCCGATGTCATCGTCGTCTCGTACGCGATCCTCCGCCTCGATGAGGACGAGATCGCCGGCCTGGAGTGGGCGGGGCTCGTCCTCGATGAGGCGCAGTTCGTCAAGAACGCGTCCTCGCAGGTCCACCAGGCGGCGAAGGCGGTGCGGGCACCGTTCCGCCTCGCGCTCACGGGCACGCCGTTGGAGAATTCGCTGCGCGACGTCTGGTCGCTGCTCGCGATCACCGCGCCCGGTCTCTTCCCCTCGCCGCACCGGTTCGAGGAGGAGTACGTGCGGCCGATCGAAGGCGGGGAGAATCCGGGGCGGATGCAGCGTCTGCAGCGACGGATCAGGCCGTTCATGATGCGCCGGACGAAGGACCTCGTCGCCGCCGATCTGCCGGAGAAGCAGGAGCAGGTCATCACCGTCGAGCTCTCGGCCGCGCACCGGAAGCTCTACGATCGGATCCTGCAGAAGGAGCGGAAGAAGATCCTCGGCTTCATCGAATCCGACTACGACCGGCAGCGGTTCATCGTCTTCCGGTCACTGACCCTGCTGCGGATGCTCGCGCTCGATCCGCGCATCGTCGATGCCGAGCACGCCGAGGTGCCCTCGAGCAAGCTCACTGCGCTCCTCGACCACCTCGACGAGGTCATTGCCGAAGGGCATCGGTCGATCGTGTTCAGTCAGTTCACGTCGTTCCTCGATCATGTCGCCGAGGAGCTCGATCGTCGCGGTGTCCCCTCCGTCATGCTCGATGGGTCGACCCGCAATCGCGCCGAGGTCGTCGAATCGTTCCGCGCGGGGGCGGCGCCGGTGTTCCTCATCAGTCTCAAGGCCGGCGGGTTCGGTCTCACCCTCACCGAGGCGGACTACGTCTTCCTCATGGATCCGTGGTGGAATCCGGCGGCGGAGAATCAGGCGATCGACCGTGCGCATCGCATCGGGCAGACGAAGCACGTCATCGTCTACCGCTATGTCACCGAGGGCACGATCGAGGAGAAGGTGCTCGGGCTGCAGCGGAAGAAGGCGGAGCTCTTCGATTCGCTGATGAGTGAAGGCGACGAGGCGAGGTCCGGGCCGGCGTCGGGCTCGGGGGCGTCGGGGCCGGCGGCGTTGCTAGGCGGGCCGTCGGGCGGGGACGGGCAGGCGTTCAGCCGGGAGATCACCGCAGACGACATCCGGGATCTCTTCGACGGGTGAGGGTCAGGAGGGAACATCGTGCGAACTTCAGCGCTTGAGCAGACGGCCGATGATCTCCGGAACACGAACCGTCACAGCATTCCAGAAGACCTCGTTGTTCATTGGCGCATACCCGGCGTGGGCAGCAATGTTCCGGGTCGCCCTGATCGCGGTGACCTCCATCGGGGTCAACTCGTCAAGCCACGGAGCGAATTCTGCACGTTCAGTCAATGAGGCCAGACGAATGATCACCATACTCGCGACATCGTAGGACGGCGCACCATCGACGAACTCATGGCGCGGGGTCGAGGCGACGGCCTGTGCGCGTTGGAGGATTCGAGTCAGCTCCTCCCGAATGCTCTCACGGTCGAAGTTCGGATTATTCCGTCGGCTGCGGCGCCGCCCGGCCGAGTAATCATCCCTGGACGAGTCGGAGCCGGTCATACCGGAACCGCCTCACGCAACACGTCCCAGCCCGGTGGCACGGGCCCGTTGTCGACGACGACGTCAACGGGGAAGCCGGTGATCTGGCGGACCCGCTCACCGAAATACGCCAGATCGAACAGGTCCACCCCATCGTCGGCGGAGACGACGAGGTCGATATCGCTGTCATAGCCGTCTTCGTTGCGTGCCACCGACCCGAACACCCTGACGTTGCGCAGGCCGAGTTCCGCCGCGATGTCCCGAACCTGACTGACGACACGTTCGAGCGCGAGCGCCGGTCGATAGTCAGCTGCCTGCAGGATCCGTTCGAGCGTCTCCGGAGAGATCTTCCGACTGCCCGATTCGATCTGGGCAATCGTCGGCTGACGCATACCAGCGCGTTCGGCGAGCTCTGCCTGCGTCAACCCAGCGTCGAGCCGAGCAGTCCGGATGAGATCGCGTGCGTCGTCGGAGTCGAACCGTCCCATGAAGCCAATATAGCTACATGCTATAGAGCAATTCCAGCCATTCTGGAAGATGTGTGCTCAGACATCCGTCAGCGGCACGAGCGGCTTCTCCCCGGGAGCCGACGGGGTGAGGACGACCTCCTGGACCATGGGGTTCTCCTCGAGGTGACGTTCGACGGTGCGCAAGCGCACCGCGAGCTGGCTCTCCTTCGCATCGCCGACGAGGTCGACGGCGGCGACGACGTAGACCTTGCCCGAGCCGACGAATTCGACGTGGAGGTAGGTGACCTCGACGATGTCCTCGTCCTCGAGGAGGGCGCGGAGGATCATGTCGCGGATGCGCGGGGTGACGTTCTCGCCGACGAGGTAGCGGCGGTTGCGGTCGATGAGGACGATCGCGACGATGCCGAGGAGGATGCCGACGAGGATCGAACCGATCGCGTCGAAGGCGGCGATGCCGGTGATCTGGTGGAGGAACATGGCGAGGAACGCGATGACGAGTCCGATGAGGGCCGCGGCATCCTCGGCGAAGACCGCCCGCAGCGTCGGGTTGGAGCCCTTGAGCACATAGCGGAGGACCGGCTGCCGCAGCTCCGCGGCCCGGCCTCTGGCCTGGCGCACCGACTGCAGGAAGGAGAATCCTTCGAGGACGAACGAGATCGCGAGCACAATGTACCCGACGAGATAGTTGCTGTCGTTGGATTCGTGGGAGAACAGCGACTGGAACCCGTGCCAGATCGAGACGGCGGAGCCGACCGTGAAGATGCCGAACGCCGCGAACATCGACCACACGTAGGCCTCGCGTCCGAAGCCGAGGGGATGTTTGGCATCGGCGGGGCGGGAGGATTTGCGTTCGGCGATGAGGAGGAACACTTCGTTGCCGGCATCGGCCCAGGAGTGGGCCGCCTCGGCGACGAGGGCTGCCGACCCGGTCATGCCGGCGGCGATCGTCTTCGCGATCGCGACGGCGAGGTTCGCCGCGAAGGCGATGATGACGGTGAGCCAGCTGCCGCCGGCGGCCTTGTGGGCCTCCGTGTCGACGCCGCCCGTGCTCGCGGTCATGCCCGAACCTCGAGGAGGGACACAGCCTGGACAGCAGGGCTCCCTGCGGGCGAACTCGTCATGGCAGCGTCCTCTCGGTGGGCGGTCGAACCGTTGGGGACCAGCTTACGTCCGACCGCCTCGGCGGAGGGGCTGTTTCACGTCAACGACGCTTGCCGGTCTGGTCGGATGATGCGACTTCACTCGACTACTGTTGGATTACCCCAGCCGAAGAGGACTCACGCATGACTGCACCCGCCGATTTCGTTCATCCGTTCGCGCAGGTCGCGCTGACGAACATCACGCAGGACTATCCCTACGCGGCGCATCACGTGGCGAACAGCCTCGCCGACATCGTGCCCGCGAGCGAGAAGCACCCCGCGTTCGCGAACTCGTTCGACTGGCACTCGAGCGTTCACATGCACTATCTGCTCGTCAAACTCCTCGACACCGAGGCGGCGCAGGACGCGCCGTGGCGCGACGAGGCGATCGAGCTGCTGCAGCTGCACCTCAGTGCCGTGAAACTCACTGCGGAGGCCGCGTTCCTGCGTGACCATCCGGGGTGGGAACGGCCGTACGGATGGGCGTGGGCGGTCGAACTCGTCGAGGCGCTGCGGATCAGCTCGGACCCGCAGCTGCGGGACTTGACTGAGGGCGCGCAAATTCTCGCGGACACGGTGTTCGATCTCGTGGTCGCGTGGCTGCCCAATGTTCCAGAGCCTGTTCGGCACGGGGTGCATTCCAACACAGCGTTCGGCCTGCGTCGGATCCTCCTCGGCGCTCGCGCACAGGGCCGTCGGAACGTCGTCGAGGTCATCGCAGGTGCGACGCGACGCTTCTATGCCGAGGACAAGGACTGGAACTTCCGTCAGGAGCGCAGCGGTCAGGACTTCCTCTCGGCAGGACTGTGTGAAGCTGACCTGATGTCGGAGATCCTCACCGAGGATGAGCTCGCCGTGTGGCTGCCGGCGTTCCTCTCGGAGCTGTCCCCCGAATCGCCCGCGCTCTCACCGGTCGAGGTGCTCGACCCCACCGACGGCCAGCAGAGCCACCTCTATGGCTTGGGGTTGTCGGTCGCGGCATCGATCATGCGCCTCGCCCCACAGCTCGAGAAGATCGCCCAACGCCATGACAGGTCCGACCTCGATTCTCTGGCCAAAGGCATGCTGACCCGTGTCGATGCGCTCATGGCACCGGGGTTTGAGGCTGCCGTGTCCGATGAGTACATGTCGTCGCACTGGGTGGCTACGTTCGCGTGGGAGGCACTCGAGCTGCGGGAGCGGTAACAGAGTCATTTCATGGCTTGAGCGCCTGCTCGCTCTCCCACTCTTCGAAAAGATCATCAATGGACAAGGTGTGCCACTGACGACCAATGCAATAGTGGAGGGTGCTGCCGTTGCAACTGACCACTTCCCCGCGATGGTTCGATGACGACCGCTTATCGATCAACAGCTCGCCGACACTCTGCCAAAGGCCACCTTCAACGACCCCGAGGATGACGGAAATCGAACTCGAAGACACACTCCCGACGAGAGCCCACCGCTCGGCTCCGAATGAGTGAAGCACCCATTCAGGTTCCAACGGACCGAAGAATCGCTGAGTCTGGTCGGGCCAGATGGGTTTCCCTCGTTCAGAGGAGATGATCAGAGAGCTGTTGCGGTCCCAGAATTGCACCGCGTCACCGGACACCGTGAGCTGAGAAGGCAAATAGCCGGATCCGTCTCCGACGTCCATTCGTTCGAGATTCGGTGTATACATTGCGAGCCCAAGCACCGCGCCAAGATCATCTGTGAAGTATCGGTCGTAGGCGACGAGCATTGCTTCGTTGTCGAGCACGGCCACGTCGATGATCCCCTGGGCGAGTCGCCCAGACGACCGGACGGTTCCATCAGTGTCATAGATGAAGACATTGTCGACATCGCTCGAACACCGGCTGTATCCCAGCAGTCGGCCTTCAGCCAGCGGCCGATACTCGAGCATGACGGCGGTGGTCCAGATCTCCCACTGGGCGACGAGTTCGCCATTGGGGGCATATTGAACGACTACCTCCAAATGAAGGCTGGTTGCCTCTGCCGCTGCGACCCGACGAGCCGCTGGTCGGGTCAACTCGCGTCGTTCCACGGCGTCGCACCAAATTGCAAGGAGCGTTCCCCGCGGTCCCGCAGTGACGTCTACCAGGTCCAGGGACAGCCTCGGATACGGATCACTCATCGGAGGAACTCTCAGACGAATACTCTGGCCGAAGTCGACGCGCACTCGATCGAAGCTCACTGCGGCTCACCGCGATCTTCTGACGCAATATCAGGCAACCTCGGTGGTGTGGTTCTGATGCTGTCGTTGAATAAGTCGTTCAGTGAGAGCGAATACCATCGTTGGCCGACCCAGACGTTGACTGAAGAAGCGTCACATTCGACTTGGGTGCGTTCAAGTGCTGAAGCCAATGGAAGGACGATAGATCCTTTCGAGTATGGTTTCCACTCGCCAACGCAATCGCCCCATCCCAGCGTCACCTCAATTTCTTTTGAGGAGACGTCGCCCCCGTCTTGCGGAGCGTCGTCGACGATTCCCCATTGGGAACGCACAGGATCATGAAGTATCCATCCTGAGGCGTCGGGCGGATGGCTCAACCAACTTCTAGTCGCCGAACAATATGGGGCATCGTGCTCATTATCGTAGAAGACCACGTCGTCACCGAGCACGGACATGGGTCCAGCGTAGACCTGGGCATCCTCGCCCGCTCTCCACTGAAGCTCGAGGTCGGCCGAAAACCGCTCGAGGCCGTAGTCGTCTCGCCAGTGATCGCCTTCTTCGACCCGATCGTGAGCAATCCAGATAGCTCCGTTCACCGTTGTGCGAACATCGGTGACCTCCACCCCGATTGAATCCAACGAAACAATTGCACCATGACGGTTGTAAATCAACGCGTTCTTCTGCGCGTGCTCGTAATACGCTGAGTACCCAGAGAAAGCGAGAAGGTGACCATCAGGCAGTACACGGTAGGACGCACCTACCACCGGATTCGGAATGTCCCATACTTGGACAACCCCAGCCTCCTTGTCCTGGAGAGTGACGGTGACTGGATCGGCCGCAGGCCGAAGATGTCCGGCTGCGACATCCGCAGGAGGCGCATCAAAACCGTCGCCCGTGCCCGCGAACCACGTACACAGCGCACGCGAATCGACTCCAAGAGTCACGTCGATCAACTCGGCGCCGGGTCTCGGTGGCGACAGCCGGGTGTAACCCAGCAACTCGGAGGCCGGCCGAAACCTGTATTCGTCCATAGCTCCATCGTTGCATTCGGCATGGACACGGCGGACGAGCAGGAAGTTTCACGTCCACTGAACGCGTCCCTGCACACGGCATGTGTGTAGCGGCAATCAGAAAAGTCGCTCGGGCAATACTGAGCTTTGCGCTTCGGATTGATCTCGAGAATCGGAATGATCCCCGACACGAATCGAACCGCCCTGTGTCAAGTAGTCATACAAAGCCGACTCCACTGGAGACTCCATGTCCAAATTCATAGTGACGACGTTGAGTGCAGAGCCAGGTTCCTCTCCAGGCATGGTGGCCTGCTCAGGATTAGAAGACTTTGCGCGGCCCAAATAGTAAAAATCCGTACCCTCAGCGTCATCCTTTTTAGCGAATAGATGCAACTCAAACTTATTCGATAAAATACTTGCAACATCGGGGCTCTGAAGAGTTTTGCGACTTTTACTAAACCAATGCAGCGTACTCTCGTTAATGAACGTATCGCCGTATGAGGTGCTTGCCGAAATATCGTCATTCTTGTGATAAGTCACAAAAATTGGGCAAGTATTTGTATAGGCGTCAAGCTTGTACCCGAAAATTGTTCCCTGCTCGTTATTCTTCCACTTGAGAAGGCGGCATACATCTTTACGCGAGTACATTTTTCCGAGCTCTAAATACCCGTTCCAATAATAACGATGTCGAGCTAAAAACAACCCCGTCTCGACTAAATCATCAACCTGTGCACTAAATTCGTGCGAACTGTCGAGCAACTCACTGAACCAGGGAGCCAAAGAGATCTCTGAATCTACCCAATCAACGATGGGCGGTCCATACTTCGCACGCTCAGGCGTGGTGAAGAAATCCATATTGAATATTCGTTCGAGTGACGTCAAAGTCAGCGTTTCGGCGTCTACGCCCGCTCGTTTCAAAAGCTCAACGCACGCACCGGCACTTATCGGACTCCGGTCACGAATAAGACTTTCAAGGATCAGAAGTTCGTGAGGCCGCTTACCGTTGAGAAACTCAGCGCTTATGAACGTTAAAGCTTTCGATTGAATTTCAGATGGCCCAACACCGACGGCCTTGAACGCCTGGAGGAGGCTCCAATAATTTCCCCTGGCGCCAGCGAGCACAACAGGATCCACAACATCAAATCGGGCGAAATCAATCAATCTGGGGGTCGTGCCGAGCCGCGACTGTATGTCCCGGAAAGTAGCCTTCAGATTCTTCATGCTATCGAGCTTTGTACTAGCGATTGACTCAAAAATTCGCTCTTTCGCAATTGGGTCAAAATTGACACTCGAGAGCCCCGCAACTACGCCGGCCTCTTGTGCGTCAATCATGTTCTTACGAAGCGATTCCTTGTTGAGGCTGCTATCTCCAAAAAGCGCAATCGGCACCATGTAATTGTTAGCATAATTGCCAATGAAGTCGATTACTATGAGGTGACTCTTCCCGTCAGACTTCCTTAATCCTCGTCCCAGTTGCTGGGTAAATACAATGCTAGACTTCGTTTGCCGAAGCATAATCACCTGGTTAACAGACCGAATGTCGATGCCTTCATTGAACACATCAACAGTGAGGATGTAATCAAGATGGCCCGCCTCAAGTTGATCTACGACCGACTCGCGCAAGGCGACCGGGTCATCCCCAGTCAACGCTCGTGTCCTGAGTAGCTTTCCATGGATCTCACGCTCGTTGAGGAGGCGAGATAGTTCTGTAGCCTCTTCTTTTCGACTGCAGAAAATCAGACCCTTAACGGCGACCCCCGCATGTCCGTAGATTTCAATTGCGTCTACTAGATGAGTGACGCGCTCCTCAGATACGAGATCTCTGAGAACTGATGCGTCGGATATCATCTGCCCGTTCAGTTCGAAGTCCGTGATCCCATAATAATGAAATGGGGCAAGCATATTCTCGTCGAGTGCCTTCTGTAAGCGTATTTCGTATGGCACATTGAAATCGAAGAGACTGTATACATTGAAATCATCGGTTCGTTCTGGAGTGGCTGTTATTCCCAGCATAAAATTGGGCTGAAAATATTCCATGATGTTCCGATGCATCTGCGCGCCAGCGCGATGCACCTCGTCGATCAGTATGTAGTCAAAATGATTCCGGTCCAAATTTTGTAATTTCGCCATGGATCCAAGCGACTGGACAGTGGCGAACACGAACTTCCGGTCTATTTCCTTATACGAACCGACGTACTTTCCGATGTCGTTCGGGCTAAGATCAAGGACTTTCGTGAACTCTTCTATCGCACGATCAAGAATTTGTTCTCGATGAACGACAAAGAGTGTCCTTTCTGGGTTCACTGCTTTAACGTCGAGCGCGGCAAGGATCGTTTTTCCGGTACCCGTGGCCGACACGACGAGCGCCTTTTTCTCGCCCGCAGCACGAACTTTCGCGATCTCCTCCAGGGCTTCTTCTTGCATCGCATTCGGTCGTATTATCTCGTTGGCGTCTGCCGGGGACCCGGTTGAAACGTGGATCGTCTTACGATCTTCAGGCGCCACGTACTGATCTTCATAAGCTTGTATCCACTCACGGGTCAGCGGGACAGATGCACGTAGCTGAGAACCAATTGCCCCATGTAGCTGATCGACAATATCTCCGTCGGGGAGAGCCGAGAACCTTAGATTCCATTCATGATTGGATTTGAGGGCACGCGACGTTAAGTTTGAACTGCCGATTATCGCTGTCGTGCCGAATTCTTGATTGAAGATGAATCCTTTTGGATGAAACCCTTGGTTGTCGTTATCGAATACGTGGGTTTCGACACCAAGATCGGTGAGATTTTCGAGCTCCCGGAATGTTTCTGGGGAGTTGAAGCCTAGGTAGGTAGAGGTGATGATTTTGCCTTGACCATCGAAGTCAATCAGTGCTTGCTTCAGGGATGCAATGGCGTCTGCGCTGACGAATGCAACCGAAAATATGAAGCTCGTCGATCGGCGAAGCTCATCTAAGATCGCCTTATACATCGTATTCGTATCAGTGTTTGATACGAGCACTGGATTAAACAGGCGGTCGGATTCGGCGGATTTGTCGAGAAAGCCGAAGGTTGTGTCGCGCCGAACATGGTCAGGCAAGGCGGGCGTCACCGCTGGGGATCCAATACTTCGAAGTCACTCTTGATTTGATGAACTGCAGGGACGTCTGCCGGTGCCCAAGTCACGGAGTCCAGGTCGCTAACGGGGATCCAGCGAATCTCCGAGTGCTCAGTCAGCTGAGGCGTTCCTTCGATCAACTTCGAGTAGTACGTAGTCAGAGTGACAAACCCAAAGTCGTACTCGTGCCTTGTAGAGGCCACTTGAGCACCTACCTCGACGGTGCAGAGGAGCTCTTCGCGCATTTCACGTACCAGTGCTGCTGGCGGCGTCTCCCCGGCTTCAATCTTCCCACCAGGAAACTCCCACATGCCGGAGAGAGACATTGCGGGGCTACGTTGCGCAGAGAGGACCTTGCCGTCATCGACTACTACCGCGCCAACGACGAATATTTCCTTCTTCATTGCCAGTGCTCCTAGAGATTTGGGTTACGACATGCTCAGCATACTGATGTTGGGTCTCTCAGGGCCTGAAGGTGTACTCGATTCCGCTCTGGATCATCGCGGGGCTGAACGTTTCAAAGAGCCCGCCTCTAGCCGTTCATTGACACAAGTACTTCGTCGGCTGAGTCTGAACGAGGCAATCGTCATGGCGACGGCACCACGAACCAGATCGAAATCGTGCGATTGCTCATCGAAGGCGGCGCCGACGTCACGATCCCCGACGGTGACGACACGTCTCCGCGCGACCTCGCCGCTGATCGCGGCTACACGGAGATCGTCGAACTCATCGAAGCGGCGGACTGATCCATCACCGTCGTTCCCCCGCTGTCACCCCTGCAGTCATCACCGTCACTCCGCCCGGGCCGACAGCTTCGAGCTCGTACCGCCCCTCCTCCGCTTTCCGTCCGACGAGGTGGATCTGCTCGTTGACGAACACCGGCGACTTCGCGGTGAACGCATACCCCGTCACCTCAGTGTTGGGGTGGTTCCGCAGAAACGCGTCGAGGAGGAACGTCGCCGTGAGCGGGCCGTGGACGATGAGTCCGGGGTAGCCCTCCACCCCGGTGACATAGGGGTGGTCGTAGTGGATGCGGTGCGAGTTGAACGTCAGGGCCGAGTACCGGAAGAGCATGACCTCATCGGGTCGCACCGTCCGAACCCAGTCCCATCCCTCCGGCGCCGAGGTGTGCGACCGCGGCGCCGCAGCCGCCGATTCCGCCTGGCTGCGTCCCCCGTCTGGCGTTCCTCCCCGAGGTGCGGTTCCCTCCCGGTAGACGATCGTGTGTCGGTCGATGGTCGCCAGCGTGCCGTCTGCGCTGATTTCGTGCCGGACCACGACGAAGCACAGCGGCCCTCTGCGCCCGGCCTTCTCCGTCACCGATTCGATCGTCGACGTCCGCGCCAGCGCCTGCCCGGGGCGGATCGGGCTGTGGAACTCGAGCGCGCTGCCTGCCCACATCCGCCGCGTCAGTCCCACCGGCGGCATGAACCCGCCGAGCAGCGCATGGCCGTCATCGCCGAGCTCACTCATCGGCACATCGTCCTCGGGGAACTGGAGCCAGTGCCCGAGCGGGAACAGCACCGCCGGCTCGGCCGCTGCCTCGTCCCCGAGCAGCACGGCCAGCCTCCGAGCCCGCTCCCCCGAGGCGACATCCTCCTCGATCTTCGTCCGTCCGACCCACTCCTGGAGATCCACCGTCACACCCGGTTCCTTTCGATGAGCTGCTTGGCGATGACACCCAACTGGATCTCATTCGTCCCCTCCCCGACGATCATCAGCGGCGCGTCCCGGTAGTAGCGTTCGACGTCGAACTCGGTCGAATACCCGTACCCGCCGTGGACGCGGATCGCGTCGAGGGCCACCTCGGCGGCCATCTCCGAGGCGAAGTGCTTCGCCATTCCCGCCTCCATGTCGACTCGCACCCCGGAGTCGAAGGTCCGTGCGGCGTGAAGGACGAGCTGACGAGCGGCCTCGAGCTTCGTCGCCATCTCCGCGAGCCGATTGCCCACCGCCTGATGCCGCCAGATCGGCTTGCCCATCGACTCCCGCTCCTGCGCGTACTTCACGGCGTCATCGAGCGCGGCCTGCGCGACCCCGAGCGAACGCGACGCCACCTGGATGCGGCCGATCTCAAGCCCCTTCATCATCTGCTTGAAGCCGCGGCACTCGGTGTCGCCGAGCAGCTGCGTGCGCGGCTGACGCAGACCGTCGAAGAGGAGCTCGCACGTCTCAACGCCCTTGTATCCGAGCTTCGACAGATCCCTCGAGATCGTGAAGCCCTCGCCCTTCTCGACGAGGATGATCGAGATTCCAGCATGCCGTGGCTCGGCGTGGGAATCGGTCTTGCACAGGAGCGCGATGAGGTCGGAACGGCGGGCGTTGGTGATCCACGTCTTCGAACCCGAAATGACGTAGTCGTCGCCTTCGCGCACCGCCGTCGTCCGGATCGCCTGGAGATCGGAGCCGCCGCCGGGTTCGGTCAGCGCCATCGTCGCGCGCAGCTCCCCCGTCGCCATCCGCGGCAGGTAAGTCTCCTTCTGCGCGTCGGTGCCGAAGTCAGCGATGAGCTTCGCGACGACGGTGTGGCCACCCATCGCCCCAGCCAGCGACATCCACCCGCGCGCGAGCTCCTGAGTGATGAGCGCGTACGCCTCCGTCGAGACCTTCCCCGCACCCCACGCTCAGCGATCGCGAGCCCGAAGATGCCCATGTCCTTCATCGTCTGGATCCACGCCTCGGGATACTCATCGGCGTGCTCGACCCGATTGACGTGCGGTCTGACGTCGTCGTCGATGAACTTCGCAACCGTGTCGATCATCATCTGCTCTTCAGCGCTGACAGCCATAAGACGATTCTCGTCGTTCCGGCCTCAGCGCGCACCACCTCGGCGGATGACGGGACGGCGCCCCACCTCGGCGCGGTCAGCCTTCGCACCGACCACGCACCGCCCACCGCCCTACCCCACGAACCCCGACACGGACTCGATGACCTGGAGGACGGCGAGGAACCCGAAGAGGCCGAGGCACACGGCCAGCAGCACGTTCGACCACCAGCTGTTGCGCAGGGAGACCGGCACCGACGAGCGGTTGAGGATGACGAGGAGGGCGAGCGCGAGCACGGGGAGGATGAACGCGCTGATCGCAGCGTAGACGAGGACGAGGGTGACGGGCCTGCCGAGGCCCATGATGATGAGCGTCGCGACGCTGAGGTAGACGAGGACGACGCGGAACTCGATCGACGTCGCCGCCATCTCGAACCGCGCCTCGTCCTGGTGCGGGTAGCGGCGGAGCACGCGGATGCAGTCGGCGGTGACATAGGCGATGCCGGAGAACCCGCCGAGCACGCTCGTGTAGACGACGGCGAGGAAGCTGAGCAGGAAGATCAGCCGCCCGACATCCCCGATCGAGGCGATGAGACTGTCGGCGATCGCGAAGAGGGCGTCGTTGTCGGCGATCGTGAAGCCCTGACCGTAGAGGATGAACGCGCCCACTGCGCTCATCGCGACGGCGAAGACGAACACGAGACCGTAGCTGATGAGCAGGTCGAGGCGGACGACGGGCTTCCAGTCGGCACTGCGCCACGACTTCTCCCGGATCCAGAACGAGTACGCGAGGATCCCCGTCGCCCCGCCGACCCCGCCGATGAGCGACATCACCGTGATGATCGAGGCCTGCGGGAAGACCGGCACGATCGTCTCCGCAGCGATCTCCTGGGCACCCTGACCTTGGAAGACGGAGAATGCGAGGGCGATGATCCCGAAGAACATGATGATCCCGAAGCCCATCATCGCCTTCTCGACGATGCCGTAGCGGCCGATCCCCACAAGGATCGCCGCGGAGAGGAGGACGACGATCGCCGTCGGCCAGAACGGCAGGACGGGGAAGATCGCCTGGAGGATGTTCGCGCTCACGGCGACGACGCCGGCGCCGAAGAAGAGTCCGACGAGGAGTTCGGCGATGAGGAAGAGCGCGGGGAACAGTCGTCCCCCGAACCGAGTGAGGTGGGAGAGCAGCGACCGGTCACCGCTCATCTGCAGCCGCGACACCGCCTCGGAGAGGACGAACTTCAGGGCGATCCCGACCGTGAAGACCCAGATGAGGGCCAGACCGTACTCGGCCCCGGAGTTCATCGTCGTGATCATGTCCGAGGCCCCGACGCTCGCGAGCGCGAGCACGATCCCCGGTCCGATGAGCCGCAGGCGTGCGGTCAGGTTCACCGGCGCCGAGGCGGTCGCGGGCTCGGTGGTCGACGGCGGTGTCGGTTCGGCTGGCATTCTCTCGTGACTTTCCTCAGGTCGGCACAGATCGGTCGCCCCTCGGCCGGCAATGCGCCGAGGTGCGACCATCAGTGTGCCCGGAGGCGACCGTCGGTGCCCCGACGGTCTCAAAGGCTGAGCGCGTCAGGCGTGCTCAGGTCAGTCTTGCGCGGGTCAGTCGTCCGCGGCCTTCGTCCCGCCGGAGCTCGGCGGCGCCCCGCCCCCGGCGGCGAGCATCGCCGCGAGCTGCTTGCCCCCGACGGTGGGATGGTTGCTCGCGATCGAGATGCGGTTGAACGCGTTGATGAGCGTGACGACCCATTCGATCGCTGAGATCTGCTCCGTGCTCAGATGCTGCCCCACCTCGGCGGCGACCGCTTCGTGGTCGACCGGGACGCTGAGGTCCGTCAGCGACTCCGCGAGGAGGAGGGCCGACCGCTCGACATCACTGAAGATCTCCGCATGCCGCCACGCGGAGAGGATGTCGAGTTTGAGCTGGTCGACCCCGGCCTTCCGCGCAGCGGGCACGTGGATGCTCAGGCACGTGTGGCACCTGTTCATCTGCGACACACGGGAGTTGACGAGCTCGATGAGCGCGACGTCGAGGCCCGCGGCCACCGCCGCCTTCCGGGTCGCCTGCGCAGCGGCGACGGCAGCCTTGTAGATCTCGGGATTGGCCTTGTCGATGAAGGGTCTGTTCGCGTGCATTCCGCTGCGCTCAGGCCTCTTGCTTGACCTGATCGAAATCCGCGCCCGTGGGGTTGCGGATCTTGCCGCCCTCGGCGATGTACTCATCGCCGGACTCCTGCAGCTTCTTGACGAAGAGCGGGCAGATCGCGACGACGGTCTCGCCCTTCTCCCGGGCGTCCTTGAGCGCCTCGTTGACGAGGATCTTCGAGAGTCCGCGGCCGCCGAACTTCGAGTCGACGGTCGTGTGATAGAAGATCCGCTCGTTGGGGTCCTTCGCTCCCACGAGGTAGTGCGCCCGACCGGCGACCTCCCCGTCAGCGACCTTGATGTCGTAGGCGAGACCCGCCTCGTCGAGTTCGACGGTGACGTCTTCTCCGGTGGAGTCCTTGAGTGCATCGTTCATCGTTCTTCTCCTTGTGTCGGTGGTGCGGGGTGGGTGGTCGGCTGGTCTGTGGTCAGGGGATCGGGATGGTGTGGGCGCTCAGCCGCTCAGAACTGCGTCTCCTCGTACGTCTCGTCCTCCCCACCCTGAACCTGGGGCGGCGGGTTCTTCCGGGCCGGGATCGGGGTCTCGGGCAGGTCGGGGGCAGGCAGCCTGCCGAGGCCCTCGGCATTGCGACCGGGCCCGCCGCGACCGACGTATCCCTCGACGACGCCGAAGCGGTCCGAATGGTCCTGCCACTCCTGCCGGTATTCGACGATTTCCTCATGGCTGCGGCCCACGAAGTTCCACCACATGACGATCTCCTCGGTGAACGGCTCTCCGCCGAGGAGGACGAGGCGGGCCGGTGTCCCACCGCGGTTGGCGATGCGCAGCTCATTCAGCCCGACCCCGGTGTAGCCGATCGCGGCGACCGGAAGGGCGACGTTCTCGAGCGCGACGTCGCCGGCGTCGACGAGGAGGCCGTGCTCGAACTCGGGGTTGACCGGCAGATCGATGCTCGCCCCTGGGTTCAGCCGGATCTCCGCGCCGAGGAGGGGCGAATGCGTCGTCACCGGGGACGACTCGCCCCACAGTTCGCCGAGGAAGACGAGGAGCTCCCCGCCGTCGAAGGCTCTGACCTCCGGGGCGTAGTGCTCGAATGCGCGCTCCTTCTGGTGCCGTGAGGAGTCAGGCAGTGCCAGCCACAGCTGGACGCCGTGGAGGGTCGTCGTCTCCTCCGTCGAGACCTCGGAGTGGCAGATGCCGCGACCGGCGGTCATGAGGTTGACCTCGCCGGGCAGCACGAGCCCGGCATTGCCGCCGGAGTCGATGTGCTGGATGGCGCCCTCGAAGAGCCAGCTCACGGTCTGCAGCCCGGTGTGCGGGTGCGGGGCGACGTCCATCCCGCCGGTGCGGGAGACGTCCTCGGGACCGTAGTGGTCGACGAAGCACCACGGACCGATGAGGGAGCGCTGCCGCTGCGGCAGCGTGCGGCGGACGGTCATCGCCCGCGGTCCGCCGAGCGGAACGTCACGGGCGGTGATGATCTCGACAGGAGCCCGGCCCTGCTGATCGCACTGCGGACCCGGCAAGCCACCTGACCGGCAGACCACCTGGTCCGGGCGGGTCTCGACGTTGCTCATGGACACCTCCACTCCTGCCTGCTCCGACAGATCCTCCCCCGCCGAGCGTCGACCCGACCGAGGTTGCCTCTATAGTGCCACCAGGGGTCACATGGTGCGGGACCGGGTCCCACCTCGGCGCGGGAAGGGCGTCGAAGTCGTTGCGATCTCAACAATCCCACACATGTAAGGTTGCGTCCAGAGGCGGCCCGCCGGGCCGAAATCGCAGAGAGGCAGACCCATGCGCACTCCCATTCCCGACTACCTCAACGAGATCCTCGACGACCTGCGCGACGACGACCGCGGCGCCGTCGCGGACTACATCCCCGGACTCGCCTCGGCCGATCCCGACCGTCTGGCCGTCGCCCTGACGACGGTCGAGGGGCGCACGTACGCCGCCGGCGACAGCGACGTCGAGTTCACCATCCAGTCGATGTCGAAGCCCTTCGCCTACGCGGCGGCGCTGACCGACCGGGGCGCGACCTTCGTCGACGGCCGCATCGACATCGAACCCTCGGGTGAGGCGTTCAACGAGCTCTCGCTGGAGACGGGCACCTACCGGCCGAAGAACGCGATGATCAACGCCGGCGCGATCACCGCCCACAGCCTCCTCGTCGGCGAGGGAGCGAGCCGGGATCAGCGGGTCGAACGGGCGCTCGCGTTCTTCTCGACGCTGGCCGGCCGGCAGCTGCGCATCGACGAGACGATCTACGAATCGGAACTCGAGACCGCCGACCGGAACCTGTCGATCGCGCACATGCTCCACAACTACGGAATCATCGAGGACGACGCCCACGAGGCGGTCGAGGGCTACACGGCGCAGTGCTCGATCCTCGTCACGGTCTCCGACATCGCGACGATGGCCGCAACCCTGGCCACCGGCGGAGTCCAACCGGTCACCGGCGAACGGGTGATCGCGAAGCCCGTGGCCCGGCAGACGCTGTCGGCGATGGCGGCGGCGGGCATGTACGACGCGGCCGGCTCGTGGTTCAGCGATGTCGGGATCCCCGCGAAGAGCGGGGTCGCCGGCGGCCTTCTCGGCGCACTGCCCGGCCAGGTCGGACTCGGGGCGTTCTCCCCGCGGCTCGACGAGCACGGCAACAGTGTGCGCGGCGTCGAACTCTTCAGCCGGATGTCCAAGGACATGGGCTTCCACCTCATGGAGGTCGAGACGACGGGATCGCGGGCGCTGCGCGAGATCCGCACGGAGGGGGACACGACAACCGTCGACCTGCAGGGCACCGTGAACTTCAGCGGCGCCGAGGCGATCCTTTACGAACTCGACGGCACCGCCCCGCCGTCGGGCACCGTGGTCGTCGACGTCAGCCGGGTCGACGCGTTCACCGATGTGGGCCGTCGCATGGTGCTCGAGGCGATGCGCCGGCTCACCCTCGACGGACTCGCGGTCGGACTCGTCGACCCCGAGTCGAAGCTGCCCGACCCGGACATGGGCGACGGCAACCGCCCCTTCGACGCCGCCTGAACAGCTGGGACCGCCGCCTGAGGCGCCGGTTTCTCGCGGCGCCTCAGCTTGGCGCGGGTGCGGCGCCGAGGCGCTGGCTCACTCCGGAGCAGTCGCCAGCGGCTTGAGCGGTTTGAGTTTGCTGACGAGCGCGAAGAGCTGATCGGCTTCGGCGTCGGTGAGCCCGGAGAACCCGTCGAGGATGATCTCAGCGTTCGTCTGCGCCGCCTCGTCGCGGAGAGCGAAGCCCTTCTCGGTGAGTTCGACGAGCACCCCGCGCTGGTCCTCGGGATCCGGGGTCTGTGTGACGAGACCGCGGGCTTCGAGCCGGCGGAGCAGACGGCTGAGGGCGCTGCGACTGAGCACCATGAGCTGGAGCAGATCGCGCTGGCGGATCTGCTCGTCCGGCGGAGTGTTGATGAGCGCGTCGAATTCATTGACGGTGAGGTCATGGCGGTCGCGGAAGCCGGCGGAGAATCGCACGATGAAGTCCTGATGCTTCTCCATCATGAGGCGCCAGGCGGCGATCTGGATCGGAGCGATCTTCTTGAGGATCGTGCTCACTGGGGTCGTCTCAGTCATGCTCCACCCCCGACCCGGCAGCTCGGCTCCGGGTCGAGGATCTGTGTCGTGCGCGGACGACGTCCGCCGGCAGGGAGGTGGAGGACACCGGCTGCGAGGCGCGGTGCTGCGACTTTCGAGCGGCATGGGAGGAAGAGAACATAACAACTCCTGCAGACATTCGGGCACGGCACTGTGATGACGAATCGGCAATCCCACTTGCGGATAACCAGCAATCCCGCTTGTGGGGTGAGGATGATGGCGGAGATGAACTCTTCTCAACATTTGTTGCCTCAGCAACATTTTCATTGTTCAATGGAACTGTTCGGCATTCCGACGGGCGTAGTTCCCCGAAGAATTCCGGCAGCCCCACGAGCGAACCCGATGCATCCCCGCACCTTCCCCGCTTTGGGCTGACGTGCGGCGTCCAAACGGGCGCCGCACGTCAGAGTTCTCTCCCAGCATATCCACAGATTCTGCCCTGTCCAGGGAAATGCGTCTGCGCGTGCGCCTCTCACCACGGATTTCTCACAAGACCCCTTCGGTTTCCCCGCAAAGCACCGACCGCCTCGGCGAGGGATGATTCCCCCCACCGAGGCGGTCGTTGACTGCCGTACTCAGCTCCGCGACGCGGATGCCATCGCCTTCCCGGCGCCGGCCTGTGCCCGGGCCTTCCGTCGGGCGAGGAGCCCGAGGATGACGTCGAGGACGAGGAACGCGACGAGGCTGAGGCCGACCAGCGGCAGGAAGAGTCCAATGCCGGCGGCGGCGAGGACGACGAGCGCCACACCCCACCACGGCGCCTGCTTGAGCGCTCCGCGGGCCGGTGCGATCCCGAAGCGGCGCGAGGTATCGTGCTTGGGTCGGCGCTGCCACCACATCGTGTATCCCCACACGACCATCGAGGCGATGCCGAGGGCGAGGACGAAGAGGACGATCTGATTGGGCAGACCGAACAGCGTCCCCATGTGGAGGTCGATGGCCACGCTCGTGAGCATCGCCGCCACCCCGTAGTCGGAGAACTCGACGCGGTCGGTCTCGGCCATCGTCGCCATGTCGTAGGCGACGGACACCGTGCCGGTGTTGTCCGGGTAGTTGTGCTGGTAGCGCTCGACGAGCCACGCGGTGTCCGCATCGGCCGGCGGCACGATCTCGATGTACGACGTCGTGAAGCCGGCGTTCTCGGCCATCGAAGAGATCATGTCGAAGTCCGCCGGGCTCGGGGTGCCGGCCGGGGCCGCCTCGCTGCCCCCGGATGCCGCACCATGGCCGGCATGAGCGCCACCGGCATCTGCCTCGGTACCGGTGTCCTCACTGAGCTCCGTCGACACCGACGGCGTCGTCCAGTTGAGTGCTTCGCGCAGCGCTCCGACGTTCCCGCCGCCGAGCTGGGACCACGTGATCCCGGTGGCGGAGAGGAAGAGCATCCCGACCGCGATCCACACACCCGTCGAGGCGTGCCACGACAGGGTGCGGCGCAGCCCCTTGTGCTTGCGGGACGGCTTGAGCATCGAGCTGATCTTCTTCGCCTTCCGCGCCCGCACGATCCACAGGCACAGGCCCGCGGCGGCGATGATCCCCATCCACGAGGCGGCGAGTTCGCTGTAGTACCGCCCGACGTCGCCGAGGTGGAGGTCGGTGTGGAGGCGGGAGATCCACGTCCGCACCGGCAGGGTGCTCGACGCCGCGTACACGGGAAGGTCGCCCTTCACCTCGGCGGTCGTCGGGTCGACGAAGATCGTCCGGTAGTCGCTCGAGTCGAGCGTCGGGTCCTCGTACATGACCCGGGTCGTCATGCCCGGTTCCGGGGCGGGACGCACGGTGGCGATCGTCTGGCCCTCCCCGATGTAGGCGTTCGCGGATTCGACCTGGTCGGACAGCGGCAGCGCCGGCCCCTCCGTCGAGGCGGTGAGTTCGTCGGCGTAGACGACCCGCTCGATCTGCGGGCTGATCGCGTAGACGGCACCGCTGAGGGCGGCGATGAGGATGAACGGGCCGACGAGGATGCCGGCGTAGAAGTGCAGGCGGCGCAGGAGCGAGGAGAACCACGGCTGCCGGCGGTCGGGAACGGGCCGCCGGGTGGGCGGCTGGGTGGCGGTGCCCGAGTTTTCGGGCAGGGGTGATGACAGTCCTGTCATGGTCAAGCTTTCTGTGTGGAATGGTCGGCGAAGGGCGCATTCGGGCGCGCTTCGCCGGCTCGGCGGCGGTCCCGGGCACGCGCGGCAGCACCGTGGCACAGAGTCAGTCGTGGCACGGCGATGCCACGGCATCGGGCCGGGCGGCCGAGCCGTGGAGGTCAGTGATCAGAAAGCCGGAAGCGGGGGTCCGCGCCTGAGAACCGGTGAGCGCAGGACGCCCAGCGGCGGGGGCACGAAATCGCTGACCGGGACGGCCAGACGGGGGCGCTCGGGCAGCGCGCGAACGGTGCCGAGAGCCGGCACGAGGGCACGGACGACGAGGCGGACGAAGGCGAGCAGCCGCACCGGCAGGGTCTCGGCCCAGTAGATGAGGGCGATCGTCGCGATCGCCGCCACGCAGTGCATGATCGTCATCGGCACGGAGAAGTGCGAATGCATCTGGCTCATCTGCCCCGCCGAGGCGGCCATCTGTCCCGCCATCGCCCCCGAGCCGTCCATGCCCGCATGATCCATGGCCTGGCGTTCGACGGCGGTGGCGCCCATCGCCATCGGGTGCATCGGGGTGAAGACGGAGAAGAGGCCGTGGAAGAGCCCCTGGCTGACGAAGACCGAGGGCACGAGTCGGGCCAGGGTCATCCGCCGCCCGGCGAGGAGCACGCAGACGAGCAGCGAAAGCGCGAGCGGGGCGATGATGCCCATGAGGGTCGGCATCGACCCGCCGCCGAGGATGTGGGAGGTGAGCGCGAGGAAGGTAGCGGCAACCGCGGCGGCAGTGCCCCGCAGGGCGCGCTGGCGGCGCCTGTCCTTCCTCACGCCCACCATTGTCACACGAGCGGGCGGGCCGTTCTCACCCGACTGCCGGGGTGCGATGCCCGGGATGCAAGGCGCATTGGGCTCCGCCTGAGCCTGGTGGCAGAAGCGTCGACTCTGTCATTTCCACAGCGCCTCATTCCCACAGCGCCTCATTCCCACAGCGCAGCTACGGCATCCTTGTACTCTCTGCGCGCGGCAAGCGCCTCCTCCATCGTCACCTCGACGAACCGTGTCTTCGTGCCGGGAGTGGCCCTGGCGACGAGATCCATATCCGCGCTGATGACCGTGGCCACCATCGCATAACCGCCGCCTGAGACGGCGTCACGGTGAAGGACGATCGGCTGCGTGCCGCCGGGGATCTGGATCGAACCCACGGCGTAGCCGGCATCGACGATGTTCGACGGGTCGGAACCCGCGCCGAAGGGCTGCTCGCGCTCGACCCACTCCACTCCGGGCCCCTTGTAGCGCAGGCCGGCCCGGTCAGCGACGGGAGTCAGCTCCCATTCGCCCTCGACGAGGTTGCGCTTGCCCGTCTCCGTCAGTCGGAAATCGTAGAGGCCCATGAGGATGCGCACATCCTGCTGTTTGGCGAACGACGGTCGCGCCGCTTCATCGACGACGGTCCTGCTCGGAGCCTCACCGCTGCCGTCCCCGATCGGCAGCACATCTCCCGCTTCGAGTCTGCGGCCGTTGAAACCGCCCATCTGCCCCAGCGGATAGGTCGACCGTGAGCCGAGCACGACGGGCACATCGACACCACCGTGGACGGCGATGTAGAAGCGAGCCCCGGAGCGCAGCATGCCGAATTCGACGGTGCCCCCGGCGGGAACCTCCACCGTCTGCCATGTCGGTGCGGGTTCGCCGTTGACCGTCACATCGATGTCGCCTCCGGTCACCGCGATCGTGGCGGCCGAGTCGAAGCGCAGGTTCGCACCCATGTAGGTGCATTCGAGGACCGCTTCGTCCGGCGAGTTGCCCACGAGCATATTCGCCGCCTGCGATGAGTAGTTGTCGAGGGACCCCCCTTGCGGCAGTCCGACGTTGTAGTAGCCGAAGCGGCCCCGATCCTGAACTGTCGTCGACAGGCCGGGGGTGAGGACCTCGAAGGTCGCTCGGTCTGAGGGTGTCGTCGCGCTCACTTCAGTGCCTCCAGGAGTTCTGCGTTGTACGCCGGTCCTTCTGCCAGTGCCCGCTCCAGGTCGAAGGTGACCGGAGCCTGCTTGAAGGCATAGGTGTTCGCGTCGACCTCCTTCTGGATCTCGTTGTACTCGGCCTCGTCGATGGGACGGAAGCGCACGATGTCTCCGGGCTTGAAGAAGATCATGAAATCGGCGAAGTCAGGGCCCTTCTGCTCGGGTTCGAAGATCGGCGCCGCGGCCACTCCGAACATCTGGTATCCGCCTGCGCCCCGCACGGAGTAGAGGGCACAGAAGCACCCGCCGTGCCCGATCGTCAGTTTCGGAGTGTCGGTGCGCGGGGCCAAGTACTTCGGGACTTCGAGCTGATGGTCGCGGTCCACCAGCTGATACATGAACGGCAGCCCTGCCACGAAGCCGACCATCGTGACCAGCCACGGCGAGGAGTGGTGGGCCTGGATGAACTCGTCGGCGCCGGCGAAGCCGTTGACGGCGGCCGCATAGTCCAGATCGGTGCCGGACGGGTCCTGGTGGTAGCCCTCACGGAAACGCTCGACCACCTCGGCGGTGAAGGGGTCGGAGTACCAGACGGGGACTTCGACGATGCGCGTCTCCAGCGTCGTCGTGTCGGAATGGATGACCGACTCCTCGACTTCTCTGACGGCCGCCTCGAGCGTGCCCGGGGCGATGACGTCGGGGTCGAACCGGATGAGGAGTGAGGCGTTGGCGGGGCAGAGTTCGACGATCCCGGGCAGCTCTCCTCCGTCGATGCGTTCGGCGAGGGCCCGGGCGATGAGCATCGCCCGGAAGTTGGCCTGCAGGCTCATCTCCTCCGACACCTCGACGAAGAGGAATTCGTCGCCTCCGAACGTGTAGCGGGCTGGTCCGAGTTCAATGGTCGTGGTCATAGCGTCTCCAGGACGATGTCGGCGGATTCCACAAAGGTCGAATAGTGGTCGACGGCGGCGAATTCCTCGCGGGCGACGAGCACGCGCAGCAGGGGCACCGTGGTCTTCACCCCGTCGATCTCCGTGTCGTCGAGCGCGCGCTCCATCTTCGCAATGGCCTGGTCGCGGTCGGGCGCGTGCACGATGAGCTTGGCGAGCATCGAATCGTAGAAGGGGGCGACGACTCCGCCTTCGACGAAGCCGGAGTCGATCCGCACTCCCTCCCCGTCCGGCCATCGCAGTGCGGTGATCGTCCCCGGCGACGGCATGAAGTTGTGTGCGGGGTCTTCCGCGTTGATGCGCACCTCGATCGCGTGCCCGTCGAAGGCGACCTCGTCCTGCGTGACCGACAGTCCGCGGCCCTCGGCGATCCGCAGCTGTTCGGCGACGATGTCGATGCCCGTGACGAATTCGGTGACGGGGTGCTCGACCTGCAGACGAGTGTTCATCTCGATGAAGGCCGCGGTCTCGCGAGCCGGGTCGTAGAGGAACTCGACGGTTCCCGCCCCCTTGTAGCCCGACCGCCGCGCCAACTCGACGGACGACGAGCGGATGAGGTCACGAACGTGGTCGGGCAGTCTCGGCGCCTCTGCCTCTTCGATGACCTTCTGCTGGCGTCGCTGCATCGAGCAGTCACGGTCACCCAAGTGGATGTACCGCTCCCCGTCACCGAGGACCTGGACTTCGACGTGTCGGGCGCGGTCGACGAAGCGCTCCATGTAGAGAGCGTCATCGCCGAATGCCGCGGCGGCCTCTGCCCGGGCGATGTCGATCGTTCCGGACAGCTGCTCTGCCGACTCGACTCGCCGAATGCCGCGGCCGCCTCCGCCTGCCGATGCCTTGACCACGAGCGGATACCCGATCTCCGCAGCGATCGCCGTGACGTCGGCGTCGGCGGCGAGCGCGCCATCGGACCCGGCGAGGGTGGGGACACCGGCGTCGACGGCCGCTGCGCGCGCGCGGCCTTGTTGCCCATCAGGCGGATCGACTCCGGATCGGGTCCGACCCAGATGATCCCGGCGTCGCTGACCATCTGGGCGAAGTCGGCGTTTTCGGAGAGGAAGCCGAAGCCGGGATGAAGTGCGTCGGCACCGGAGTCGCGGGCGGCTTTCAGCACGGCTTCTCCGTTGAGATAGGAAGCGGTGGCCGGTGCGGGACCCACGAGTGCGGTGTCATCGGCCATCCGAGCGGCCAGGGAGTCCGTGTCCGCCTCGCTGACGGCGAGGGTCGTGCGTATTCCGAGTTGTCGGGCGGTGCGAATGATGCGCACCGCGATTTCGCCGCGGTTGGCGATGAATAGGTGGTCCATGAGAGGGTCTCCAGCTCTGGGTGGATGGGAATTCTCGGGCTCGGCCGGGATGGGAACCCGGGCGGACTCAGGCCTCGTCGATGACGGCGATGACGTCGCCCGGGTTGACCGTGCCCTCGTTCTCCACATTGAAGGAGGCGACGGTACCGGCGGTCTCCGCTTTGACCTCGGTGAATTGCTTCATGATCTCGACGATCCCGATCGTCTGTCCCGCTTCGACGGTGTCGCCGATCTCGACGAAGTCGTCCTTTCCGGGGGCGGGCTTCCGGTAGAAGACACCGGGGAGTGGGGAGATGATCTCAGCCATGTCGGTTCCTGCTTTCGTTGTTCTTCACTGGCCGGACGTCAGCGTCCGATTGGGTGGGGAATGTCTGGAGAGGGGTCTGGGAATCTGCGAGGACCGTCAGCGGCTGTCGACATCCTCTTCCTCGGCGGCGTCGATGGCAGCTCTGACTGCCCGAACGACATCGGCGGCATTGGCAGGATCTGAGTGCACGCAGACGCTGTCGAAATCGACGGTGAGCTCCGTTCCGTCGTTGGCGCGGATCGTGCCGTCTGTCATCGCCGAGGTGATCCGCGCAGCGGCCTCGGCAGGGACCGCCGGCTGGGGAGCGCGTTCGATGACGAGTCTGCCCTCGGCGTCGTAGCCGAGGTCGACGTAGATCTCGGCGACGAAAGGGACGCCGAGCTCGTCGCAGACGGTCTTGTGCGCGGTGTTCGCCAATCCGAAGATCGGGACGCCGTGGACGAGCGCGACGCGGGCGACCGCGGCCATGAGCTCGGGGTCGCGGCCGACCATGCCATAGAGTGCCCCGTGGGGTTTGATGTGATTGAGCCGAAGATCGTGTCGGTCGAGGAAGGCCGAGAGCGCGCCGACCTGGTAGGTGACGATGTCCTCGACCTCGTCGGCGCTGAGCACCATCGGTCTGCGCCCGAATCCGGCGAGATCGGGCAGTCCCGGGTGGGCTCCCACCTTCACCTGGTTCTCCGCTGCGAGTTCGACTGTCGTGTTGATGATGTGCGGGTCGGCAGCGTGGAACCCGCATGCCACATTGGCGACGTCGATGAGCGTCATCAGCTCAGGATCGTTGCCGAATGCGTGCAGACCGATTCCTTCGCCGAGATCGGCATTGATTGTCTTCGTCATCGGTGACCTCCTGGCACAACCGTATGGAATCCAAATGTGACCTGCACCACGCCGATGATCAAATTCGCTCCGGATTATTGTGCACTGTGCACAGTCCTCGTAGATTCAGAGCATGAGACTCATCGACCTCATCGCCGACCCCATGCTCCGCCTCGAACTCGCCACCCCGAGTTCACAGGAGCGCCTCCAGACGGCGATCGGCGCCGCTGTGGCCACGGAATCCATTGATCCCGCCGCTTACCTCACGCCGGGCACGCTCGTCCTCACCACCGGAATGGCGCTCAACTTCGACGATGCTCGCATCTGGGACGGCTATGTCGAACGGCTGGTCGCAGCCGGCACGGCGGCGATCGCGTTCGGAGAAGGGAAGCCGCACCAGCAGGTGCCACACGGACTCATCGATGCCGCGGACGCCCGCGGCCTGCCGATTCTGCTCGTCCCGCCCGATGTGCCGTTTCTCCGCCTCCAGAACCTCGTCCTCCGCGCCCTCTCCGAGGACGAGCACCAGGCATCGCACCACGCCTGGTCGATCGCCGAGGAGTGCACGAAGCTGGCGGCCGACGGTCTCGAATTCGCCCCGCTGCTCGAACGCGTAGCGTCTCGCATCGGACATGCTCTGCGCGTGGTCGACGATGAGGACGCCGTCTTCGTGTCCACCGACCGCATGCCCGGCTCGGACCGCGCCGCAGGGAGGAAGTCCGACTCCGCTCCCCTGCTCTCGCTGCCCCTCAACATCGGCGAGGACGAGCAGTGGCACCTGCACTGCCTCGACAGCCTGGGGCCGGGCACAGTGCAGTCGGGGTCTCCGGCTCCGGTGTTCACTCCCGCCACTCTGCGCACCGCACTCACGCCCGCGGCCGCGATCCTGGGAATGGTGCTCGCTCGCAGTCTGAGCATCGGTCTGCCGCGGAGCGAGAAGACCGATGCTCTTCTTGCGGCCCTGCGACAGACGGGCAGCCACGCATCCGCGGAGATCATGACAGCGCTCGCGGACCTCGGCGTCGACAGCACGACGGGCATGCGGATGCTCAGCGTCCGCGCTCGGAGTCCCATTCGCCGTCACCTCCTGACCTGGCGTCTGATGCGGATTCTCCACGATCACGTCGTCGTCTTCCCGGTGGAGACCGAGCGCACCGTCCTGCTCCTGCTGGCCCCGTTCTCCGCGGTGCGATGGTCGGCGTCGAAGACGACCGATCCGCCTCGGAACGGCTCTGAAATCACGCCGCAGCGGGCCTGCCTGCCGCCCGCAACGGCGTGAGGCAGGGGCATCCGACACCCATCTCGACGAACTCGTCGAGGCGGTGAATGCGGAAGCCGGAGACAGCGTGCTCGTCAGCGAAGCCGTGCGTCACACCTCGGCGCTGTCACTGTTCGTCGGCCTCCACGTCGATCCGGCGAGCCCTGACGACGATGCGCCTGAGCATGCCGCCCCTGCGCCGCCCTCACACCGAGGGTCTGCCGGAGTTCGCTTCCTCGGCCCGCCACGACTGAGCGACCTCGGCCTCCTCGTGCCGCCCGCCCATTCCACGGCCATCGCCGAGGCAGTGCTCGGTCCGATTCGCGGGCGCAGAGACGAAACCGCTCTGCTCGACGCTCTGGCGGCGTTCGTCGATTCGCCGTCCGTGGCTCGGGCGGCCGCTCGGCTCGGCGTCCATCGGAACACAGCCCGCTCACACCGCAGAGAGCTCGAGGATGCACTCGGGATGGATCTGGCGAACGGGGAGGATCGCAGCATCTGCGCAGTGGCACTGTCGCTGATGCCCTGACGCGTCGACGTCCGCGCAACCCCCGGGGTCTTGCGTCCGGCAAATAATCCTATAGGATCTTTGAAATAGGAACTGGTTCGAAGGGGAGCTCGTGGCCCGATTGTTCAATGACCCGAATGACTTCGTCGCCGACATGTCACGCGGACTCAGCCTCGCCGCCGCGCGCTGGGTGCGTGCGGTGCCCGGCGGGGTCGTGCGCTCGACCCGCGCTCCCGCGCCGACCGTCTCGCTCGTCATCGGCGGCGGCAGCGGACACTTCCCCGCGTTCTCCGGTCTCGTCGGCCACGGCCTCGCCCACGGCGCGGCGATGGGCAACGTCTTCGCCTCCCCGTCGACGAAGCAGATCCTCTCCGTCGCCCGCGCGAGCGACCAGGGCCGCGGCGTCCTCTTCAGCTACGGCAACTACGCCGGCGACGTCCTCAACTTCGACCAGGCCCAGGAGCAGCTGCGCGCCGAGGGCATCGACACCCGCACCGTCGTCGTCACCGACGACATCTTCAGCGCCCCGGCCGACGAGATCGACCGCCGCCGCGGCATCGCCGGGGACCTCGCCGTCTTCAAAGTCGCCGGAGCCGCCGCCGAGGCGGGACTCGACCTCTCCGAGGTCGAACGCCTGGCCGCCTCGGCGAACGACCGCACCCGCTCGATCGGCGTCGCCTTCTCCGGCTGCACCCTGCCCGGCGCCGACGCTCCCCTCTTCACCGTCCCGGACGGCCGCATGGCAGTCGGCCTCGGCATCCACGGGGAACCCGGCATCGACGACGTCCCCCTCCCCACCGCATCGGAGCTCGCCGATCTCCTCGTCACCCGACTCCTCGCCGAGCGCCCGTGACCTCGGGACGGGTCGTGCCCATCCTCAACGGCTTGGGCACCGTGAAATACGAGGAGCTCTACCTCCTCTACGGGCTCATCGACCCGCTCCTGCGCGAGGCCGGACTCGTCATCGTCGACCCCGAGGTCGGCGAGTTCTGCACGAGCTTCGACATGGCCGGCCTCTCCCTCACCCTCGTGTGGCTCGACGACGAACTCGCGCCCCTCTGGGACGCCCCCTGCTCCTCGGCGGCCTTCACCCGCGGCGCCCTCGGCCTCACCCACGAGAGAGTCGAGGACGACGACGCGACGACGGCAGACGCGGGAGATCGAGACGCCGCGGCCCCAGACACCGCCGCGCCCGACACGTCCGCGCCGGCAGCGGCGGCAGGCGGCGATGCCGGCAGTCCCGCCCCACCGCCCGGTCGCGGCGCTCGGCCGGGAGATCGCAGCGGTCCTCACTCGCATCGCCGTGACCGTCGACGACGCCGCGGACGACCTCGGACACCTCGACAGCATCGCCGGCGACGGCGACCACGGGATCGGCATGCAGCGTGGCTCGAAGGCCGCGGCCCTCGAAGCCGAAGCGGCCGCGGCCCACGACCAGTCGGCCGGCGCCGTTCTCCGCGTCGCCGGTGAGGCCTGGGCCGACGTCGGCGGCGGCACCTCCGGCGCCATCTGGGGCCGCATCCTCAACTCCCTCGCCGCAGCCGTCGACGACGACCCCACCCCCGAGGGCGTCGCCGCGGTGCTGGCGACGACCCTTGACGACGTCCGCGCGTTCGGAAGGGTCGAGGTCGGCGACAAGACCCTCGTCGATGCCCTGGCCCCCTTGGCCGACGAATTCGCCGAGGCGGTCGCTGAAGCCGCCGCACCCGTCCGGGACAGCGTCGCCCCGGACAGCACAACCCCGGACACCACCAGCTCGGACAACACCGCCCCAGACAGCACCACGCTCCCGCTCCCTCACGCGCGCGCGCCTCCCGCGCCGCCCATGCCGCCGACC
>NZ_JBNFOM010000014.1:0-97897 GCF_057364785.1 Brevibacterium sp. LAARM2_SD2 | reverse complement strand
AGGGTCCTGCCGGTCCTCCCGAGCGCCGACCCCGAGGCTGCTCCGCGACCCTCGCCGAGGCGCGCGTGCGCCCCGGCTCGACCGTCGTCGTCAGACGCGCGGCCGCGGGCGGGACGTCGAGATCGCCGTCATCGGCGCCGCCGGCACCTCCGTCATCGACGCAGCCGCCGCCTCGGCGGTGTATCTGGCCTGAGCGCGCCCCCTCAGGATTCCGGCACGTACTCGAAGACGGCGCCGAGGCACTGCGGAAGGTATGGCGGCGATCAGCCCCTGCGGTGAGGGAACAGCCGCTCCCCATAGAGCAGACACAGAGTCGTGGCATCTCGCGGAGAGAACTCTTCGTCGAGGACGAGCCGCGGCCACGGCTGCCACAGCACTGACTCATACGGAGTGCCCGGCAAAGATCGTGGGTGCGTGACCTGGCGACGGTGCGGGTGCGACGTGAACGCGCTGGCCTCGATCGATGTGAAGGTTCGGAACAGCGATTCGTAGAGGACCGGCGTGAATCCGTCGTCTCGAGCGGCGGTCGCAACTGTCACCCACGCGGGAACTCCCAGGGGTCGACCCTCTTCGAGAGTCGTCCACATCACCGCTTTGATCCCCGCCGGACGAGGATCAGGCGAATGGCGAATGAGGACTCGGCACCAGTGCAGAGCGTCCTGCGGGGAGAAGTCGGTCCACATGTCATGGCGTTCTGGCAGCATTGTGCGGCCTTTCTCGGGTGACGGGCCACCCGGATCGAGTCTTGCCCTGCCGTGCGGCGCGGGCCCGTTCTTCCCCTGGGGCACCCGGTCGATGACGGGTTGCCGTGTGGCCGGCCAGGTACCGTTGGCCACAGCTCGCGAACGTGATACCGATGCTATCCCACCCCACTGTCACGGTCAGGTCACTCACCGACAACCCTCTTCAGAAGTTCGAAAATCAGGACTAGGCTCGAAGACAACGTCGAAAGTGAGGGACAGATCATGGCGCGAACAGTGGCTGACGACCTATGGCACATGCTCATCCAGGCCGGCGTGAAGCGATGCTACGGAATCGTCGGGGACGCACTCAATCCGACGATCGATGCACTCGCCCGACACCCGGAGATCGAGTTCATCCACGTCCGACACGAGGAGTGGGGCACGTTCGCCGCCTCGGCGGACGCCCAGCTCAGTGACGGTCCCGTCGTCGTCTGCGGCACGGCAGGCCCCGGTGTCACCCACCTCCTCAACGGCCTGCTCGACGCCTTCCATGAGATGGCCCCGGTCATCGCGATCGCCGGTGACGTCGAGACGAACATCATCGACACCGAGGCGATCGAGGAGGTCAGTCCGTACGACCTGTTCCGCACGGCCTCGCTCTACACCGGTCGCGTCGTCAACCCGACCCAGGCGCGCGCGGTCTTCCAGCAGGCGATCACCGTCGCCACCGAGGAGCACGGTCCCACGGTCATCGCCCTGCCCGGTGACGTCGCCCATGCGAAGTCGCCGCTCGCAGAGCCCGCGGTCTACGCCTCTTCCCGCGGTTCTGTCCTCACCCCGCACGACGAGGACGTCCAGGCCGTCGCCGATCTCATCAACGGCCACGACCGGGTCTTCCTCTTCGGCGGCAACGGCACGGCCGGGGCCGTCGACCTCGTCAAGCAGCTCTCCGACAAGGCCAAGGCGCCCGTCGGCTTCACGCTCAAGGGCAAGAACTGGCTCGAGGCCGACAATCCCAACGCCGTCGGCATGACCGGCCTGCTCGGATACGGGGCGGCGGCCGACTGCATCAAGCACGCCGATGTCATGCTCATGCTCGGGGCCGACTTCCCGTTCCCCGACTTCCTCGACCGCGGTCACGCGGCGATCGTCCAGGTCGACAACACCCCCTCCCACCTGGGTCGTCGAGTGGCACTCGAGCTGGCGATCCCCGCCGACGTCGGCGTCTTCCTCGAGAAGCTCCTCCCGCTCATCGAGCCGAAGCGAAACGACGAGTTCCTCCGCACCGCACAGCACGTCACCGAGAGCTGGCGGAAGCGCCTGCGCCACTACGTCGACGGGGGCGAGAAGCGCTCGCCGATCCGACCCGAATACCTCGCGTCCGTGCTCGACGACCTCCTCGACGACGATGCGATCGTCACCGCCGACACCGGCACCTCGGTGATCTGGGTCGCCCACCAGATGAGCTTCGGCGGTGATCGGTTCCAGTTCGGGTCGTACTCATGGGCGTCGATGGCCGACGCCTCGCCGTATGCGTTCGGGGCGACCAAGGCGCTGCCCGGACGGCAGGTCGTCGCCCTCTGCGGGGACGGCGGGTTCTCGATGCTCGGCCTCGGCGACCTGCTCACCGAGCGCCAGCACAGGTCGCCGATCGTCCACGTCATCCTCAACAACGAGGAGCTCGACTTCGTCAACATCGAACAGCAGGAGGCCGGGTTCCGACCCTGGGGCACCGAGTTCCCGGCCGCGAACTATGCGGCGATCGCCGAGGGATTCGGCGTCAAGGGCATCCGCTGCGAGGACCCCGCGCGCCTGCGCGACCAGATCGCCGAGGCGCTCGCCCACAAGGACGGACCGGTCGTCGTCGATGTCGTCGTCGACAAGCGCGCGCTCGCCCTGCCGTCGACCATCAACGCTGACCTCGTCGGCAAGTTCACTCTCAGCGTCTTCAAGCGGGCCCTCCGCGGGGAGATCCCCGAGCTGTGGGACGAGGCGAAGGACAACATCAGGCTGCTGTGAGGGCGGAACAGCCCTGCGGGTCCACCCGATCCGGATGGACCCGCAGGGTCGGCTCACCCCTGGCGGCGCGGCAGGTTCCAGCGCGGCTGCGGCTGGGACCTCTTGCCGTGCTGGGGCATGTAGCCGCGCTCGGCCTGGAGATGAGCCTTGTCATGGCTCTTCGCCGAGTTGTCGGCACCGGGGATCGGAGCCTCGAGCCGAGCCGGCGCCTCGGCGCCGACAATGGGCATCTCCCCGGTGATCACCGGCTGGGATCCGGTGATCGGGGCGGACTCCGCGACCGCCTCGGCGAGGGATTTCTGGTCTGCGGGCTTCTTCGCTCCGCTGCCGTTCTTCTTCTGCATTGTCTCTTCCTTTCCTTGTGCCGTCGTCGGCGTGGTGGTCCTGTCAGCGGCCAGCGCCGTATAGAGTCCGGCCCACTGTGCGGGGGTGAGTTCGCGTGGCAAGGCGTCTCCTCTGATGTCGTTGCGGTCCATGGTCGATTGCAGGTGGGGTCGATCGGTGAGCTTCATGTGCGTGAGGATCCCTTTCATTCCGCGTCCGCGACCGGTGAAGGCCGCTCGGACGAACTGCTGGTAGGAGGCCCGATCCCGGTGCGGGACCAGTCCGGTCGCGAGGCGTTCGACGGTGAGCAGGCCGCCGTCGACGCTCGGTCTGGGGGTGAACGCGTGCGCGGGCACGCGGGTGATGAGGCGGAAGTCGAACCACGGACTCCACTGCGCGGTCATCATCGTCGATCCGCCGATCCCGGCGCGCTTGCGCGCGACCTCCCACTGCGTGAGCAGGATCGCCGACTGCCACGTGCGGGCACGGAGCAGGCGCCGGAGGATGGGCGTCGTGAGGTGGAAGGGCAGGTTGCCGACGACCACCTCGGCGTCGAGGTCGGTGCTCAGAGCATCGGCGTGCCTGACGCGGGCGCGGGGGAAACGGTGGGCAAGGGTCTCAATCCTCGTTTCGTCGATCTCCACGAGCGTGAGCGGTCGGCCGAGCCGGTCGAGCTCCGCAGTGACCGCTCCGGCCCCGGGTCCGATCTCGAGGATCGAACCGCTGGTGGCCCGGGCGAGGCCCGCGATCGTGGCGATGGTCTGGCGTGAATGCAGGAAGTTCTGGCCGAGTTCGTGTCGGCCGCCTGCCTGGGAATGGGGTCGCATGATGTGGCGCTCCAGAAGTGGAATGGAGAGCACCCAAGGCTGCGCGCTGCGTCGTCGCTGGTGACAGCGGTTCAGCGGAGGCCCGGATGCCGATGGTCTTCCGGGAGGACAGCGCGCAGCAGCGTTATCGGTGACGAACCGATCCGATGGATCGGGAGTTCCTGACGGTGTGGCTGTCGGGGACAGTCACGAGGGACCGCCTCGGCGAGGTCGGCGGGGAGTCGGGCCCTGAGCCGGGCTCAGCGGCGGACTCGGTCGAACGACCGGAGGAGGTGAGGAACGTGCGCGCTGTCAGGCGCGGCGGTCACGGATGTAGGCGATGCCGGACGCAGTCACTGCGCAGCGAATCAATGTACCCATGGTCATCAAGCTAGCACAGGTCCGCGCACGGGGGCCAGGGTGATCGCCGAGGTGGCCGGCGGTCGCGATCATTCCGCAGCGTCGGGACCGGTACCGGCCTCGCGGCCGTCGGCGTCCGGATCCGGTGCGACGAGGTTGAGCTGCCACGACACCCCGTACCGGTCGTTGAGCCACCCGAAGGGCCCGAATCCGTAGTCCCCGAGCGGCATGAGCGCGCGCCCCTCCTCGCCGAGGAGGCCGGTCCACAGTCGGTCGAGCTCGGTCTGCGAGGTCACGCGGTAGAACAGGGACGTCGACGGGGTGAAGTCGAAGCCGTGCCGGACCGAGCTGTCGATGATGGCGATCTGCTCGTCGGCGATCGCGAACCGCGCGAGCCGCACCTTGCCGGCCATGCCGGGAGTCTCCGGCCCGTACCGGTCGATCATGAGGAGCTCACCGCCGAAGAGGTCGATGTAGAAGTTCAGGGCCTCCTCGGCGCGGCCGTTCTGGAACATGAGGAACGGGGCGAGCTGCTGGATGTCCGACATCGGTGAGGGTCCTGTCGCTGAGGGAGTCATTCGATGACTTCGCCGCTGATGATCTCTCCGCCGCCGTCGCCTCGGCGGTTGATGTGCGGGTCGGCGGCGATGCGGGCTTCGAGTTTCCGCAGGCGCCAGCCGAGCCAGACGAGGGCGATGCCGACGAGGGCGATGAAGATCGAGAGGGTGACGACGAGGGCGGCGATGCCGGCCTCGGGGGCGAAGAGGAAGAAGCCGCCGATGACGATGCCGACGACGCTGATGATCGTCAGCAGCCACCACGCACGCACGCCGAGCTGGCGCACGAAGACGGAGATGCCGATGCCGAAGGTGCTCACGGCGATGATCGTCAGGCCCGCGAGGACGGTGACGACGGCGGCGAAGAGCATCGGGGCGAGGAAGACGATGACGGCGAAGGCGAGCATGAGGATCGTCCGCAGGATGCGACCGCCGCCGCGGGTGCCGCGCGGGGCGAGGACGAGCGAGGTGATCGCGATGAGCGCGACCCAGCAGGCGAAGATCCGGGCGACCACCTCGGCGGTCGCGCCGGGCCAGACCATCATGAGGACTCCGACGGCGAGGGCGATGACGCCATTGACGATGACGGCGGTTCCGGTGCGTTTGAGGTCCATGGACCAAGCGTAGTCAGCGGGGATGGAAGGAGTCTGAACGCTGGGAATCCGGGACGGTCTCGGTCACGTCGGCTGGCGGTGGTCCCTCGTCACCGAGTCCCAGCCGACGACGGGCGGCGGTGTGGGTTCGGAGCCGACGGCCGGTCCGAAGCACGGTGCCTGGGCGGGAGGTGCAGGTGTGTCCGCCGAGGCGGTCGGCTCGTCTGCGCTCTGTGCCTCGTGATCCTGCCCGTCCTCGTCGCCGGCGTCGGAGCGCACCGACTGCGACAGTGCGCGGACCATGCTGTCGAGCTCCTCGAGGGAGTAGCCGGTCGTCTTCATGAACTCGGCGATGGTGATGTCGCGGGTGCCGGTCAGCCCGGTGAGCCGGTCATGGTCACCCGCTGCGGTGTCGATCGCCTCACGGACGCGCTCAGCGACCGGTGCGTCTGAGTCAGCCGAGTGGTCCGAGCCGTCCGCGCTGTCGGCGGCACGGCTCTGACGGTCCGCCGGCCTCGGTGAGTTCGATTCGAGGAAGCGGAGCAGTTCGACGGGGAACGGCAGGACGAGTGTCGAGTTCCGCTCGGAGGCGACTTCGACGATCGTCTGCAGGAGCCGCAGCTGGAGGGCTGAGGGCGTTTCCGACATCGCGCTCGCGGCCTGGGCGAGTTTGTTCGACGCCTGGAGTTCGCCGTCGGCGACGATGATGCGCGAGCGGCGTTCGCGTTCGGCTTCGGCCTGCCGGGACATCGAGCGCTTCATCGCCTCGGGCAGGGCGACGTCCTTGATCTCGACGCGATCGATGTGGATGCCCCAGTCGACGGCGGGGCTGTCGATCATGATCGCCAGACCCTGGTTGAGGCGTTCGCGGTTCGTCAGCAGGTCGTCGAGTTCGCTCTGGCCGATGATCGACCGCAGCGAGGTCTGGGCGACCTGACCGACGGCGAGCCGGTAGTCCTCGACGTCGACGATCGCGCGGCGCGGGTCGACCACTTTGAAGTAGATGACGGCGTCGACGCGGACGGTGACGTTGTCGCGGGTGATGCCGTCCTGTGCGGGGATCGGCATCGTGATGATCTGCAGGCTGACTTTCTGCAGGTGATCGACGAACGGGATGATCGCGGTGAGCCCGGGATCCCGCGCATCGCTGGTGACGCGGCCGAAGCGGAAGACCACGCCGCGTTCGTACTGTTTGACGATCTTGAGGCTGTTGCCGAGCGTGATGGCTCCGACGGCGACCAGTCCGAGAAGGATGTAGAGGAACAACATCGTCATCGCCCCCTTGCGACGCTTGCTGGTCCTTTCAACGGTAGCACCGCTCTGGTCAGATGAACCCATCTCATCTACAATGCCCGGCGGATTGTCGACAGGTGTGAAGATTCGGCGGTGACGTGAATCCGCCGCTCACGCAGAGGTGCGGAGTCAGGCAGCGGGGGCGGAGTCAGGCAGCGGCTTCGCGGGCGAGGAGACGACGCCCTGCTGGGTAGGCGGCCAGGGACTCGGGGAGGCGGATGCGCCGTCCCGAGGCATAGGTCGCGATGATCTCGCCGAGGCGGACCTCGGGTTCCGCTCCCACCTGACCGTCGGCGGTCACGATGGGGATCTGTGCCGTGGCGGTCTCGACGCCGAGGCGGCGCAGCGTCTGCTTGGCCACGGGCACGGGGGAGTCGAAGAGGGTGATGCCGGCGCGGGCGGCCATGATCCGGTCGGCGACGAGTCCGTAGTGCGTGCACCCGAGGACGATCGCCTCGGTGCCGGGGTCCATCTGGGCCAGAGCCGCGTCGATGGCGGCGTCGATCGTCGGCATGTCCGCGTCGTTGATCGCCTCGGCGAGTCCGGGGCAGGCGATCTTCGCCACCGTGAGGTCGCCGGCGAAGGAGTCGATGAGGTCCTGCTGATAGGCGCTGCCGGTCGTTGCCGGGGTCGCCCAGATGGCGAAGTCCTCGCCGGTGCCGGCCGCCATCTTCACGGCGGGCACGGTTCCGATGACGGGAATCGTCGGTTCGTAACGGGCCCGGACCGCGTCGAGGGCCTGCACCGAGGCGGTGTTGCAGGCGATGACGATCGCGTCGGGTTCCCAGTCGGCGAGCACCGCCGCCGAGGCGAGGGCCCGCTCTTCGAGGGTCTGCGCGCTGAGGCTGCGTAGGGGGTGAAATCGGGGTCCATGGCGAGGACGAGGTCGGCCTGCGGGGCGAGGCTGAAGAGAGCGTCGGCGGTTCCGAGGAGCCCGAGACCTGAGTCGAGCAGTCCGATGCGCGTCATGATTCCTCTTTCGCGGCGGAATCGGTGGGGGCATCGCCGCGGGAGGGAGCGTCCGCCTCTGCGGCAGTGTCGTTGTCGCTCTGGTCCTCGCGGATGTTCGAGTCCTCGCGGACGATCGGCTGCGTGCGGGGGTGCGCGAAGTCCTTGATCTCCTTGAGGTGGGCGCGGGTGAGCCCTTGGGCGAACTCGGGGGCGATGATCTTCAGGCGGTCGGAGGAGTAGCGGTCGACGAAGTACCGCCGTGTCGTCGGGGCGGCGAGATCGTCGTCGACCCACACGGCCTTCTGCGGTTCGTGGGTGTCGAGCCAGTCCTCCATCGCCCGCGCCTTCCACCACAGCTGCGGGTCGTTGGCGTAGCGGTTGTGGGTGTCGTCGGGCATCTCGATGACGTCGAAGGAGTTGCGCATCCCGAACTTCGGTTCGAGCTCGGTCTTGCAGCGCTGCGACCACGTCGAGAGCCAGACGATGTCGACCTCATGGGTCTCGACGAGGCGATCGAAGAAGGCGATGACCGACGGTCGGTAGTGGAGTTCGTAGTCCCACGCCTGGAGCTTCTTGCGCCCTTCGGTCATGAGGCGCAGCGCCGGCACGGGGTAGGAGTTGAGCACTCCGTCGACATCGAGGAAAACGGTGACGTGGCGGGCCTGCCGACGCGCCGAGACCGGCGACGATGATGCAGCTGCCATCGTTCCTTCCTGTGTCGAGGGCGACCCGGTAGCCTGGCGGCAGGTCTGTGATCGGATCAAGATTCTGTCATCTGATCCGGAATCTTTGATCCCAATCAGAATACCGTTCGAAGCTGAGGACTGAGGAAGTCGGGGCGCCGTGCACCGAGACGAGCTGGCATGTATCGCGAGGTGAGGATCCCGCGACTCCGTGCGGTGCTGTGGGTGTCCGGCCCTGATGTGGGAAGGCGTCCTTTGTTGTCCGATGGGATTGACCGATCGGTGGCGGAGAACGGGACAACGGCGACCGGGACAACGGCGTCGGACCATGGCGAGGACGGCGTCACGGCCGATGTCATCGTCCCCGATGGGTGCATGGATCTCATCGCCCTCGACTCCGGAATCGTCATCGCAGGTGCAGATTCCACCGCTCGCCGAATTGCTCCTGCGCGGAACCCCGCGGTTGGTCTGCGCTTCGATTCCGGCGTTCTGCCGCAGCTGCTGACGATTTCGGCCGCGGAACTCGCTGACCGCGTCACCCCGCTCGGAGACGTCGTCCGTCTGAGGCCGTTGACATCGGGATCGCGCGGTACCGGTCCGATGATGTCCGCCGCGCCCACGTCGAGCACTCTCGCCGAGGTGGCTCGAACGTGGGTCGACGGTGCGTCAGGTCTCTGGAATGACCGCGGGTTGCCGGGTGGCGACGGGGGCACGCAGGCTGCGGTGTTCGGAGAGAGCGTGGAGAGGCTCGTCCGACTAGGCGAAGCACTCGTCCGCGGCACGGAGATCGATCGGCGCCCGCTCGACTTGGCGACTGCCCTCGCTTTCTCTCCGGAGGCGCCGGCATCGACGATCGCCGAGGTGGCCGCCGACTTCGCCTATTCCCCGCGGCAGCTGCGGCGGCTCTCAGGAGCGTGGTTCGGGTATGGGCCGAAGCATCTCGCGAAGATCCTGCGGTGGAGGACTGCCCGCGAACTCCTGGATGCGGGCCACACGCGCACGAGCGCGGCGGTCCGTGCCGGTTATGCCGATGCCTCCCACTTCTGGCGGGATGAGCGCTCGCTGCTGGGTCGGTGAGAGCCTGAGTTCAGGTCAGTGCGTGGGATTCAGTTCTGCGCTGCGAAGAGGTCGATGGTGTTCCCGTCGGGGTCGGAGATCACGGCGTAGCGCTGTCCCCAGAAGGCGTCCCAGGGTTCCTTGACGACTGCGGCCACCGGGTCGCCGTCGTCGCTGCCCTCGGTGAGCTGGGCGAATGTCGCATCGACGGCCTCGGCGGTGGAGCAGTCGAAGGCGAGTGACATCTTGTGGCCGCCGGTGGGCCACGTCCACTGGGGGTCGATTCCGAGCATGACCTCTTCGGTGTCGAGGAGGACACGGAGGCCGCCAGTCGAGAGCTCGGAGTGCGGTGCTTCCGAACTTCCGTCGACGAGGTTGAGGCCGAGAGCCTGATAGAAGGCCAGTGCCTTGGCCATGTCTGCTGTCACGATGGAGATGGCGTCGAGTTTCATACCGACAACGCTAGGGCCGAGGCGCCTGGCTGGGCATGAATGATTCGGCCATGTTCGGGGTGAACCAGATTCGAGGCAGCGGTTCAGAAGGGTGGGGGTTCGCCGTTGTCCCAGACCCATTCCTGTTTCGCGGGGTTCTTCCATCGGATGCCGCCTGCTCGTGGCATCCACCCCGGGGTCCCGTCCTCGCCACCTGCCGGCCCTGGGCATTCGGGTCCGGTGCGCACTTCGCCATGGGGCGGCGTTGAATCTGGTGGGTCAACGACCAGTGGTGGGATGCCGGGAACATCGAGATCGTCATCGAGGTTGCTCACGCCGGGACTGCTCATGCCGGGACTGCTCATGCCGGGACTGCTTGTGAATGGGTCGTCCGGGTCTCCGGCGAGGCTGTTCGTGTCGGAAACATCGGGGCGGCTGACAGTGACGGGGTGATCGCTGGCGCTGCTGGTGGTGCCGGTGCTGCTGGTGAGGGTGTTGATGAGGCGTGCGTTCTCGACGTTGACAGGGTTGTCCCCTGGGCGTGCGGTGACGCGGGTGCCGTGGGCGAATGTGTACTCGGCGATCCCCGGGGTGCTCATTTGCACGGTGAGGAGCCGGTCGGTCTTCTGCTGGTGGTGCTGTTTGCAGAGGGGGTGGAGATTGCCGAAGACGGTCAGGCCACCGTCGTCCGGGTTGTCGTGATTGAACGGGTCGATGTGGTCGATTTCCGCGGTCGCGGCACGGCGACGGCATCCGGGCACAGTGCACCATTGCCATTGCGCGGCCAGCGTCGTTCTCACGGGTGTGGGGATGTGGTACGTCTTGGCTTTCGCGTTGATGGGGGTGCCGGTGGCGGGATCGGTGAGGATTCTGGTCCAGGTACGGCAGGTCCCGGCGATGAGTCGGGCTTGGTCAGCGGGCAGAGGGGTGCCGTCGGGCAGGGTGCCGGGCAGATTGCTGTGGCCGGAGAGGGTGGTGCAGGGCACGGAGATGAGCATGCGTGCTTGCATGGCCATCCAGTAGGGGCTGGTGGGCGCTTCGAGGGTGAGGGAGAACAGAGATCGGCCCTGGTCGTCGAGTCCGGCGTCGGTGATGCGGGTCAGAGCCGCCCGCAGCGCGGCACTCGGTGACCGCGGCGGCGGTGGCGACTCTTCGTCGGATGTGTTGCCGTCGTGGCCAGCTATCGCGGAGATTTTTGGTGCTGATGCCGTGGCATGATCGTCCGAATGACTCAAACCGACTTCGGCATCCTCGGTGGGTGCTGTCTCAGTGGCGGCGGCGACCGCCTCGGCGGTGGTGTCGTCTGTCGGGCCGGCGTTGCCGGGAGGAACCTCGTGGTGGGGCAGGCCTGCTGCGTCGGCGGCAGCGGTGATGGCGGTGGCGATGTCGTCCATCGTGGCGGCGGTGTCGAGGTCGAGAGGAATGCTGCGGTCCGCGGTGGCTCCGGTGTCGGTGTCGTGGGCGCGGATGGTCAGGTTCAGGCGCGGGGTGGTGCTGGTGAGGATGTCGAACATGAGGGCATCGATGCTGCGGACGTCCTCGATGACGGAGTCTTCAGGCAGTTGGTCGGCGAATGCGGTGGTGTTGCCGGCGCGGATGGCTTTGGCGAAGGCTTCGATGCGCAGGTAGCAGGCGTGGAGTTCGAGGGCGGATCCGGTGAGCATCAGGCATGCGGTGCCGTCGTCGTGGGTGGTCAGTGACACTCGTCGGCGCTGATGGGCGGTCTGGGTGCGGTCGTCTGCCGGTTCGATGACGTTGATCTTCAGGGACAGTGACTTCCTGAAAGTTTGGATGGTCACGTCGGGGCGGCGGTGGCACAGGTAGTCGTCGATGAGGGGCAGGTGGCGGAAGGCGACGTTGCCGCAGAGGCGGGTCGCTGCCAGGGCGTGCTCGATGGTGAAGTCTCCGGCTTGGCAACGAGCGTGGAATTTCGGGAGGCCGTGGATGAGGGTCATGGCGTCGGTGACGTGGCTGTAGGTGTGCGCGATGGTGGTGCCGCGGATAGCGGTGAGTTCGGCGATGTCTTCGGCGTGGGAGTAGGTGTGGACCCAGGCGTTGAAGGTGCGGTCGGGGGCGAAGCGGGGAAATCCGGGCAGCGCTGGTGACGTGGGCTCCTGGGCCTGCGGGTCCGGGGTGGAGTCGTCTGCCGAACTGGCCTGCGAGTCGGTGCCGACCTTGCCCGCGCTATCGGGGTCGGTTGTCGCGGGCGCATCGGGAGAAGGTGGTGCGCCGGCAGCGGAGGGTACACCGGTTGCGGGACGGTCGTCAGTGCTGAGGACGCCGGTGCCACCGGCAGCATCGTTCCGACCACCGGGAGCATCATCGCCACCACCGAGAGCGGCTTCTCCGTCACCGGTGTCAGCGTCGCTGTCGGTCTCGTCGTCGGTGACCCAGTCGGCAGTGCAGCCCTGAGCTCGGGCGAAGCGGCGGACGGTCTCGGTGAAGGCGGCGTGTTCGTAGGGGGTGCCGGGACGGGGATTGAGGAGATTGAGGTGGGTGATCGTGTCGGTGAGGAAGAGGCTGGCGGTGGTCTCGAGCGCGGCGAGTTGGGCCTGGTCGCTGGCGGCGTAGACGGTGAAGGCCGCGGCGTAGGGGGAGGAGGCGTCGATGTCGACACGGGCCGGAAGAGGGCCAGGCGTGTCCCCGGAAGGAGCGGATGCGATTGTGTCGGTCACTGGGTTTCACCTGTCTTCCCACGTCAGCGTGGCTGATGACAATAGTGTAGTTCACGTCACATCCGATGTCAATGGGTAGTTCGAAACTCGTTCGAACGGAAGATTCATTCGTTTCGTTGTGCTCAGTGATTTTCAGGCGCGAAAATCATCGTCGTGAGGTGCTGTGAAGGTGTGCTCAGCGATCGTGTGTGGCGCCGTGAGAACGTGGCAGCGTGCGAGCCGATCCGGGGGCTGTGCCGTGATTGTGAGGCCTCTTAGGCGAGCCTGATGAGAGTGCGAGCGGGAGCGAGCAGGGGCAGCGGATTCCTCCTGAGCAGGGATCCCTCAATGCGTCGGCCGAAGGCCCGCACTCGATTCAGCTGCCCTGCTCGTGTTCACTCTGCTCGCGGTGCGTCGCGTCGGCTCGTCGAGGGCCGAGCGCATCGGTCCCTCGTGGCAGTTCTGGCCCGCTGATTCGCGCGGGCGCGGCAATGCTCCGCAAGGCCGCCATTCCGCGTTGCCCCGCAGGGCCGCCGTTCCGCGCGATCGCCGCCGTTCCGCGTTGCCCCGCAGGGCCGCCGCTCCGCGCAGCCGCGCTGCAGCTCCCCGCACCTGCAACTCTGTACCGCGCAGCCGCAACCCTGCCCCGCCCGCGCAAGTGCAGCGAAGCCGCTGCCCTACTCCGCGAGGTAGGGCTCGAAGACGGCGCGGACCTCGTCGGTGAGGGGAGTGGGCCGGCCGGTCTCGCGGTCGATGTGGACGAGGACGACGTCGGAGTCGAAGACCTTCCGTCCGCTCTGGTCGCCGCGGGTGCTGATCGTGAACGACGAGTTTCCGATCTTCTTGACCACGGCGGTGAGCTTGAGCTCCGGGCCGTACATGACGGGCACGAGGTAGTCGATCGACTGGTGGGCGACGAGCAGTCCGCCCGAGGTGATGTGCGATGCCCTGACGTGGTGCATCCAGCGGACCCGGCACTCCTCGATGAGTGTGATCATCCGGGCATTGTTGACGTGGCCGAGCAGATCCTGATCGGACCACCGCACCTCGGGAGAGTACTCGAACGTCCTCACGGCCACCCCTTCCGTTCCTGTCGGGCACGACACTTCGCGTGTCGGCAACGACGATTACTTCGCCTGTCGGCAACGACGATTCCGCCGCTGTGCGTCATTGTCGAAACTGATCGAACGTTCTACAGTAAATCAGGATCTGTCGGCGAAGGTGAAATCGACGAAAGGGAGATCAATGGAGATGCCACCAGGAGCGGGCCCGTCGAGCGCAGGAGCAGGCTCGGCGAGCGCCGACGACAATGACGCGAACCGTGCCCCCGCGACCTCATACGGCACAAACCCTGCCCCCACCACCCCGTCCCCCGGCATGCTCGCCGGGGTGCGCGTCCTCGACCTCGGCGGTATCGGACCGGGTCCGTTCGCGACGATGATGCTCGCCGACCTCGGCGCCGAGGTGATCCGCCTCGACCCGCCGACGAGCATCGGTCAGCCGATGAATCCCGTCCTCGACCGGGGCAAGCGCTCGGTGACCGCGGACTTCAAGACCGCCGAGGGCATCGCGCTGGCCAAGGCGATCGCCGCCGGCAGCGACATCGTCGTCGAGGGCTTCCGGCCCGGCGCTGCCGAGCGCCTCGGCCTCGGGCCCGACGACCTGCGCGCTCTCAACCCCGCCCTCGTCTACGGGCGGATCACCGGCTACGGACAGGACGGCCCGAAGGCCCAGAAGGCCGGCCACGACCTCGGCTACATCGCCTCGACGGGACTCCTCGCCCAACTCGGCCGCGCCGACGGACCGCCGCAGTTCCCGGCCAATCTCCTCGGCGACTTCGGGGGAGGGGGCATGCTCCTCGTCGTCGGCGTGCTCGCCGGCCTCACGCATGCCCGCGCCACCGGCGAGGGCACCGTCGTCGACGCCGCGATGGTCGACGGCGCCAACCTCCTCTACGCGATGATGCACGGGTTCGCCGCGATGGGCATCTGGCGCCACGACGCCCGCGGCCGCAACCTCCTCGACTCCGGGGCGCCGTTCTACGACGTCTACCCGACTGCCGACGGCAGACACCTCTCCGTCGCCTGCATCGAGCCGCCGTTCTTCGCCGCGTTCGTCCGCGCGCTCGACCTCGAGGACGATCTCCCCGAGCCGCTGGGCACCCTCGACCACTGGAACCCGCAGCACTGGCCGGCCCTGCGCGCCCTCATCGCCCCAGCGATCGCCGCCCGCAGCCTCGCCGAGCTCGACGACCTCTTCACCGGTGTCGACGCGTGCGTCGAACCCGTGCTGACGATGGCCGAGGCGAAGCACGACGAGCACAACCGGGCCCGCGGTCTCTTCGCAACTGATGCCGCCGGTGTCGACCAGCCCAGCCCCGCCCCGAGGTTCGGTGGCACGAGTGCCCCGGAGCCGCCTCGGCGCGCTCCGCAGATCGGGGACGACACCGCCGCGGTCGCCGCGGAACTCAGCGCAGACCGCACGTGACCTGCAACGCAACCGTGTGCCAATCGTGACCTGCGGCCCAAATCGGGTGCGGTAGTGTGAATGGCGCCGGAGGGTCGAGAACCGCCCGGCGCCCCTTTCCCCGACGGAGCGAAGCAGTATGAGCAATGGGACCCAGTCGATCGATCGAGCCGCAGAGATCTTGTCGCTGGTCGTCAAGGCCGACGACCCGATCTCGTTCACCGAGGTGGTCGAGGCCACGGAGCTCGCCCGGTCGACCGTCTCCCGCCTGCTCTCCGCGCTCGAGCGCAACGGCCTCGTCGAACGCAACGCCGAGGGTCACTTCCGCGGCGGCTCCCTCTTCGCGACGTACGCCTCCCGCTTCGATCGGGTCGAGGCGCTCGTCGCCGCCGCCGACCCCATCCTCCAGCGTCTGAGCGAGGAGACCGGCGAGACCGTCAACCTCGCCGTGCCGAGCTCGAACGCCGTCGTCCAGATCGCGCAGGTCGACTCGACGTACGTCCTCGGGGCGACGAACTGGGTCGATGTGAAGGTGCCCTCCCACGCCTCGGCGCTGGGGAAGGTGATGTTCGCATTCCGCGCGATCCCCGTGCCGACGGGGCGTCTCGAACGCCTCACCCCGCGCACGCTCGGATCGCGGAAGGAGCTGCTCGCCGACCTCGCCGAGGTGCGCGACCGCGGGTTCGCGATCGTCCACGAGGAGTTCGAGCCGGGTCTCGACGCCCTCGCCGCCCCCGTGCTCGGCACCGATGACCAGGTCATCGCCGCCGTCGGCATCTCCGGCCCGACGATGCGCATCGCCGAGCACCACGACCGGTTCGGTGAGCTCCTCATCGCCGAGGCGGGGCTGCTGTCCCGCAGCCTCAAACGCAAGGTCAGCCACCGGTAGGCTCGGCGGGGAGGTGCGGGCGTCGTCCCGCACCGAGGCGGTCGATCGTGTCGTCCGGAAGTGCGGTCGACGACTAGAACCTCACCGATTCAGAACCTCACCGGCTTACGACGTCACCGAGGCGGGATCGGGGTCGCCGAGCAGCTCGAGCTGCCTGCGTCGCCACGCCTCGGTGTCCTTGACCTGGTTGAACGTGTAGATGTGCAGTCCCGAGACCCCCATGTACGGGTCGGCGAGGACGGGGGAGAGGCGGTCGAGGAACTTCCGGGGGTTGTAGCCGCCGGGCTTGGCCATCCGGGTGAACGTCGCCGTGTTCTTGCGCAGGAACCGCGTCGATTCGCCGACGCCGATCTTCGTCGCGACCTTGGCGAGCTTCGCGAGCTCGACCTTGCCGGCGATGCCGAGGATGAGGGGCATCTCGATCCCGCGCGCCCGCACGCGGGCCAGCCACGTGCTGACGATCCCCGGGTCGAAGCAGAGGTTCGAGACGATGTGCGTGGCGTAGTCGCGCTTGTCCCACATCGCCTGGACGGTGACGTCGTCGGGGATGAGCGGGTGTGACTCGGGGTAGGCGGCCACCCCGATCTGCGAGATCGGCGGGGCGAGGCTCGTGAGGTCGATGAGGAGGTCGAGCGCACTCGCATAGCCTCCGGCCGGCGGCGTGGCATCCCCTGCGGGAACGAAGATCGTGTCGATCCCGGCGCGCCCGAGGCGATCGATGATCTCCTCGAGCTCGGTCCGGCCCTGGACCATGCGGGCGGCGATGTGCGGCACGGCGGTGTAGCCGCGGGCCTGGAGCGCCTCGGCGGTGGACAGGGTCGCATCAAGGCCCATGCTCGTCGATGCGGTCACCGTGATCGTCCGACCTGGGGCGACGTGGTCGCTGATGCGGTCGACGATCCCGGCAGTGGGGAGGACCTCGTAGCGGGCGGACTTGAGAAGTGTGCGAAGAGCGGACACGGACACCATTGTCTCCTTCCGGCGGGGCAGGGACCCGATCGCGGCGGCAGCCGATCCGCCGTCTTGCGCGCCGGCCAAATTACCGGTCGGAAGTCCTTGCTTCTGCTGTGCCGACGATTCTACACTCAAATCACCCATAATATGGGAGTTGAGTTCCATAATATAAAACTGTGGAAGCAGGGGGAAACCCATGGACAACAATGTTCCAACCGTTGATCAGAGCGACAGAGGCGTCCCGATCAACCTGAGGCAGTCCGGCCCGACCCCAGTGGAGATGCTCATCGACACCCGCGTGCGGAAGTCCCCGTACTGGGAGCTGTCGATGGAGCAGGGGTGCTGGCGGGCATCGATCTACAACCGCATGTACCACCCGCGCGGCTACATCTCCCGTGAGGACGGCGGGATGATGGCCGAGTACCAGCCCCTCGTCAACGACGTCACCCTGTGGAACGTCGCCGTCGAACGGCAGATCCAGGTCAAGGGCCCCGACGCCGAGGCGTTCGTCAACTACGTCATCACCCGTGACGCGACGAAGATCCCGGTGATGCGGGCCCGCTACGTCATCCTCTGCAACGAGCAGGGCGGCATCCTCAACGACCCGATCCTCCTCCGGGTGGCGATCGACGAGTTCTGGTTCAGCCTCTCCGACACCGATCTCATGCTCTGGCTCCAGGGCGTCAACGTCGGGAAGAAGTTCGACGTCACGATCCAGGAGATCGACGTCGCGCCCGTGCAGGTCCAGGGCCCGAAGTCAGTCGACGTCATCGCCGATCTCGTCGGCGACGAGGGGCGCGACCTCCCGAGCTACGGCCTCATGGAAGCCCAGGTCGGCGGCCACGACGTCATCATCTCCCAGACGGGATTCACCGGGGAGAAGGGGTACGAGATCTACCTCAAGGACGCGACGAAGTACGCCGAGGACATGTGGAACGCTGTGCTCGCCGCGGGCGTGCCCTACAACCTCCGCGTCGTCGCCCCGAGCCACCACCGGCGGATCGCCGCGGGCATCCTCTCGTGGGGCCAGGACATGGACTTCGAGACCCTGCCGTTCCAGGTCAACCTCGGCTATCAGGTGCCGCGGAAGAAGGAAGCCGACTACATCGGCAAGGCACGGCTCGAAGAGGTCCGCGAGCAGATCGAGGCGGGCGACCCGCCGTATCGGACGCAGCTCGTCGGACTCGTCCTCGGCGGCAATCCGATCACGGACTACGCCCCGGACTTCTGGCTCGTCAGCGAGGATCCCGAGTCCGATCCCGTCGGCTACGTGACCTCGCCGTGGTACTCGCCGGAGCTCGAGTCGAACATCGCGATGGCTCACGTGCCCGTCGGCAAGGCGGAGCTGGGCACCGAATTCTGGGTGCACCTGCCCGAACCGTATGCGGACACTCCCGGAGTGCCGGTGCGCGCCGAGGTGGTCGAGATGCCGTTCCGTCCGAGCGTCAACCCCAACCAGCGTGAACGCCTCAAGGTCAGGGGACTCGACGCCGCGATCTGAGCCGGCGCTCCCGGACAGTCCGGCAGGCTGTCCCACCGATCCGGGCGCGGTCACTGTGCGAGAAGCCGGTGGCCGCGTTCGCACGTCCGACAGGCGGGCTCTCGACCTGTGGGCCGGTCCTCAGACCGCGGCGTCACTCAGCCCGTGACCTGCCTCAGCCCGTGACCGGAACGTCCTTCCTGATGTCGGCGAACAGCGTCGCGGCCTCGGGAGAGGGCACCACGCGGTTGGGATCCTCAGGGGCGGGCTGCCACGGCATCGTCACGACCGTGATCCGGTTCGCATCGACCTGCGCGAGGCGGGTGAAGACCGACGCCAGGGCCGCTGACGTGCCCAGGTCGCTGTCGACCGTGAGTGCCTCGGCAGCGGAATCGGCGAGGTCGAGGACCCGGTCCGGGCGGGTGAGGAGGTTCTGCTCCCTGACCCGGTCGACGATGGCGGCGATGACCTCCTGCTGGTGGGACAGGCGGGAGATGTCCGAACCGTCGCCGATCGAGTGCCTGGCCCGCGCCCAGGCCAGGGCCTGCCTGCCGTCGAGGACCTGGTCTCCCGCCGGCAGGTCGAGGTCGGCCGCGGTGTCCTTCATCGGCGCGTCGAGGCGGACGGGCAGACCGCCGATCGCGTCGATGACGGAGGCGAAGCCGTCGAAGTCGACGAGCGCGAAGTGCTGGATCGGCACCCCGGTGAGCTCTTCGGCCGCCTGCACCGAACACGCCGGTCCGGCGTTGAGCGCCGAATTGATCATCATCGTCGTGCCGGACGCTCGGCCGGTGCACTGCGGGGCCTCGACGAGGGTGTCGCGGGGAATCTGCACGGCGGAGATCCGCGAATCGTCCTGCGAGAGGTGAACGAGGAGCATCGAATCGCTGCGCTGGGCCCCGTCGTCCTTCCCGTAGCGCTCTGTGGTCAGTTCCCGCGAGTCGGAACCGAGGACGAGGATATTCAGCCCGGGCCCGTCCTCTTCGGCGAGCGAACTCGTCAGCAGCGGCTCGGTCCGGATCCTCTCCTCGACCCGGTTGAGGGCGATCACGGCGCTCCCTGCCAGCAGCAGGATCAGCGCCCCGCCGATGATCGCCGTCCTCCGCGTCCAGCGCAGCCGGCGCGATGACGAACGGCGGGGTGAACGGTGTGACGGTGGGCGATGGTCTGACATGGTCTCGTCCTTTCGCGGTGATGGTCGGGGCTGGTCAGCGCTCATAGCCGAGCGGTTTGACGGGCTGGCGCTGGACCCATTCCCAGGTCCTCTCCAGCCCGTCACGCAGGCTCGTCGTCGGAGCCCACCCGGTGAGCTCGCGGGCCAGCGAATTGTCGGAGAGCAGACGGTCGACTTCGCTGCCGGCGGGACGGATGCGCTCTGCGTCCTGCTCAAGGGCCACCTCGGCGCCGGAGATCTCGACCAGACGGGTGATGAGGTCGCCGACGGAGATCTCGTGTCCGGTCCCGAGGTTGAGGGTGCGACCGATGGCCGCGTCCGCGGCGGCGATCGCCATGAAGCCGGCCGCGGTGTCCGTGGCATAGGTGAAGTCCCTCGTCGGCGTCGTGGAGCCGATGCGCAGGGTGCGGGCTCCGGCATGGATCTGCCCGAGGATCGCCGGGATGACGGCGCGGGCGCTCTGCCGGGGACCGTAGGTGTTGAACGGTCGGCAGACGGAGACGGGGGTCTCGAAGCTGTGGAAGTACGACATCGCCATCATGTCGGCGCCGATCTTCGACGCCGAGTACGGTGACTGCGGCTGCAGCGGATGGTCCTCGCTGATGGGCACGGTGATCGCGGACCCGTAGACCTCGCTCGTCGACGTGTGCACGAGGCGGCGGACATCGTGACGGCGGACCGCCTCGGCGACATTGCGGGTCCCGGCGATATTGGTCTGCAGGTAGGAGTCGGGGGCGACGTAGCTGTACGGAATGCCGATGAGGGCGGCGAGGTGGAAGACCGTGTCCGCCCCGGCCACGACGCGCGAGACCTGATCGGCGTCCCGGATGTCGCCGCCGACGAGTCGGACGTCATCGAGGAGATGGGCGATGTGGCCGTTCTCGCCGTAGGGCTTGTAGTGGGCGAAGACGGTGACGTCCGCTCCGGCGCTGAGGAGCGATTCGACGAGGTGGGAGCCGATGAATCCCTCGCCGCCGGTGACGACGACGCGGCGGGAGGAGAAGAAGCTGGTGTCCATGATGAGTCCTGTTCTGATTCGTGATCGATGGTGCGGGGTGGGAAGGGGTGGGGCGGCGCAGAGCTCAGCGCCGCGGGGCGGGAAGGAGCGCGAGGAGCGAATCGGCCAGGGTGGCCGCCGCCCTCGCGTGGATCGAGTCGGCGGTGCCCCCGGCCGCCTCGCCGCGGTCCCTGTTCCGGAGTTCTCCGGTCCGGGCGAGGAGGTCGGTGATCGCCGCGTCGAGGCGGGAGGGGCTGAGCTCGTCCTCGGCGATGACGTCGGCGAGGCCCTGCGACCGCAGGTGGTCGGCATTGGCCTGCTGATGTCCGCCCGCCGAGGTGGTCAGCGGCACGAGGACCGCGGGAAGTCCGAGATGCTCGAGCTCCGCGACGGTCGAGGCGCCTGCGCGGGCGACGATGAGATCGGCGGCGGCATACGCGAGGTCCATGCGGGAGAGGTAGTCGACCGTCGTCACCGCGGTGGAGTCGACGTCCCTGGCGGCTGCGGCGCCGGTCTTGATGAGGAAGTGGATCCCCGGGTCGCCGTTCCGGGCGACTCCGAGCTCGAGTGCGGCGTCGTTGACGGCCTGTGCGCCGAGGCTGCCGCCGGAGACGAGCACGAGGACGCCGGATTCGGGCACCCCCAGCTGCTTCCGCGCGCGGGTGCGCAGCGACCGGCGGTCGAGGCCGACGAGCGCCGGATCGATCGGCATTCCGGTGATCGCCGCCGCCCGCTGCCCCGCTGTGCGCGACACGGCGGCGAACCCCGGGCGGCGGCGGTGCTGCTCACCGCCACCTGCGGCGCGAGGCGGGCTGCGGTGCGATTGGCGAGGCCGGGCACGCAGTTCGATTCGTGGACGAGGGCCGGCAGTCCGAGCAGCCGTGCGGCGATGAGCGCCGGCATCGACGGGTAGCCTCCGGTTCCGAGGACCGCCTCGACCCCGGCGCGGCGCAGGGCGCGAGCGCTGCGCATGACCGCCGCGGACAGCGTCCCCGGCAGGGTGAGGGCCGAACGCGGACCGGTGAGACCGTGGATGCGCGAGGTTTCGAGGTGATAGCCCGCGCGGGGACGATGCGGTTCTCCATCCGGTCGTCGCTGCCGAAGAAGATGACGTGATGACCGCGTGCCCGGAGTTCGTCGGCGACGGCCAGCCCGGGATAGATGTGTCCGCCGGTTCCGCCTGCGGCGATCGCGATGGTCCGGGGGCGGTCCGCGCTCGAGGTGCTGATGTGCCCGTCGTGCCGGGCGCTGCTGAGGATGCTCATGCCCTCAATGGTGGGAAGGGGACATAAGACGGATATAAGAGCAGCGGATGCGGCCGGTCCTACGATGGGGTGCATGAGAATTGCGATCGTCGATGACGAGCCCCGGATCGTCGAGGCCGTCTCCGCAGCGGTGGCACTCGCCGGGCATGAGACGCTGAGCGCCGGCAGCGGGGAGGACGCGCTCGTCCTCATGGCCGAGCACGACGTCGATGCTCTGGTCCTCGACGTCTCGATGCCGGGTCTGTCCGGGCTCGCCGTCGCCAGGGCGCTGCGCGCGGCGGGGGACCGGCTGCCGATTCTCATGCTCACCGCCCGCACGAGCGTCCGCGACCGCGTCGACGGTCTCGATGCCGGGGCGGATGACTACCTCACGAAGCCCTTCGACATGGAGGAGCTGCTCGCTCGCCTGCGCGCCCTGCTGCGCCGCGTCGACGATCCGGCCGCCGCGCAGCTGCGATTCGGCGATCTCGAGTTCGATCCCGGTGAGCGGACCGGTCAGCGGGGAGGTCGGCGGATCGACTTCACCGCCACCGAGGCGGCCATCCTCCGGCTCCTCATCACCGCCCCCGACCGGGTCTTCACCCGCGCGCAGATCGCCGAGGAGGTCTGGGACCGCACCTTCGACCCGGGATCGAATTCGCTGACCGTCTACATCGGCTACCTGCGGCGCAAGCTCAACGCCGACGGGGACGAACCGCTCATCCAGACGGTCCAGGGACTGGGCTACCGGCTGGGGGTGCGCGCATGAGGGTCCCCCTGCGCCGGCGCCTGGGGCTGACGCGCGCTCTCACCCTCACCGTCGCCGCGGTCATCGGCCTGCTGCTCGTCCTCGCCCTGCTGGGCGCGTACTGGCTCGTCTCCCGGGAGAGCTATCGGAGCCTCGACCTCACGCTCGTGCGGTCGGCGAATGCCGTCGTGCTCGAACAGCGGCAGGGTGAGGAGATCCCGACGACGACGGACTGCCGGTGGTTGGGCGCACCCGCGTGCACCGAGGTCGCCGTCACCGGTGACCCGGTCCCGCCCGGCGGTCTCGTCCTCCCCGACGACCGCGCCGCGATCGCCAGCGGCGAGGCGCCTCCGGAGTTCCACACCGAGACGATCGCCGGTGCGCACTACCGCCTCTACACCGCACCGCTGGCGGATCGGTCCGGCACCGTCACCGTCGCCTACCGGGCCGACAGCGTGGAGACCTCGCTGCAGCGCACACGGTGGCTGTTCCTCGCCCTCGGCGGAGCGAGCGTGCTCGCCAGCCTGCTCATCGGTGCGCTGGTGTCGCGCGCGCTGCTGCGGGATCTGCGGTCGGTGACCTCGACCGCCGAGGCGATCGCGGAGAGCCGGGACACCGAGCTGCGGCTGAATATGCCGGGCACCGACGAGCTGGCTCAGCTCGGACGGTCCTTCGATTCCATGGTGGCCGCGCTCGACACCTCGCTGCAGGCCCAGCGGCAGCTCGTCGCCGACGCGTCCCACGAATTGCGGACGCCGCTGACCGCGATCAAGGCCAACGCCCAGTTGGCGACGAACCCGCAGCTCGATCAGCGCCGCCGCGAGTCGGCCGAAGCGAACCTTCACGAGGCGATCGACGAGATGTCCGGTCTCGTCTCCGATGTGCTCGACCTGGCGCGCGGTGCCGAACCCGATCCCTTCGTCGAGCCCCTGCGCCTCGACGCCGTCGTGGAGTCGGCAGTGACCTCACTGCGCGCGGCCTGGCCGGAGCGCACGATCCGCGTCGACGTTCCCGAGGTCGTCATCGTCGGCAGCGAGCCGGATCTCGGGCGCTTGGCGGGCAACCTCGTCGCCAACGCCCTCAAGTACTCCCCGGGGGCCGTCGACGTCACGGGCGTGCTCTGCGGACCCGACGGGCACGCGGCCGCAGCCGACTCGGCGGACAGTGTGATGCTCCGGATCAGGGACGAGGGTCCCGGCGTCTCCGTTGAGCACCGCGAGCGGATCTTCGACCGCTTCTATCGCGCCCCGGACAGCGGAGGGCAGACCGGCTCGGGGCTCGGCCTCGCCGTCGCCCAGCAGATCGCGGCGGCCCACGGAACGCGCATCGTCGCTGACTGGCCGGCCGCGGGCGGCACGCTGATGAGCATTCGCTTCCCCCTCGCCGCCGTGTGAGACCGGTGCGGCCCTCAGCGGCGGGACGAACACCGAATCTCTCGCCGAGTCGTGCCAGATCTGCCAGACTGTTGGTATGAAGCCCGCCGACCGACTGGATATCGAGGCGATTCGTCGTGCGTGTGAGCGCTACGGCGTGAAACGGCTTCGGGTGTTCGGCTCGTATGCCACCGAGAAGTTCGATCGCGAAACGAGCGATGTCGACTTCCTTGTGGTCTTTCAACCCGGGCGTGAGAACGTCTACCATGACTACTTCGATCTGAAGTTCGAGCTGGAGAGAATCGTCGGCAGACGAGTCGACCTCGTAGTCGAGCGTTCTGTGAGGAATCCATTCTTCAGGGCATCCGCTTTCGCCAATGCACAGGACGTCTATGCGGCCTGAGGCAGGGGCGCACCTGTGGGATGCGGCGGACTCGGCCACGAATGTGAGGGACTTCGTCGACGGCAGGACCGAGACCGAGTTCAACTCCGACCTTGTCCTCCGGTCGGCGATCGAGCGTCAGCTGGAGATTCTCGGAGAGGCTCTGAATCGGCTGCGGAGGGACGACAGGGAGACGTCAGAGAGGGTGCCGGGACTCGAGAAGATCATCGGAATGCGGAACATCATCGCTCACGAGTACGGGAACATCGATTACGAGATCGTGTGGCGAGCATCGACGACCGATATCCCCGCGCTGGTCCCTCTACTCGTTGAACTTGTCGATGAAGCTCGGGGCGCTGCCGAAGCACAGTAGCTGAAATGACGTCATCGACCGGTTCGCGAAGTCGACGGTCCTGCCCACATGACTGTGGCGCTCACCGCCCCGGCTTGGTCCACTCGAGCGTGTACCTGAACCCGACCCTGTGCCGGAACCGCGCGCCGGGCAGGTGACGGCGGGCCGCCTCGGCGATCTCATCGAACGTCATCGTCGGATCCGTCACCGGGAACGGGTCGCGCGGACCCGCGGACGTGGGAGGGTTCCCGTCCGGTCCGCCGACCCGGTCGTCCCCTCGCCGAGGTGGGGCGTTCTTGACCATGCCGATGAGCGGGTTCGTCACGACCGAGATCCCCTCCCAGAGGAAGTCCCGGGGAGTCGCCGAGAGGGCGAGGCCGACGATGAGGAGCCGACCGCCGGGGGTCAGGAGGCGGGCCGCCTCGGTGAAGGTCTCCTCGACATCGAGGTGATGGAGCGCGGCGACCATCGTGATGAGGTCGATCGGCTCCGGTTCGGTGCCATGAGCTTCGGTGCCATGAGCTTCTGTCCCGGGATCGAGGTCGCGCAGCTGGGCGGCATCGATGGTGACGTTGCCCAGGCCCGCGCAGCGCCGGAGCGAATCAGCGCGCATCGCCGCCGAGGTGTCGGTGCCGTGGACGTGCCGGAACTCCCCGGCCAGTCGGGCCAGGAGTGCGCCCTGCCCGCAGCCGACCTCGATCGCACCGCGCCTGCGAGCAGGCAGGCTGGCAACGATCCATGGGTGGAAGTGGTCGTTGTGGCTCCACGGGAACCGGTCGTTGAGCCGTCGCAGCGTCCGGGCGAACGGGGTCACCGCCGCATCCGCGCCTTGACCTTGGACAGCAGCTCCGCCTCGGCGTTGGGCCCGGCCTTGACCCCACCGGGCAGACGGAACATGTAGAAGACGCCGACGATGAGCCAGGCGGCGAACATCACCCACGACTGCCAGGCCAGCTGCGCGGAGAACGGGGTGATCGGCAGGTAGAGGACGAAGAGGACGAGGGTGAGGATCGCCGAGATCACCCCGATGACCATGCCGCCGCTGCCGCGCCCGCCGATGCGCAGGGGACGGGCCATATCCGGTTCGTTCCGCCGCAGCACGATGAAGGCGAGGCTGACGAGGAAGTAGGCGATGACGATCGCCGGGGAGCCGGCGTCGACGATCCAGCCGAGCGCCGCCGCCCCGAGGAACGGGGCGAGGGCGGAGAGGACGCCGATGAAGATGATCGCGTTGACCGGGGTCCGGTACTTCGGGTGGAGCCGGCCGAACCAGGCGGGGATCATCCCCGCCACGGCCATCGCCCACATCAGCCGCGAGGAGCCCATGAGGAACGCATTCCACGAGGTGATGATGCCGGCCAGGCCGCCGGCGATGACGATCTGGCCCCAGACCGGGGAGCCGAACATCGCCGAGAGCGCATCGGCGGTGACGAGGTCGTGGGCGGTCAGCTCGGTGGCGGGGATCGCCAGCGACGTCATCCAGATGATGACGATGTAGAAGACGATCGCCATGAGCACCGAGATGACGACGAGCTTGCCGATCTTCGCCGCCGGCAGCTTGATCTCCTCGGCCGACTGGGGGATGACGTCGAAGCCGACGAAGAGGAATGGGACGACGGCGACGACGCCGATGAAGCCGGCCGCCCCGCCGGTGAACAGCGGTTCCGTGTTCGCCGGATCCCCGCCGACGATGCCGCCGGTGAGCAGGAGGAGGGCGACGATGATGAGGAACGAGACGACGAACGTCTGGACGAGGGAGGCAAGTCGGACGCCGCGGATGTTGATCCACGCGATGACGATCGCCGTGACCGTGCCGATGAGCGCCCACGTGAGGTAGACGTCCTCGCCGGCGATCGTCCACAGCTTGATGTACTCGAGGTCGGGGAAGAGGTAGAGCGCGGTCCGCGGGACGGCCACGGCCTCGAACATGACGACGCTGATGTATCCGCCGGTGATCGCCCACGACCCGAACAGCGAGATCTTCGGGCCCATCGCCCGGATGAGGTAGTTGTGCTCGCCGCCGGCATGGGGCATCGCGGCGACGAGTTCGGAGTAGACGGTGCCGACGAAGCACATGATGATGCCGCCGACGGCGAACGCGAGGATCGCCCCCAGGGTGCCCGCCCCGGTCAGCCATTCGCCGGTGAGGACGACCCAGCCGAACCCGATCATCGCCCCGAACCCGATGAACAGCGCATCCACCGTGCCCAGCGCCTTGACGAAGCCGTGCCCCCGGTCCTCGGTCTCTGTGTGCTGAGTGCTCATGACTCGCCTTCCTCATCGTCGGTCCATGCCCCACCGAGGTGGCCGGCAGCAGTGCCGATCCCGTGGGTATCTGCACAGTAACAGCACAGGGAGCGTCTACCCGGCGGTATGACAGGGATTTCCCACGTCCGCCGAGGCGGGTGCTAGATTTCCTCTGTGCACAGCACACATCGAAATGCGATCGTCCGAGTGGTCACGGGGTACCTGTCCGCGCTGATCGTCGGGGCCGGTCTCCTCATGACTCCCGCCGCGACCGTGGCGCCGGGCGGGATCTCCCTGCTGTCCGGACTCTTCACGGCGACCTCGGCGCTCAGCGTCACCGGCCTCGTCGTCCTCGACACCGGGCAGGACTTCACCTTCTTCGGCCAGCTCGTCATCCTCATCCTCATCCAGGCCGGTGGGCTCGGCGTCATCCTCCTCACCACGCTGCTCGCCCTTGTCATCGCCGGCGCGCCGGACTCAAGCTGCGGCAGTCGGTGGCCTCGGAGACGAAGAGCTCCGACATCGGCGGCGTCATGCCGATGGTGCTGCGCATCACCGCGCTGACGCTGAGCACCGAATTCGTCGTCGCCGTCCTACTCTACCTCCGGCTGCGCTGGTACTACGGCGAGGCGAACGGCGACGCCGTGTGGAGCGCGATCTTCCATGCCGTCTCCGCGTTCAACAACGCCGGCTTCGGCCTCAACCGCGACAACCTCATGGCCTACGTCGCCGATCCGTTCATCACCGGACCCATCGCCCTGTCCGTCATCCTCGGCGGCCTGGGCTACCCCGTGCTCATCGAGCTCTTCCGCAAGTACCGGTTCCCGCTGACGTGGAGCATGACGACGCGCGCCGTCGTCGTCGTCACCCCGATCCTGCTCATCTCCGGCACGATCTTCATCGGCGCGATCGAATGGAACAATCCCGGCACGCTCGGCCCCCTCGACTGGTGGGGCAAGATCCAGCCGCGGCCTTCCAATCGACGATCACCCGCACCGCGGGATTCAACACCATCGACATCGGGCAGATGCACCCGGCGACGTGGTTCGGGATGGACATCCTCATGTTCATCGGCGGCGGTCCCGCCGGCACCGCGGGCGGTGTGAAGATCACGACCTTCGTCGTGCTCGCGGCGATGACGTGGACGGAGATCAGCGGCGGTCGCGCCGTCAACCTCTTCGGCCGTCGGGTCTCCCGCTCGGTCCACCGCCAGGCCACGACCGTCATCGTCCTCGGTCTCGGCCTCATCGTCGTCTCGACGATGGCGATCATGCTCGATGCGCAGGAGCTCGGGTTCGACCGGATCCTCTTCGAGGTCGTCTCGGCGTTCGGCACCGTGGGCCTGTCGACCGGGATCACCGCGCAGCTGCCGCCGTTCAGCCAGGCCGTCCTCATCGTCACGATGATCTTCGGTCGCCTCGGGCCCGTCACCGTCGCCTCGGCGCTGGCCCTGCGCAACCGCCCCATCCGCTACGAACTGCCGAAGGAGCGCCCGCTCATCGGCTGATCGCGCTCGCCTCCACTGACACACGTCCGCATCGCAAGGAAAGGACACCGCAATGAATGAGAAGACCTGGCTGGCCCGCTCCGCCGCCTTCTTCGCCGGCGACTCCGAGCCGATGGCCGAAGCCGGGGCGGTCGCCGTCATCGGCCTCGGTCGCTTCGGCGGCTCGCTCGCGCTCGAGCTCGCCAAGCACGGAGTCGACGTCATCGGCATCGACAACGACGAGGCGGTCGTCGCCGAATACGCGGACAGGCTCGCGTTCGCGACGCGAGCCGATGCCACCGACGAGGTGGTCCTCCGTCAGCTCGGCATCGACGAGGTCAGCCGGGTCGTCATCGCGATCGGCAGCGACCTCGAGGCGAGCATCCTCGCTGCCTCCCGCATCCTCAAGATCGGCTGCCAGCACATCTGGGCCAAGGCGATCAGCGAGACCCACGGCGAGATCCTCCACCAGCTCGGGATCAAGAACGTCATCCGGCCCGAGAACGACATGGGGCGCCGGCTCGCGCACCTCATCCGCGGCCACATCTCCGACTTCCTGCCCATCGACGACGACTTCGTCCTCGCTCGCACGACTCCGCCGGTGCGCGTCGCCGATGTGCCGCTCGCGAGCCTCGGCGTGCGGGCCACGTACGGGGTGACGATCGTCGCGGTCAAACGGGCCGGCAGCAGGCAGTGGGACATCGCCGACCGCGACATGACCCTCTACGCCGACGACGAGATCCTCATCGCCGGCCACCCCCGTGAGGTCGAGCGGTTCAGCGAACTCGACAAGGATACGGACAACTGAGACTCGGGGTGGGGTGAGGCCGGTGCCTCGCGTGGGGCGAAGCCGCTCGGGTGGGGTGGTCAGAAGTCCCGTCGCCGCAGCCGCCACGCGGCGAGGATCCAGCCGATCGCCACCCACGCTGCGAGGACGATCACCGCTGGGACGATGCCGAGGAACTCCGTCGACCCCGCCTCGGCGGCACCGCTGATCGTGTGGACGGCGGCCAGGGGCAGCACGGGCGCAACGACCGCGGCAGCGCCGGCCGGCAGCCAGCCGGCGAGCATCGAGGCGACGATGAGGCCGAGCGCGCCGAGGACGCCCGCCGCCATCGACCCGAAGGCGAAGGCGGCGAACGCGGCGAGCAGAGCGAAGACCACGGGCATGAGCGCGCTGCCGAGGAGCAGCCGGAGATGCTCGGGTGAGACCGCCGCAGTCAGGGTCTCCGACCAGCTCGCACCGGTCAGCGTGGCCGCGAGGGCGACGGCGACAACGGTGAGGGCGAGTGCCGCGATCACCGCGGTGAGCACGGTGACTGCGGCGATGACGAGGGCCTTGGCGGTGATGACCGCGGAGCGGCGGGGCAGGCGCAGGAGCGCCTCGGTGATCGCGCCGGTGCGGAACTCGATGCCGACGAACCACGCGGCGAAGACGACGAGGACGATCGCCGCGACATCGACGCCGAGCACGCTGGCGGTGAGGACATCGGTCAGCGGGGCGCGGTCGAGCGCCGTTCCCTGCGTGACGGGGAAGCTGAGGATGAAGACGGCGGCGGAGACCGCAGCGAGCACGACGGCCGTGCCGCCGAGCATGCGCGGGGCGCGCAGGGCCTGCAGCTTCGCCCATTCTGCCGATGCGGCGCGGGCTTGCGGGGTTGTCGACATTCAGCGTGCCTTCCGGGTGGTGGTGAGACGGAGGAAGACCTCTTCGAGGCCGGGTTCGTCGAGGCGGAGCTCATCGAGGTCGACGCCGAGGCGGACGCTGTCGCGGAAGATCTCGCGCGGTTCGGCGTCGGCGATGACCGCGCCGGTTCCGTCCGGGGTCGGCGTGCTCGGTCGGCCCGCCGCCGCTTGGCTGGCCAGCAGGGCAGAGAGATCGGGACCGCGGACGACCACCCCGGCCTGTGCGTGGGAGACGAGGTCGGCGAGCGGGAGGTCGGCCACGAGGCGACCGGCGCGGATGATGACGACGTGGTCGGCTGTGAGCGCCATCTCGGTGAGCAGGTGGCTGGAGAAGAGGACGGTGCGCCCCGAGGCGGCGAAGCGCTTGAGGAACGTCCGCATCCACGTGATCCCCTCGGGGTCGAGGCCGTTGAGCGGTTCGTCGAGGAGGAGCACCTGCGGGTCGGTGAGGATCGCGGCGGCGAGGCCGAGGCGCTGGCGCATGCCGAGCGAGAGCGCGGAGATGCGACGGGTCGCTGCGGACTCGAGCCCCACCTCGGCGAGGACGGCGGCGATTCTCGTCGTGCGCTCGTCGCCGGTCAGGCCCGAGAGCCGGGCCGCCCACTCGAGGTGCGCGTCGACGGTGAGGCCGGGCAGGAGGCGTTCGGTGCCGAGCAGCGAGCCGGCGACGGTGGCGGGGTTGGGGTGATCGCTCAAGGGTGCACCGGCGACGAGCGCGGTCCCCGCGTCGGGAGCCGTCAGCCCGAGGATCATCTGCAGGGTCGTCGACTTCCCGGCGCCGTTGGGGCCGAGGAAGCCGGTGACGTGGCCGGGCATGACGTCGAAGCTGAGATCGTCGACGTCGGTCGCCGTCCCGAAGCGCTTCGTCAGACCGCGGACGCTGACACCCGCATCGTCGTTTTGCAATATGTTCATACCGCAATAGTGATACAAGTTGATCGTATTGTAAAGTGGCGGAATGCCGAAGATCGTCGACCATGCCGCCCGCCGCACCGAGATCGTCCACGCGCTGTGGCTCGTCATCTACACCCGGGGGATCGATGCGGTGACCTTCAGGGCCGTCGCCGATGCCGCGGGGATCTCGATCGGTCGCGTCCAGCACTACTTCCCGTCGCGTGAGGCGCTCGTCCTCGAGGGGTGCCGGCAGCTCGTCGCCGGGGCCGAGATCGACGACGAGGTCGAGGCCGTTGACGAGGCCGGGGACGTCGCGGGAACCGATCCGGTCGATGCCCTGCGGACGTTCGTGCGCGCCTTCATCCCCGCTGGTGAGGCGATGCGGGTGGGGGCGTCGGTGTGGTTCACGTATGTCGCGAAGGCCGTGGGCGACCCGCTCATCGCCGAGATCGTCGTCGACAACGATCGGCGGACGGCGGAGGCGGCGACCCGGCGGGTGGCGCGGGTGCTCGCGCGGGGGAGCAGGTCCGGGCAGGTCGCGTTGGGCGCTGAGTCGGCAGAGTCAGCCGCCGAGGCGGCGGTGCGGCTCGTGGCGCTCGCGAAGGGTCTGGCTCAGGACGTCATGCTCGAGGTGCGGACCCCGGAGGCGGCCTACGACATCCTCGACCGCGAGATCGCCGGCATCGCCACCGCCTCGGCGCAGGACTGAGCCGACGAACGGCGCCGTTCGTCAGCTCAGTCAGAGGTGAAGTGTGGTGTCAGTCTCCGAGGTCGACGACCTCGAATTCGAGGAGCTCCGCCGCGCTCGAGACGGGTGCCTGACCGTTCGACTCGTGGGCCGAGGATCGGTTGGCCTTCCAGTTCTCGAAGTCCTCCTTCGTCGCCCACTGCGTGTAGACGAAGTAGCGGTCGCCGCCGGCCGTGGGACGCAGCAGCTGGAAGCCCTCGAAGCCGGGCGCGCTGTCGACGGAGTGCTTGCGGGCGGCGAAGCGCTTCTCGAGTTCCGGGCCGGCGTTCTCGGGAACCGTGAGGGTGTTGATGGCGACGACGGACATATCTGCTCCTCCGTGGGGTCGGCGATGAGTGTCTGTCCTCCCGACCCTACGACCGCACCCTGGATCCACGCTGGGTTGTCCGGATGCGGTCGCCGTGCGTCTCGCGCCGACTCCACGCGCTGACTCTCACGGGGTGGTGCGTGCGGCGCCGATGCCCGGGTCGATCTGCACGGGGCCGTCGGAGTTCGGTGTGACGTCGAAGTCGAAGATCGCGGTGGGCAGGTAGACCGTGGCGCACGAGTTCGGGATGTCGACGACCCCGGAGAACCGTCCCTCGATCGGGGCGGCGCCGAGCAGCAGGTACGCCTGCTCGGGGCTGTAGCCGAACTTCGTGAGGTAGTCGATCGCGTGGAGGCAGGCCCGCTGGTACGCCAGCTGCGAGTCGAGGTAGCGCTGCTCGCCGTCGAGGGTGACCGAGGTGCCGGAGAACGCCAGCCACTCCGAGTACTGCGGGTCGGAGTTGCCGGGCTGGAAGATCGCGTTCTCGCTCACCCCGTAGGTGTCCATGCCGCCCTTGATGAGGTCGACGCGCAGATCGATGAATCCGCCCATCTCGATGGCGCCGCAGAACGTGATCTCACCGTCGCCCTGACTGAAGTGGAGGTCGCCGACGGAGAAGTTCGCACCGTCGACGAAGACCGGGTAGAACACCCGGGTGCCCTTCGTGAGGTTCTTGATGTCCTGGTTGCCGCCGTTCTCCCGAGGCGGGGCCGTGCGGGCGCCCTCACCGGCGACCCGGTCGAAGTCCTCCCCGGTCAGCGACCCGAGGATCGCGCCGTTGGGCTCGGGCGGCAGGGCCAGCGGTGGTTCCCGATCGGGGTCGGTGGCGATGAGCGCGGCTTCACGGGTGTTCCATGTCCCCAGCAGATCGGCGCTCGGGGCCGTGCCCATGAGGCCGGGGTGGACGATTCCGGTGAAGGACACGTGCGGGACGTGGCGCGACGTCGCCGTGCCGCCGGAGAAGTCCCAGCACGCCTTGTAGGCATCGGGGAACTGGTCGACGAGGAACGAGCCGCCGTTCTCCTTCGCGAAGATCCCCGTGTAGCCCCAGCCCTGCCCGGCGAGCGGACCCTCCTCCTGCGGGATCGGTCCGACGTCGAGGATGTCGACGATGAGCAGGTCACCGGGCTTCGCCCCTTCGACGCCGACCGGTCCGGAGAGGGCGTGGACGATGTCGACCGGCGCATCGCGGACGTCATCGGCGCTGTCGTCGTTCTTGATGAACCCGTCGAACCATTCCCGGCAGTCGAGCCGGAACGATTCCCCGGGCTTGACGTGGACGGCCGCGGGAATGTCCGGGTGCCAGCGGTTGTGGCCGGTGATCTTCTGGTCGGTGAACGGCTTGGTCGAATCGAGGGGAAAGATGACGTCTGGCATGGCGTGTCCTTTGCGTGGAGTCGACAGTGACGGGCGGCGGTGCAGGACGGTGCTGATGGAGCAGCTGGGCGGTGCAGGACGGCGGAGCGGCGGCGAGCGGTGTCAGGCGCGTGGGAGGGTCTGGTGCCGAGGATCTTGGCTCACCCGCCTCGGTGCGCGTGGTGAACCGGGCAGACGATCGACGACGGGAGGGGCGTCTGCGGTCCGTGCGGTCGCATCGAGGAGTCGGTGGGCCGTGGTGTTCCCCGCGCCGAGGTGGGGCGAACTCACCACCGACCGTGCCGTCCCAGCGCAGCGGGGGCAGGCGATCGTCGACGGCTTCTCGAGCATGGGGAAGGTCTGCTCGGTGTCGCCGCACGCATCGCAGCGGTAGACGTATGTGGGCACTGCATCACCCCTGACTTCGCTGGTGGAGGGCCTGATGTGACCGTACAAGCATTCTGTCAGCGCGGCGAGAGCCTGGGAAGACCTGTTGGGACATTCGCAGCGCGAGTGAGCGGCCGCCTCGGTGCGGGAGAGTGGCCGCGCCAGGGCGGGAGCGTGGCCGCGCCAGGGCGCCCGCTCACCGATTTCGCTGAAATCGAGGACGCAGAGTGTCGATTTCAGCGCCTCGAATCGACACTCTACGACCTGAACTCTCGCGGGGAGGCATCTGCGCCACCTCCACAGCGAGTGTGCGCCACGTCCATGGCGATTTGCGCGCAGATTCCACCCCCAGCCTGGCGCAGAACACCAGCAGCGGCCCGGGAAGCGGCGCGGAGGTCAGGAATCGGCGATGGTGACCTCGGTGAAGGTCAGTCCGGGGGCGAGCTCGTCGGCGGCGCGGCGGATGCGCTCGGCGGTGAGGTCGCTGATCGTCGCGAAGCCGCCCGCGCGTGCGCTGTTGCTCGCAGCTCCTGTGCCAGCCGCGCTTGCTCCCGCCGCAACTGCGGCCTCACCGGTGTCCGCAGCCCCAGTGTCCGCGGCCCCAGCCCCGCCTGCCCCTGCGCCGCTGCCGTCGCCCGCCTCACCCGACGCGCGCACGCCGCGGCCGCCGCATTTGCCGCGCAGCTTCTCTGGGAGCTGGACGAGGACGAACGACCGTCGTCCCTCGTCACGTCGGTTGGCCTCCATGACCGCCTGGGCCGTCGTCCCGGAACCGGCGAAGAAGTCGAGGACGATGGCCTCGGGGTCGAAGAACGTCTGTGCGGTGATGAGCGTCTTGACGAGGTCGACGGGCTTCGGATATCCGAACACCCCGCCCAGGCCGAGGTCCTCGAGGTCGTTCTGTCCGCCGAGGGCCTTGATGATCGAGTAGAGCTTCGAGCTCGCGAGCTCGTACGGCGTCACCCGCACCACCGCGTGCTTGCCGGGACCCCAGGGTCGGAGGATGTACTCGCCCGAGGCCAGCTTCGCGTCCACCTCGGCGAGCTTCCGCTCACCCTTGACGGCGCGGATGTCCTCGTACATGAGCCGCCGCTCCGACCCGCGCGCATACCGGCCGAAGCTCGCCCGCAGCACATCGGTCTCGACGAGCATCTTCCGCCCGTCGATGACCTCGACCTTCGCCGGGGCCTTCTTCTCCGTGAGGAACGCCCCCGCCGCGCGCGCGTCCCGGCCCCACACGTGGATGTAGTCGTGCCCGCGGACAAACGACGGGGAGTTGCCGCCACCCTTCGCGCGCTGGTGGATGAGGGTGCCGAGCGAATTCGCCTCCCCGAAGACCTCGTGCCCGAGCAGCTGCGCCCACGCGCTCTCCCCGTCGTCGAGGTGGAGGTAGAGCACGCCGTCATCGCGCATGAGCTCCCGGGCGAGGATGAGCCGCGGAGCCATGAAGTCGAGCCAGCTGCCGTGATCGTAGCCGTCGTCCTTGTACGCGTGCGCGTTGCCCGTGTTGTACGGCGGATCGATGTAGACGACCTTGACCCGGCCCCGATGCGTGGCGAGCAGCGACTGCAGCGCGGGCAGATTGTCCCCGACGACGAGGAGGTTCTCGTGCGGGTCGGGCACGTGGGTGCGCAGGCTGTGCTCATTCGTCCCCGGCGGTCCCTCGCCGAGGCGGCCGCCGGGAACCGTGAACCCAGCCCCCGGCGTGCGGCTCAGGTGGTGACCGAGCGCGAACGACTCCTCTTTGCCGGGCCAGGTCAGGGCGGTCACGGTCGTCTTCACCTCGCTTGATCGTCTCGACGGTGCCAAGATGGCTGTATGAGTATTTCACGAGTGGCAGTCGTCGGCGCAGGCATCATCGGTGTGGCTCTCGCCCGTGAGATCACCCGCCGGTTCCCGGACGCCGAGGTGACGGTCCTCGACCGCGCCGACCGCGTCGCGGCCGCCCAGAGCGGGCACACCGCGGGCATCGTCCATGCGGGACTGACGGAGGCGCCGGGCACGCTCGAGGCGAAGCTCGCCCGTCGCGGCCTCGAGCTCCTCATCCCCTACGCCGCCGGGCAGGGGATCGCGCTGCGCGAGTGCGGGCAGCTCGTCGTCGCCCAGGACACCGATGAGGTCGAACGCCTCGAGGACCTGCTCACCCGGGCCGAGAAGACCGGCGTGCCCGGGGTGAGGATGGTCGACCGGGCCGAGATGCGCGAGATCGAACCGCAGGCCAGGGGCGTGCAGGCCCTCTACTCACCCCATACCGCGATCACCGACTATCGCAGCCTCGCCGAGGCGCTCGCCGCCGACGTCCGGGAGGCCGGGGGGCGCTTCCGCTTCGGCACGGAGGTCACCGGCATCGACGTCATGAGCAACGAGGTGCGGGTGCGCGCTCGCAACGCCCCGAGCGACGATGAGGCGGACCCGAGCGAGACCGGCTATTCGACCGACCTCGAGACCATGCCCGGCGAACGGCCGCACACCGACGACGACCAGGTCGTCGACCGGCCGCGCACGTATCGCGGTGACGACGGAGAGCCGCAGGTCGAGGCCGGGAGGGGCGGACGCGGCGGCCGGCTCGGGGAGGAGCTGCACCGCCGGTTCGGGGACAAGGACTGGTTCCGCAGCGCCGAGGACAAGATCGACGAGTGGACCGGCACCAGACCCGTCGACCGGAACCGGCCGACCCCGCCCGCGGAGTTCGACGCCGGGGTCTTCGACCTCGTGTTCGTCGCCGTCGGGCTCCAGTCGGATCGGCTCGCCGCCGCGGCCGGCCTCGACCCCGAACCACGGGTCGTGCCCTTCGCCAGCAGCTATTCGCAGCTGGTGCCGCCCGCCGCCGAGGCGGTCCACGGGATCATCGGCTCCGTGCCCGAACCGGATGATCCCCTCGAGGAGACGATGCTCGTGCGCACCGTCGACGGCGCGCTGCTGCTGGGCCCGACCACGCACATCGCGCTCGGTCGCAATGCCGGGTCGGCCCGTGACATCGACTTCGGCGACCTCGGTGCGTCTTTCGGGTTCTCCGGTTTCTGGAAGTTCGCGAAGCGCAATGTGCGCTCCGCGGCCGAGGGGGTGCGGTCGGCGACGAGCACCTCGGCGTTCGTCGAGCGGATCAGGCGCTTCGCTCCCGATCTCGACACGGCGGAGATGACGGCGGGACCGCGCGGGATCCGCGCCGCGACGATCGATGCCAAGGGCGACCTCGTCACCGGGCTGACCGTGACCACCCGCGGCCGACTCACCCAGGTCCGCAGCGTGCCCGCATCAGGGGCGACGATGGCGCTCGCGATCGCCGAGCACATCGTCGAGCGCGCGCAGGCAGCGGGGCGCTGAGGGGCTCAGCCCTCGGAATCGCGCTTGCTCGTCGACCGCAGGGCACAGATTGCGGCGAGGGCGATCCCAGAACCGATCGGCGCGCCGATCATCGTGGGAAGGACCCGTTGGAAGCCTTCGCTCATGCTGCCCGTCAGCATGCCGATGATCGGCCACGCCACGACGGGAACCAGGCAGATCCCGATCCAGGTGAGGACGAAATCGATGGGGCGTTCGGGCCGTGCGGTGAAGAACCGCCGCAGCGCGCCTGTCTCGGACGAGGACACCGCTCAACCTCCTCAATGCTCGGGCCCACCAGTGTAGTTGCAGGTCAGAGGCCGATCAAGGATCTCGTCGAACGCGCGCAGGCTGCAACCGGGCGCTGAGGCGGCTCAGCCCGAGTGGCGTTCGAGGAACTCGAAGACCTCGGTGTCGTCGACGCCGGGGACCGCACCGGGTGGGACGGCGGCGAGCAGCGAGGCGTGCATCTTCGCCGACGGCAGCGAGTTGTCCTCCCACTTCGCGGCGAGGTCGTCCGGGGCCGTCCGGCAGCATGAGGGGTCCGGGCAGCGCGACTGCGAACGGATCGGCGACTCCCGACCCTCGAACCACTTGACGTGGGCGAAGGGGACGCCGACGCTGATCGCGAAGTCACCGCCGGGCAGCACCCGGGCGGTGCACCAGAACGAGCCCTGCGGGGTGTCGGTGTACTGGTAGTACGGGCTGAACCGGTCGGCGACGCGGAACACCGTGCGCGAGGTGAAGCGCTTGCACGCGAACTGCCCTTCGATCGCCCCGAGCGGATCGGTGGGGAACGGCAGGCCGTCGTTCGAGTACGCCTTGTGGATCGTCCCCGAGGTGTGGACCTTCATGAAGTGGACGGGCAGGTCGAGGTGCTCGGTCGCGAGGTTGGTGAACCGGTGCGCCGCGGTCTCGTAGCCGACGCCGAACATGTCGCGGAGGTATTCGACGGACAGCTGCCGCTTGCGCTTGGCCTCGGTGAGCACGGGCACGGCCTCACTCTCCGGCAGCAGCACGGCTGCGGCGAGGTAGTTCGCCTCGACGCGCTGCTGGAGGAACTCATGGAAGTCCTTCGGCGAATCATGGCCGAGCACATGCGGGGCGAGGCTCGTGAGCAGGTGCGTGCGCGGATCGAATGCGGCATCTGCGTTGGGCAGGTAGATGCGGCGGTTCGCCGTGTCGGAGATCGACCGGGTCGAACTCGGCAGATCCGAGACGTAGTGGAGGCTGAAGCCGAGCTTCTCGGCGATCGTCGCCGTCTCCCGCTGCGACACCGTTCCCGATTCGTACCCGGCGAGGCTGAGCAGCTCGGCGGCCTGCTTCTCGAGATCGGCGAAGTAGTTGTTCTTCTCGCGCATCATCTCCCGCAGCTCCCGGTTGGCCCGCCGAGCCTCCTCCGGGGTCGCCGCTCTCCGGGTGAGCACCTCGGCGAGCTGCCGCTGAAGTCCGACGATCGCCTCGAGCGCATCCTGCGGCAGGGACTTGATGCGCACCTGCGGCAGGCCGAGCGAGGAGTACATCGGCGAGGCCTGATTGCGTTCGGCCTCGAGCTCGAGCGCCTGCCGACCGTCGACGGGAGTCGGGTCGATGAGCTCGGCGACCTCGGTGCCGAGCGCCGCTGCGATCGCGGCGAGGAGCGTGACAGAAGTTTCCCGCTTGCCGTTCTCGATCGTCGAGATCTGCGAGGCCGCACGCCCCACCCTCTCCCCGAGCTCGCTCAGCGTCATCCCCGCCTGTTTGCGAAAAAATCGGATTCTTCTGCCGATGCTGAGGCTGTCGACGGGCTGGTCGAGATCGGTTCCCTGCGTCTGTGTGCTTGTCACAACGGCCTCCGAGGCGTCGAATCGGCGAGTGATGCGCGAGTGTGACCAGTATGACAGAACTGAGATTTTTCGCCAATGGGAAAAGCGCAGAATATTCTTCCCACTTTCCTCTGTCGCACCCCTTGCGGCCCCACCAAGATGGATGACACGAACCACCTCGGCAAGCAATCAGGAGTGAGAACAATGAGCGCCAACGAACTGCACGACATCGAAGCGATCCGCCGCGACTGGGCGACCAACCCCCGGTGGCAGGGAGTCGCCCGCGAGTACTCGCCCGAGGATGTCGTCAAGCTGCGCGGATCCGTCATCGAGGAGCACACGCTGGCCCGTCGCGGAGCCGAGAAGCTCTGGGAGGAACTCCACGATCTCGACTTCGTCAACGCCCTCGGCGCGCTCACCGGCAACCAGGCCGTTCAGCAGGTCAAGGCCGGGCTCAAGGCCATCTACCTCTCCGGCTGGCAGGTCGCCGCCGACGCGAACCTCTCCGGCCACACCTACCCGGACCAGTCGATCTACCCGGCGAACTCGGTGCCCGCGGTCGTCCGCCGCATCAACAACGCCCTGATGCGCGCCGACCAGATCGAGCATGCCGAAGGCGTGCAGACCGTCGAGGACTGGATGGTCCCGATCGTCGCCGACGCCGAGGCCGGCTTCGGCGGCCCGCTCAACGCCTTCGAGCTCATGAAGGGCATGATCAACTCGGGTGCGGCCGGTGTCCACTGGGAGGATCAGCTCGCGAGCGAGAAGAAGTGCGGCCACCTCGGCGGCAAGGTCCTCATCCCGACCTCGCAGCACATCCGCACCCTCCAGTCGGCCCGCCTGGCCGCCGACGTCGAGAACGTCCCCTCGGTGATCATCGCCCGCACCGATGCCGACGCCGCGACCCTGATCACCACCGACGTCGACGAGCGCGACAAGCCCTTCCTCACCGGGGAGCGCACCGCGGAGGGCTACTACAAGGTCCGCAACGGCCTCGAGGCCTGCATCGCCCGCGGCAACGCGTACGCTCCGTACTCGGATCTGCTGTGGATGGAGACGTCGCTGCCGGATCTCGAGATCGCGAAGCAGTTCGCCGAGGCGATCCATGCCGAGCACCCGGACCAGATGCTCGCGTACAACTGCTCGCCGTCGTTCAACTGGAAGAAGCACCTCGACGACGACACGATCGCGAAGTTCCAGCGCGAACTCGGTGCGATGGGCTACAAGTTCCAGTTCATCACCCTCGCCGGCTTCCACGCCCTCAACTACTCGATGTTCGACCTCGCCCACGGCTACGCCCGTGAGCAGATGAAGGCCTACGTCGAGCTGCAGGAGCGCGAGTTCGCCGCCGAGGACCGCGGCTACACCGCGACGAAGCACCAGCGCGAGGTCGGCACCGGCTACTTCGACCTCGTCTCGACCGCCGTCAACCCGGAGGGCTCGACGCTGGCCCTGTCCGGGTCGACCGAAGAGGCTCAGTTCCACTGAGCCGATCCGGCCCACAGACTCGGCGCGGATCGACGGTGTTTTCACGGGGTTTGCACCGCCGATCCGCGCCGGCACCTCCTACTTCCCCAGCCCCGCACCATCACCATCTCATCAGTCCCGCACAGCACTCACGACGAGTGAGGAGAAGTCCCATGTCACGCATCACGATCAACGCCCCTCTCGACTCCGGTTCCGACGCGATCCTCACCGCAGACGCGCTCGACTTCGTCGCCGACCTGCACGAGAAGTTCGGTGACCGCCTCGGCGCTCTGCTCGCCAAGCGCGACAACCGTGCGGCCGTGATGAACGACGGCACGCTGCCCCGGTTCACCCCCGACTACGCAGCCGTCCGCGCCGACCGCACCTGGCAGGTCGCCGGGTCGACGAGCGCCCCGGGACTCGAGGACCGCCGCGTCGAACTCGTCGGCCCGGTGACCGAACCCGAGGTCGTCGCAGCGCTCAACTCCCAGGCCAAGGTGTGGCTCGCGGACTTCGAGGACTCGACGTCCCCGACGTGGGCGAACATGATCGGCGGTCAGCACGCCCTGTACCTCGCGATCCGCGATCGGCTGCCCGGGGTGAGCAACCGCAACCAGCCGACGATCGGCATGCGCCCCCGCGGCTGGCACCTGCCGGAGAAGCACCTCATCGTCACCGCTGAGAGCGGCGAGCAGTCGCCGGCGATCGGGGCGCTCGTCGACTTCGGCCTCTACTTCTTCCACAATGCGAAGCAGCTCATCGACTCCGGATCGGGACCGTACTTCAACCTCCCGAAGCTCGAGTCCTCGCTCGAGGCCCGCCTGTGGAATCAGATCTTCGTCTTCGCCCAGGAGGCACTCGGCATCGACCAGGGCACGATCCGCGCGACCGTGCACATCGAGACGATCGACGCCGCGTTCCACATGGAGGAGATCCTCTGGGAGCTGCGCGACCACTGCGCCGGCCTCCAGGCCGCCGGCTGGGACTACCTCTTCTCCGTCGTCAAGAACCTCCGCCACTCCCCGGAGTTCGTCCTCCCCGACCGGGAGCGCCTGACGAACGCGCTGCCGCTGATGAAGGCGTTCACCGACCGCCTCGTGTGGACGTGCCACCGCCGCGGAGCCCACGCGATCGGCACGATGAGCAACCTCATGACCGACCACCCGGACGAGGCCTTCGTCGCCTCCGAGTTCGCGCGGATGCGCGAGGACAAGGCCCGGGAGGCCTGGCAGGGATTCGACGGCACGTGGGTGGCCGATCCCGGCCTCGTGCCCGCCGCGCTCGCCGTCTACGATGCCGCCCTCGGTGAGCGTCCGCACCAGTTGGACAACCTGCGACCCGACGTCCGCGCGTGCGCCGAGCATCTCCTCGACATCACCGGTCTCGAGCCGATCGTCACCGAGGAGGGGGTGCGGGTCAACATCCGCGTCGCCATTGGCTACCTCAACGAGTGGCTCGGCGGCAACGGCAACGTCGCGCTCGAGAACCTCCTCGAGGACGTCTCGACCGCGGAGATCTCCCGTTCGCAGATCTGGCAGTGGATCCACCACGAGGTGACCCTCGACAACGGACAGCAGGTGACCCGTGAGCTCGTCGAGCGCTACCTCGGTGAGGAGCTCGCCGTCCTCGAGCAGCAGCCCGCTGACCACCTCGCCGAGGCGGTCGAGATCTTCCGTGCCAGTGCCCTGACCGACGAGTTCCCCGAGTACCTCACGGTCCCGGCCTACACCGAGCACCTCGTCGACCGGGTGGCCAAGGGCGCCGTCCACGCCGCCTGAGCCCTTCGGCTCGACCGGCCCCGTTCAACCGGCCCGGTTCGACCGGCCCGCACAACTGAAGAGCTCAGCCCCGATCCGCATCGGCACCCTGAACCCGTCCGACTCGTCCTGCACAGCGAGTCGTCACGGGGCGCGGGTGCCGATGTGCGTCGGGGCTCAGCTCTCGTCTCCGCCCCAGCCCTCCGGCGGCCACGGCTGGCCCTCGGCCTGGGCGTTGAGCTGGTAGGAGATCGCACCGTCGAGGGATTCGCGGATGATGTCGGCATGACCGGCGTGCCGGGCGATCTCCGTCGTCAGGTGGTTGAGGATCCAGCGCAGACTCATGTCGAAGTCCGGCGGCATCCACGGATTGGCCACGGTCACCCGTGTGTCGAGGTCGATGCCGGAGTCCGCGACGTCGCGGCGGGCGGCGGCGATCTCGGTGACGGCGCGGTCGAAGGCGGCGAGCACCTCGGCGAGTGTCTGGTCCGGCAGGGTCCCGCCGTCGAATGAGCCGGAGAGCCCGAGCTCCGCATTGAACGCGGCGTAGTCGGCCTCGGTGGGGACGAAGTCCGGACGGCGGACCTGCTGCAGCCAGCTGTAGACGACCTGGGCGCTGTGGGCGAGCAGCCCCATGATCGACAGGGCGCTGACCGTGGGCGTGCTGCGCGCCTGCTCCTCGGTGAGGTCGAGGGCGGTGAGCCGCAGCTGCCCGCACTGCTGCTCGAGGAACGAGAAGAGGGCGTCGGCTTCGGTGGTCACGGACGGGGCGAAGAACGGCATGGCTGACTCCTTGGCGGTTGAGCGGTCGGACAGTTGGCACTGATCGAACACCACAAGCGTCTGCGGTTTTGCGGACATATGATGTCCGCATGCGAACCGAGGTCAGACTGCTGCGCATGCTCGCGCTGCTGAGCTCCGGGCGCGGTCTCACCGCGGCCGAGCTCGCCGCCGAATTCGGCGTCACCACACGCACGGTGCGCCGGGACATCACGGCGCTGCGTGATCTCGGGTATGCCATCGACGCGGCGCCCGGCGTCGCCGGCGGCTACCGTGCGCACAGCCGGACCCTGCTCCCGCCGCTGCAGCTGGCGGCCGGGGAGGCGATGGCCACCGGCCTCGGACTCGCCCTCCTGCGCGGGGCCGGACTGAGCACGGCGACCGCCGAGTCGGCCGGGCGGAAGCTGACAACGATGCTGCCGCCGACGATGGCCGCGACGGTCCGTGCCGTCGAGACCGCGGTCACCGTCGCCCCCGGCCACGCACCCGACGTCGACCACGAGACCGTCGTGACGATCGCCTCGGCGATCTCCTCCCGCCACCGCGTGACGTTCGCGTATGCGAAGCCGTGGACCGACGCCGAGGCGGAGCAACGTCGCGTCGAACCCGCCCAGCTCGTCGTGCTCGGGGCCCACTGGTACCTCTTCGGCTGGGACCTCGACCGCGAGGACTGGCGCGTCTTCCGCCTCGACCGGATGAGCGCGGTCCGGGCGACGACGTTTCCGATCCCGGCCCGCACGGTCCCCGACGCCGAGGCGGCCGTCCGGCGCGCCGTCACCGCCGCCGCGTACGAGCACACGGTCATCCTCGACGTCGATGCTGTCAAGAGCGAGGCCGAGTCCTGGTTCCCGACCCGGGCCGCGACGATCACCGAGGTGCCCGGCGGTGTGCGCATCGAGTTCGGGGTCACCGACCTGCGATGGGCGGCCGCGCTGACCGGGAGCATCCCCGCCGCCTGCCGGATCATCGCGCCCGGTGAGCTCATCGCCGAACTGCGCGCGCTGCGAACCCGGGTCGACGCGATGTGCAACGCCGAGGTGTCCGGGAAGTGACCGCGCGGTGAACCGCCCGTGCGGTCATCCATATACTTGAACCCATGACGATACTCATCGGCTATCTTCCTGCCCCGGAGGGCGAAGCGGCACTGCGTGCGGGATTCGCGGAGGCGGCACTGCGCTCCTCGAGCGCGGTCGTCGTCAACTCCCAGCGACGCGGAGCCAGCGGCGCTCCCACCGAGATCGACCAGGACGACATCGATCGCATCGTCGCCCTCGGCGAGGAGTCTGGTGTCGCCGTCAGCGTCCTCCAGCCCGACCACGAGGACGACGTGCCGGGCACCCTCAACGACCTCGCCGCCGAGCATGACGCCCAGCTCATCGTCATCGGGCTGCGGAAGCGCTCGGCGATCGGGAAGTTCATCCTCGGCTCACAGGCTCAGCGCATCCTCCTCGAAGCCGAAGTCCCCGTCCTCACCGCGAAGGCCTGAGTCTCACCGCAAAGGCCTGAGTCTCACCGCGAAGGCCTGAGCCCGACTGTCCCCGGAGGCACAGCTCACGGGCGGGGTGTGTCGAGGCCGTGACCCCACGCGAGGAGTTCGGCGAGTGAGACGCCCTGAGCGTCGCTGAGATCGGCGATCTGCGTGCGGCACGAATAGCCGTCGGCGAGGACGACGATGAGCTCGCGGTCTGCTCCGCCTTCTGCTCCGCCGTCGCCTGCGTCGCGCAGCGCCGGGAGCAGGGCCACCTCGGCGACGGCGACCGAGGTCTCGTAATGGCCCTCCTCGACTCCGAAGTTCCCCGCCAGCCCGCAGCACCCGCCGAGGAATCGCGCCGTCGCCCCGGCCCGGGAGAGCAGCTCGCGATCGGCGGCGGTGCCGAGCACCGCGGACTGGTGGCAGTGCGGCTGCACGGTCGCACTCACCCCGCGCAGATCCGGCAGTTCGGCTCCGACGGAGAGGAGGAACTGCGCGAGCGTCTGCACGCGCGATCCGACCCGGGCGGCGGCCTCCCCGCCGAGGAGTTTCTGCGCATCGTCTTTCAGCGTGGCCAGACACGAGGGCTCGACCCCGACGATGGGAACGTCGCCCGTCGCATCGAGGGCCGCGATGGTCTCACCGAGGTTCGTCCGCGCGACATCGAGCTGACCGGTGGAGATGAGCGGCAGACCGCAGCACACCGTCTGCTCGACGACCCGGACCGTGACGCCGGCGTGCTCGAGGACCGCGACGGCCGCACCGAGGATCCGCGGGGAGAAGTGATTCGACCATGTGTCCGCGAAGAGGACGACCTCGCCGAGGCGGTCCGCACGGGCCGCGGCGCCCGCACGGGATCTGCCCGCCCCCGCCTCGGCGAGGGAGGACCACCACGACCGGAATGTCGTCGACGCGAACACGGGAATCGTCCGGCGGGCGTCGATCCCGGCCAGCCGCTTGCCCACCGTGCCGATCCCGGGCAGCCGCGCCACCCGGTTGACCAGGGACGCGAGCGGGGTCACGGCCCGCGCCAGCTGCGGGAGGAACCCGAGCGAGTAATGCGAGCGCGGCCGCAGCCGTCCCCGGTAGGACTGGTGGAGGACCTCGGCCTTGTACGTCGCCATGTCCGTGCCGGTCGGGCATTCGCTGCCGCACGCCTTGCACGACAGGCACAGGTCGAGCGCCTCGGCGACGGCGGGGGAGTCCCACGCGGTGGCGAGCAGATCGCCGGAGACCATCTCCTGGAGCACCCGTGCCCGGCCCCGCGTCGAATGCTTCTCATCCCGTGTGGCCTGGAACGACGGGCACATGGTCCCACCGGTCGCGGCGGAATCCGCGCGGCATTTGCCCACCCCGGTGCACCGGTGGACGGCTGAGGCGAAGCCGTCGGCGTCCCCGGGATAGGCGAACGCGAGCTCACCGGGGAGCCGCTCGCGCTCGGGCAGCCGGGTCAGCCGGATCGCTGCGTCGAGCGGATCGGGATCGACGATGACGCCGGGGCCGAGGAGATGCCGCGGGTCGAAGAGCTCCTTGACCGCGCGGAAGAGGTCGATGACCTCGGGCGGGTAGAGGAGCGGCAGCAGCTCCGACCGGGCCCGTCCGTCGCCGTGCTCGCCGGAGACCGACCCGCCGTAGCGGGCGACGAGCCGCGTCGCGGCGACGAGGAAGTCCCGCATCACCGTCGTCCCGCCGGCCGCCTCGAGCGGGAAGTCGACGCGCATGTGCAGGCACCCGTCCCCGAAGTGCCCGTAGGGGATGCCCCACAGACCGTGCTCGTCGAGCAGATCCATGAGATCCCGGAGATAGTCGCCGAGGTGCTCGACCGGGACCGCGGAATCCTCCCACCCCGCATGGGCGTCCCGTCCGTCGGGGGTGCGGGAGACGAGTCCGGCCCCGTCGGCGCGGATCGCCCACACCTCGGCAGCGGCCTCGGCATCGAGGACTGCGGCATCGCCGGCACGCGCCTCGGCGATGAGCCGCTGCGTCTGACCGGCGAGCACGGCCTCGTCGTCGCCGGTGAGTTCGACGACGAGCCAGCCCGCGCCGTCCGGCAGCGCGGGAACCGCCTCGGCGCCCTTGGCCGCGACGACGCGATCGAGCATCCGCGAATCGAGCCCTTCGCACGCGGTGACGGGGAAGTCGCTCAGCAGCGGCGCGTCATGGGCGGCGGCGACCATGTCCGGGTACCCGAGGACGACCGCTGCGGTGTGGGCCGGTTCCCTGACGAGCTGCATCTTCGCCGCGAGCACGATGCCCCACGTGCCCTCGGAGCCGGCGAAGGCGCGACGGACGTCGAAGCCGTTCTCCGGCAGCAGGGCCTCGAGTCCGTAGCCGGAGACCTGCCGGGAGAACGTGCCGAGATGGGTGCGGATGACGCCGAGGCGGTCGGCGACGAGCGCGTGGAGGCGCGGGAAGAGCGCTTCCGGGTTCGTCTCGTCGAGGTCGACGATCGTGCCGTCGACGAGCATGACGGTGAGCGCCAGGAGGTTCGCGCCGGTCCGGCCGTAGCCGAGCGCGCGCGGGCCACACGCGTTGTTGCCGATCATGCCGCCGATCGTGCAGCGCGTGTGCGTCGAGGGGTCGGGTCCGAAGCGCAGACCGTGGACCCGGGCTGCCGCCTGCAGGGTGGCGTGGACGCAGCCGGGCTCGACCCAGGCCGTCTGCGCGGCCGGATCGAGGTCGAGGACCGCGGTCATATAGCGGGAGAAGTCGAGGACGATCCCGGTGCCGATCGCATTGCCGGCGATCGACGTGCCCGCACCCCGACTCGTCACGGGCACGCCGAGGCGGCGGGACACCGCGAGGACCGCCGCGACGTCGTCGGCACCCCGCGGGAAGACGATGGCCGCCGGCACGAGACGGAAGAGCGAGGCGTCGGAGGAGTAGGCGGCCCGGTCGGCGGGATCCGCCGTGACCTCGAGACCGGCCCGGGCGAGTTCGGCGACGATGTCCGCGACGGCGGGAAGAGCGGCAGACTGCCCGGTGAGCGGGCGCTCCGAAGTCGTCATGGTGTGCATTCTGCCACCGTCAGCGCAGGCGATCGAGTGCACCGAATGGGCAAATAGCGTTGCCATAAGGTGCAATTGCACTCCGTTACCGTTTTGTAACTATTCGGTGGAGCATAAGCTCCCCCGCTTCCAGTATTCGGGAAAAATTGGCGTCGCATAGGCGTCGTGGTATTTAATGGAAGGACATTTTCCTGTGGCGGTGGGCCACATGTGCAGGCAAGGAAAGAACAATGTCACGTCGCGCTCGTGAATTAACAGTAGATCAGACAGCCCTGGTTGCGGCTGTGAGGAGAATTTCCCGACAGCGGACCAAGATCAACACGAATTACGTCATGTCGATCCTCCGCGCTCGCGAGGAGGGAGCGACCTTCGGCGCCATCGCCGAGGCCGCCGGCACCTCGTCTCAGGCGGTGCAGGAGATCGTGCGGCGTCATGGTCGCGTCAAACGCGCAGAGAACTCTGGTGAGAAGGCCGGATCGCAGGCCGGAGCGGCTGGCTCCGGTGCCTCGGTCCCGGCCGCTGAGACATCGGCCGTCGCTGCCGAGTGAGTCATGTGAACGCGTGAAGCGCGGGGCCGCCGTCGGCGACCCTGCGCTCGCGCGCGCTCTCCGGCGCCCGGTGCGGCGCGGAGGCGGCACCGCGGGATGCGGAAATCGACAGTTCCCATGTATTGTCCCGGAATAATCTCTCCGAGTTTTCCGAATTGATATTTACACGGTAAAGCAGGATTAATTCTCGGCGTTAAACTAACCCATTCCGCTGGACTTTGAGTGGACGGAAGCTGAGCGTTCGATCCATGTCAGGTGAACGATAGCGTCGCGGAGATTCCGCGCGTCCGAGAATTTCCGATTGTGATGATCGTGTGACATTCGGCGGGCTCGGGCGGCCCGGCATGCGCGTGCGACCGCGCGTTAAGGTGGCCGCATGACAGCATCCGGTTCGCTGCCGCGCAGCCTCTCCGATCACCCGCTCGTCCGCATCGCGGCAGATCTCTCCGTCATCGCCTGGGAGCAGATGTCCCAGTGGCGTGCCGTCCTCGGCGCCGACCTCGATGCCTCGGTCGTCGACACGAAATCGTCTCCGAACGATCTCGTCACGGCCGCGGATGCCCAGATCGAAGCGCTCGTGCGCGGATATCTGCGCGCCGTGCGCCCGGGTGACCTGATGATCGGCGAAGAGGGCGCCGAGGCGATCGGCCCTGTCGACTTCTTCGGCCGCGTCCTGCTCGGGCGGCTGAGCTTCTTCGACCCCGGAGCCGGCGCGCTCGTCGCGGCCGACCTCGATGGCGATCAGCAGCTCGAGTGGCACGTCGACCCCATCGACGGCACGGTCAACTTCGTGCGCGGCATCGAGCACTTCGCGTTCTCCGTCGGCGTGCGCCGCGGTGCCGACGCGAACTTTGAGGGCACTGACCCTGAGGCCGCTGTGCCCGGAAGCGAGGACGAGGGCTGGCTGATCGGGCTGGTGGCGTCCCCGGGACTCGGGGCGACCTGGCTGGCCGGCCGCGGACACGGTGCCTACCGCGTCGACGGCCGCCTCGTCGATCGGCTCCCGGAGCCCGGCGACTCCGCTGCCGTGATTCCGGCGACCCGTCTGACCGGTGAGCCTGCGGGCTTGAGCGGGAGACTGCTCGCGACGGGATTCGCCTACACGGAGGAGGGGCGGGCGGCCCAGCTGGCGAAGCTGCCCGAACTCCTCTCCGGCTACAACGACATCCGCCGGTGCGGATCTGCGGCGATCGACCTCTGCATGGTCGCCGAAGGCAAGGTGACGAGCTACGCCGAGCGCGGACTCGGGATCTACGACTACGCCGGGGGAGCGCTCATCGCCGAGGAGTCCGGCGCTGCTGTGCGCCGGGGAGGCAGTCGCGGCGCGACCGCTGCCGCGGATTCGCCCGCCGAGCTCGACCGCCTCCTCGCCGTGGTCTGAACCCTGCCGGAGTCTGAGGATCCCGCGCGGGAAACTGTGACCTGAATAACGCAATATCGACGTCGTCTATTTCTTGAAGCTTAGGCTAAGCTAATGCGCAGATGGTTCACATCTGACCACGCACGCTGTCCCCTGAAGGAAGTAGAACACGATGATCTCGACCCGCCTCCGCCTCGGTGCCGCTGTCGGCGCCCTGGCCCTGGCCCTGTCCGGTTGCGCTGCCAGCGCCGAATCCAGCGAGCAGAGCACCTCGGGTGCCGGCACGTCGAGGTCGAGGACAACAACGGCACGCAGACCGTGACGACCCCGCCGACCTCCGTCGTGGCCACGGACAACCGCACGTTCGAGACCCTCGACTCGTGGGGCGTCGAGCTCAGCGGCGCCGCCGTCAGCCTCATGCCCGAAGGCCTCTCGTACACGACGGACGAGACCATCAAGAACCTCGGCAACCACCGCGAACCCGACCTCGAGCAGGTCGCTGCCGCGAAGCCCGACCTCATCGTCAACGGGCAGCGCTTCGCCCAGTACCACGACGACCTGCAGAAGCTCGCTCCCGAGGCCGTCGTCCTCGAACTCGATCCGCGTGACGACCAGTCCTTCGACGAGGAGCTGCGCCGCCAGACGACGACCCTCGGCGAGGTCTTCGGCAAGCAGGACGAAGCAGCCAAGCTCGTCGAGGACTTCGACGCCTCGATCGAGCGCGCGAAGGCCGCGTACAACGGCAGCGACAAGGCCATGGGCCTCATCACCACCGCCGGCGAGATCGGCTACTCCGCACCCGGCGTGGGACGCACCGTCGGCCCGGTCTTCGACATCCTCGATCTCGAACCGGCCCTCGAGGTCGAAGACGGCAGCGATGTCGACAAGGGCGACGACGTCTCCGTCGAGGCGATCGCCCAGTCGCAGCCCGACCTCATGCTCGTCCTCGACCGCGACGCCTCCTTCGCTCCCGACGAGCGCGAGAAGGGCTCGGCCCCGGCGGCCGAGGTGCTCGAGAAGTCCGAGGCGCTCAAGGACGTGCCGGCGATCAAGGACGACAAGATCGTCTACTTCCCGCAGGACACCTACCTCAACGAGGGCATCCAGACCTACACCGAGTTCTTCAACTCCTTCGCCGACAAGCTCGAAGCGGCGAAGATAACGGCAGGCCGCCGCGGCACAACGGGAAACGGCAGGATGACGACACCAGAGAACACGTCCCGGTCACGGGTGACGGCGACCGCCTCGGCAATGGGGATTCCCCCGCCGAGGCGGTCGCCGCCGTCGCCGGTCCACGCCCCATCCGATCAGCCGGGTCCACCGGCACCGCGGGCGGGAACCGGCTGCTGAGCTGGAAGCTCGTGCTCGCGACGATCGGGGTGCTCGGGCTCATCGCCGCCTCCCTGCTCACCGGGGTCTACGACATCTTCGGCGCCGCCGACGGTGCGGAGATGTTCCAGATCACCCGGGTGCCGCGCACGATCGCGCTCATCCTCGCGGGCGCGGCGATGGCGATGTGCGGACTCGTCATGCAGCTGCTCACGCAGAACCGCTTCGTCGAACCGACGACGACCGGCACGACCGAGTGGGCGGGCCTCGGCCTCATGCTCACCGTCATCATCTACCCCGACGCGACGATCGTGCAGCGGATGATCGGCGCGATCCTCGCCGCATTCATCGGCACGATCGTCTTCTTCCTCTTCCTCCGCCGCGTCTCGCTCAAGTCCTCCCTCATCGTCCCGATCGTCGGGATCATGCTCGGGGCGGTCGTCGGGGCGGTCTCGACGTTCATCGCGGTGCGCACGACATGCTCCAGAGCCTCGGCATCTGGTTCGCCGGCAGCTTCACCTCGATCCTCCGCGGCCAGTACGAAGTCCTCTGGATCGTCGCCGTCGTCGTCGTCGCCGTCTTCATCACCGCCGACCGCTTCACCGTCGCGGGCCTCGGCAAGGACATCTCGACGAGCATCGGACTCAAGTACAACCAGGTCATCCTCATCGGCACGATCCTCGTCGCGATCGCCACCGGCGTCGTCACCGTCGTCGTCGGCTACCTGCCGTTCCTCGGCCTCATCGTCCCCAACGTCGTCTCGATGGTCCGCGGCGACGATCTGCGCTCGAACCTGCCGTGGGTGTGCCTGCTCGGCATCGCGATCGTCACCGTCTGCGACCTCATCGGCCGGGTCATCATCGCCCCGTTCGAGGTCCCGGTCTCACTCATCCTCGGCATCGTCGGCGCGGCCGTCTTCATCGCCCTCCTCCTGCGTCAGAGGAGGCGCGGCTGAAATGAGAGACACGAGCATGAACGCCCCCGACCCCCGTCCCCGGCTCAGCGCGGAAACGGTCCCGGGCCCCGCCTCGGCGCCCAGGACGACACCCCGGCACTCCGGTGCGCTGACGACCCCACGGGCCCGGCGCCGGTACTGGACGATCATCGCAGTCCTCGCCGTCGCCGCGATCGCGATCGCCTTCGGGCTCCTCGCGTGGGACAACCCGCTGCCGATCACCGACGAGGGATTCTGGCTCATCGCGGGCCTGCGGGGGCGCAGCCTCGTCGTCCTCATCATCGTCGCCCTCTGCCAGGCCTTCGCCACCGTCGCCTTCCAGACGGTGACGAACAACCGGATCATCACGCCCTCGATCATGGGATTCGAGTCGCTCTACGTCGCGATCCAGACCTCGGCGATGTACTTCTTCGGGGTCACCGCCATCGTCGAACTCCGCGGCCTCGTGCCCTTCACCGTCCAGCTCGTCGTCATGGTCGGGCTCTCGCTCGCCCTCTACGGCTGGCTGCTGTCGGGGAGGTACGCGAACGTCGAGGTCATGCTCCTCGTCGGCGTCGTCATCGGCGGCGGGCTGGGATCGGTGGCGACGTTCATGCAGCGGACCCTGACGCCGAGCGAATTCGACGTCCTCTCCGCCCGCCTCTTCGGGTCGATCGCGAACTCCGACGCCTCGTACCTGCCCGTCGCGATCCCGCTGTGCCTGGTCGCGTGCGCGGCGATCTACCTCCGCTCCTCGCGCCTCAACGTCCTCGCCCTCGGGAAGTCCGTGACCGGCAACCTCGGGCTCAGCCATTCCCGCGAGACCATCACGATCCTCTTCTTCGTCTCGATCCTCATGGCCGTGTCCGTGTCGATGATCGGGCCGATGATCTTCCTCGGGTTCCTCGTCGCGATGCTCGCCTACCAGCTCTCCGACACCTACGACCACCGGTACGTCCTGCCGATGGCCGCCCTTCTCGGGTTCGTCATCCTCGGCGGCGCGTACTTCATCCTCAAGAACATCTTCTACGCCGAGGGTGTCGTGTCCATCATCATCGAAGTCATCGGCGGAGGCGTGTTCCTCTTCGTCATCATGCGGAAGGGTCGACTGTGATCACACTGTCCGGCGTTGCCAAGAACTACAGCGAAGCCACGCAGATCGGCCCCGTCGACCTGCAGATCCCCCGCGCGGTGACCGCCCTCGTCGGCCCGAACGGGGCGGGGAAGTCGACGCTGCTGACGATGATCGGGCGCCTCCTCGGCCTCGATGCCGGAGCCATCGAGGTCGCCGGGTTCGACGTCGCGGCGACGAAGTCGAAGGATCTTGCGAAGATCGTCTCGATCCTGCGCCAGGAGAACCACTTCATCACCCGGCTGACGATCCGCCAGCTCGTCGGCTTCGGCCGCTTCCCGTACTCGAAGGGCCGGCTCACCGTCGCCGACGAGGAGATCGTGTCCCGGGCGATCGACTTCCTCGAGCTCGGCGAGCTCGAGGACCGGTTCATCGACGAGCTCTCCGGCGGCCAGCGGCAGCGCGCTTACGTCGCGATGGTGCTCGCCCAGGACACCGACTACGTCCTCCTCGACGAACCGCTCAACAACCTCGACATGAAGCACTCGGTGCAGATGATGCAGCACCTGCGCCGGGCGGCCACGGAGATGGGGCGCACGATCGTCATCGTCATCCACGACATCAACTTCGCCGGCCACTATGCCGACCACATCTGCGCGGTGAAGAACGGCGCGGTCGTCGAGTTCGGAACGCCGGAGGAGATCATGACCACCGAGGTGCTCAGCCGCGTCTTCGACACTCCCGTCGAGGTCGTCGACGGTCCGCGGGGGCCGCTTGCCGTTTACTTCTGAGGGGGACTGCCCTTAGCGCCGCCCTCAGCGGGGCCGTTGTTCTCGGGCTTTCGCGCGTCTCCGTCAGCGGTTCGCGGTCGGAGCGGTCGCCTCGGCGGGGGCGGGGATCGAGGTCCGCACGGCGAGGATGACGAGGGCGATGAGCCCGACGATGAGGAGTCCGTCGGCCGCGATGTAGGCGAGATGGAGTCCCGACCCGCCGTCGTCGACACCGGCGAGGACGGCATCGGTGCGCTCGTTGAGCAGCGGTCTGATGGCCGCGACCTTGACGATGAGGACGCCGATGACGGTGCAGGTGAGCGCCCGGAACGCGGTGCCGACACCGTCTTTGAGGATCGCCCAGAGCAGGACCGCGGCGATGACGATCTCCACCCAGTTCATCGCCGTGAAGACGAGGCGGCCGATGCCGAGCCCGAGCGGGATCGTGATGCCCGGCGCCTGGAACTTCAGCGGCGCCTCGATGAGCGAGATGCCGATGATGAGGCCGAGCCACACGGCCGGCAGCACGACGCGCGCACCCGCGGACAGTCGCGAATCTTGGGGACCGAGAACATTGACCATGCCCAGGATTCTACTCCGCGTAGAAAACCGGTCGGCTTGTGTCTCACAGGTCGACGGCGGTCAGTTCGCAGCGGTCGGCGAACCGCCTCGGCGCCGCCAGAGGATGACGCCGAGGACCAACGCGCCGAGCGCGAAGAACGGGGTCGACGCGAGATCGGGGAACGAGAGGTTGTCGGGATCGGCGACGTCGCGGAGGCCGAGGCCGCGCTGGCCGACGGCGAAGAAGACGACGTTGTAGCCGCCGTGCACGCCGATCACACCCCACAGGTGTCCCTGGATGATGACGAGGAGGGCGGCGAAGAGCGCGAAGACGATGACGAAGAGCGCATAGAGCGGGGTCATCGTCGGATTGCCGAGGTGGAGGGCGACGAAGAGGAGCGCCTGGACGGCGACGGCGGGCCACAGTCCGATCCACCACGCCGTGCCGCGCAGGAGGAAGCCGCGGGAGACGATCTCCTCGCCGGCGCCCTGGAGGACGTAGGTGAGCAGGTAGAGCAGTGCGACGAGGACGAGTGCGGCGCCGCCGGGCATCTCCGCCGGCTGGGTGGGCCGGACGAGGTCGCTCGACCAGGCGATCGCGGTGCCGAGTCCGCTGATCGCCGCCCCGAGGAGGAGGCCGGTGGCGAAGGCGCCCCAGCGCGGTCGGCTCAGACCGATCGACGCGAGCCCGACCCCCAGACGCGCCCGCAGGTAGATCGCGATGACGGCGACGGTGCCGAGCACGCCGACGAGATAGCCGATGGCGCGGGCGGAGGCGTCGGTGAGCGACCACGGCAGCGGGTCGATGACCCCGGCGGCGAGGAACGGGATGAGGCCGATCGCGTTGAACGCGAAGCCGAAGACGGATAGCACGGCGGCGATGATGAGGATCTCGGTGACGCCGAGCACGCGGCGGGGGAGTCGAGCGTCGGAGGCGGCCGCGGGGATGGGGAGGGGAGGGGCGGTCATCGGCCCATCATAGACTGAGCGCATGCGTCTGTTCTCCCACGCCGTCGTGCGCACTCTCGACCCTCCCGCGCCGACTCCGACCGCACCGGCGGACGCGATCCTCGTCGACGGGGGAACGATCGTCGCGATCGGGACGCGGGACGAGCTGCTCGCCCTCGCGACCGCCGGAGCCGAGGCGGCGACAGGGGTGCTGACCTCGGACGATGGCGGGGCGACCGCCTCGGCGGGGGCCGCTGCGGGGGTCGAGGAGATCGACTGCGGGGGACGGGTCATCCTCCCCGGCCTCGTCGATGCGCACATGCACTCCGTCGCGTATGCGGCCTCGCTCGTCGACCTCGATCTGTCGGGGACGACATCGCTCACCGAGGCGGTCGCAGCCATCCGCGAGCGCGCGCAGACCCTGCCGGTGGGCACCTGGGTGGTCGGCTCCGGCTGGGACCTCAACCGCTGGGCGGACCCGCGGTATCCCGACCGCGCGCTGCTCGACGCCGAGGTGCCCGACCACCCGGTGGCGATGTGGTCGATCGACCTCCACACGGTGTGGGCGAACGGGCACGCGCTCGAGATCGCCGGCATCGACGAGGCGACCCCCGATCCGTCCGGAGGTGAGATCGTCCGTGACGCCGAGGGCATCGCCACGGGTCTCATCAGGGAGGACGCTGCGGATCTGCTCATTCGCTTCATCCCGGAGGTCTCCCGGGAGGAGCAGGTCGAGATGCTCGACCGGACGCAGCGGCTCTTCCTCTCCCTCGGGCTCACCGGGATCCACGACTTCGACGGCATCGCCTCGACGCTGGGGTGGAACGATCTGCGCGAGGCCGGCCGGCAGGACATCCGGGTGACGAAGTTCCTCCGCGGGCCCGAGGTGCCGTGGGCGATCGAGACCGGGTGGCAGACCGGCGGCGGGGACGACTGGCTGCAGCACGGCGGGCTCAAACTCTTCGCCGACGGGGCGCTCGGCTCGCACACGAGCCACATGTCCTCACCGTTTCCGGCACCGGAGCCGGCCGGGGTGGGCGTCCACGGCGCCGAGGCGCGGGAGGCGGCAGCCGATTCGGCCGTCGCGTCAACCGGTGCGGGGACGGCGGCGCCGGTGGCCGAGACCCACCTCAACTACGGCATCGCGCAGATGAGCGAGGACGAGCTCTTCGAGCAGGCGCGGATCGCGACGGAGGCGGGGATCTCCGTGGCGATCCATGCGATCGGCGATCAGGCGAACCATCATGTGCTCGGCGTTTTCGAGCGGCTGCGGCCGATCACGCTCTCAGTCGAGGCGCGTCTGGGCAGGCGCCTGCGGCACCGGGTCGAGCACGCGCAGTTCATCCAGCCGGCTGATGTCGCGCGGTTCGCCGCCCTCGACGTCACCGCGTCGATGCAGCCGCGCCACTGCATCTCCGACCTCCACCTCCTCCACCTCATCGACGAGTCCGCGCAGCTTGCCGCGTATGCGTGGCCGGATCTCGTGCGGGCCGATGCCGCGGTGATCTTCGGCTCCGACGGGCCGGTCGAGCATGCGAATCCGTTCGCGGCGATCTACGCGGCGATGACGCGGGCCGACATCGCCGGCGATCCGACGACGACGTTCCAGCCCGAGCGGCGGATGTCGGCCGTCGAAGCGCTGCGACTGCACACCCGGGCACCTGCGGTCGCCGCCGGCCTGGGCGAGCGGCGGGGACGGCTGGCACCGGGCATGGATGCCGACTTCATCGCCGTCGACACCGATCCGTATGTCGCCGACGGCCTCATCGACGCCGAGGCGCCGGCCGGTCCCGTCGGTCTGCTCGGCTATGTCTCGGAGGCCGCGCTCTTCGCCCACGCCGAGGCGATCCGCGACACCCGTGTCACCCTCACCGTCGTCGGCGGCGAGGTCAAGCACTCCGCGTGAGGCGCGCTGGCTCGGGAGGCGCGTCGCCACGCCGGCTCATGTCGGCCAAAAGTGAAATTGCCACTCGACTGGTCGAGCGCATTTGCACTTCTGGCCGACAGACACCGCGTGTCGCGCCGCGCCGCCGCTCATGGTTCGTCACCGACCGCCGCCGCTCACCCCGCCGCCCGCTCCACCAGCCGCTCGAGGGCGGCGGCGTAGCGGGCGGCCATCATCTTCTGGGAGGCCACCGACACGGGTTCGACCGCCTTGAGCAGCGGGTTGCCGGGCACCGACCGTGCGGTGATCGAGGCGATGAGGCGCTCGTCGTCATCGATCGAGACGAGGAACGTCTCCACGCCCGTCTCGAGATGACCGGGCAGCGTGCGGTAGACGAAACCCGCCTGCCGGTCGGTGTCGATGACGTCCTCGACGATGCACGAGCCGACCGGCACGATGAGGTCCTCACCGCGCAGCCGCCTCGGCGGGGCGGGCCAGAGCGGATTGAGCCAGAGGTCGACGATCATCCCCTGACGCACGGGCCGCTGCGGGCGGACGATGACGCCGGCACCGGCCTGCAGCTGCCACGAGAGGATCGCCTCGCGCGCGATCGGGAAGCCTGCGGCCGGGCCGATGTCGCGGATGTGCTCGAGAGCGTTCACGGCGCCACCCCGGCCGCGTCGCGGCAGATGTCGCCGTAGCGGGCGGCGACCCCCTCGGCGTCGAGTTCCCCGCCCGGGCGATACCACTGCGCGACACCCGTGCAGATCGTCGTGATCGCCCGCGCGGCATCCCGCGGGAACGGCGTCGTGAACACGCCCGCGGCCACGCAGGCGGCTACGGCATCGTCGAGGAGCTTCTGCTGGCGGTCGCGGGCGGCGATGTGGGACTCCCTGGCATCGGCGGGCAGGCTGCGGATCTCACTGAACGCGATGAACGCGATGTCGGCCTGGTGGGCGTGGAAGAGGAGGAGGTTCTCGACGAGGCGGTCGAACCGCGAGAGCGGATCCTGCGGGCCGTCCGCGAGCGCCGCAGTGCTCCGCGCCCACAGATCGGACATGGCCAGGCGGTCGATCTCCGTCAGGATCGCCTGCTTCGAGGCGAAGTGATGGTAGAGACCGGGCACCGAGAGGCCCGCGGCCTGCGCGACCTGGCGGATCGAGGTGCCGTGGAAGCCGCCGCGGACGAAGCAGTCGAGAGCAGCGGTGAGGAGGGGAGGGAAGAGGGGAGTGTCGTAGGTTCTCCAGGCGGCCACGTCGTCATCCTTGTCTTGAGCCGGCGGGTGGGGCGCCGGCGAGCGTGCGCGAAGCAGCCCGAATCCGGTGCTGCCTCCGACACCAATCTACGTCCCCGGTGCCCGGTCGGCGGAGTAGGGGAGCAGGAATGTCGCCGAGGCGGTCCGGCGGATCCGAGAACGACCCTTGTGCCGGACCGGAATGTGACCTAAGCTACATCAGTAACCGAGCGAGCGCTCGGTCGGGCAGGTGCCCGAGACTGCGAAGTGGAAGTTCGATGACGAGTCAGCAAAGCGGATCAGCCCTCAGCGCTCCCGTGTGGACGCAGCTCTACCCGGATCGCGTCGACGTCGACCTCGACGTCCCCTGGGAGTCGGTGGCCCACGCGTGGAACGCCCGGGTCGCCGCCGCCCCCGCCCAGACCGCCGTCCTCTACCGCGGACGGGCCATGACGACGACGGAGGTCGACACCGACGCCGAGGCGCTCGCCGCGGGCCTGTTCGACCTCGGCTGCCGGGCCGGGACGATCGTCGGCTTCTACCTGCAGAACGTCCCGCAGTTCGCCATCGCGCTGCTCGCGGCGTGGAAGATCGGCGCCGTCCCGCTCGTCCTCAACCCGATGTACCGCGGACGTGAGCTGTGCGCCCTCATCGACGACTCCGGGGCCGCCGGCCTCATCTGCGACGCCTCCGACGCCGAGGCGGTCACGACGACCCTGTCGGACAGCTCCGTCTCGTGGGTGCTCACGACGACCGACGTTGAGTATTCCCCGCCGGCTGTCGATGACAACGCGTCTGCGGCCGGGGTCGAAGTCACGCCAACAGACGAGCTGACCGCGACGGTGAACGAGGGTGCGATCACCGTGATCGCCTGGGCGGATCTCCTCGACCGCCACCGCCCGGCCTCGGCGAACAGCGCCGCCGACCCCGCCACCACCTCGGCGGACTCACCCGAGCACCGGGCCGATCTCCTTCCCGGACTCGACGATCCGGCGCTGCTCACCTACACCTCGGGGACGACGGGCCCCGCGAAGGGGTCGGTCGCCACCCACTGGAACGTGCTCTCCGTCGCCCTCGGGTACGGGCAGTGGCTCGGCCTTGCCGACGGTGACGTCATGCTCGCCGTCGCGCCCCTCTTCCACATCACCGGCGCCGTCGCGTGTGCGGCGACCTCTCTCGTCTTCCCCGTCGCCCTCGACTTCATCGGCCGCCCCGACGCCGAGTCGATCGTCTCCGCCGTCCGCGACGACGGCGTCACCGTGACGATCGGATCGATCACCGTCTTCAACGCGCTCCTCGAACACCCGAGCGCTGCCGCAGCCGACTTCGCCTCCATCCGGTACCTCTATTCCGGCGGGGCACCCGTCCCACCGGCCACGGTCGAGCGGTTCCGGGACCGGTTCGGGCACTACATCCACAACATCTACGGGATGACGGAGACCGCCTCGGCGGTCATCGGGGTCCCGCCCGACACCGCCGCGCCGGTCGACCCAGCCACGGACACGCTCGCGATCGGGGTGCCGTTCCCGGGCCTGAGCGCCCGCGTCGTCGACGTCGCCACCGGCGCCGTCATCACCGACGGGACCGCCGGCGAACTCGAACTCCGGGGACCCCAGGTCACCCCCGGCTACCTCCACAACCCCGAGGCGAACGCGCGGGCCTTCGACGACGGCTGGCTGCGCACCGGCGACGTCGCCGTCATCGACGCCGCCGGATGGATCTACCTCGTCGACCGGATCAAGGACCAGATCAACGTGTCCGGGTACAAGGTGTGGCCGCGCGAGGTCGAGGACGTCCTCTACGAACATCCTGCCGTGCTCGAAGCCGCCGTCGTCGGCCAGCCCGACGACTACCGCGGCGAGACCGTCGTCGCGTTCGTCTCCCTGCGGGCCGGGGAGACGACGACGCCGGCCGACCTCATCGCCTTCGCCAAGGAGCGCCTGGCAGCGTACAAGTATCCGCGCCGCATCCACATCATCGGCGACCTGCCGAAGACCCACACCGGCAAGATCCAGCGGCGCCTGCTCCGCGATTCCGGCACCGAGGCGGCCCCACCAACGGACACAACCGCAGACCCGGCCGGCTCAGCCAACCCGCCGACATCGACTGCAGTGCCATCGACCTCGACGACATCCACCCCGACGACAGAGGAGACATCATGACCGAACCCACGAGCGGCCGCCGATTCGACGGTGAGGTCGCACTCGTCACCGGAGCCAGCCGCGGCATCGGACTCGGCATCGCGCAGCGCCTGGCCGCCGAAGGCGCCACCGTCGTCCTCACCGCCCGCAAACCCGACCCCCTCGCCGAGGCGGTCGCAGCCTTCCCAGAGGGCACCGCGGTCGGCATCGCCGGGAAGTCCGACGACCCGGCCCACCGCGCAGAGGTGTACGACACGATCGCCGAGCGCTTCGGCCGCCTCGACGTCCTCGTCACCAACGTCGGCATCAACCCCGTCTACGGGCCGACGATCGACATCGACCTCGACGCGGCGCGGAAGATCCTCGACGTCAACGTCATCGGCACCCTGGCCTGGGTGCAGGGCGCCGTCCACCACCCCGGGCTGCGCTTCCGGGAGAACCGGGGGCGGATCGTGAGCATCTCATCGGTCGCCGGAATCGTCCCGAGCCCCGGCATCGGGTTCTACGGGGTCTCGAAAGCCGCGGTCTCCCACCTCACGCAGACCCTCGCCGTCGAACTCGGCCCCGACATCCGCGTCAACGCCGTGGCCCCGGCCGTCGTCAAGACCCAGTTCGCCGCCGCCCTCTACGAGGGCCGCGAAGCCGAGGTCGCACAGACCTATCCCGCCGGTCGCCTCGGCACGCCCGAGGACATCGGCGCGGCCGTCGCCTACCTCGCCTCCGCCGACGCCGACTGGATCACCGCCCAGGTGCTCACCGCCGACGGCGGACTCGTCACGGCAGGGGGAACGGCATGACCACGCTGCCCCCGGACGTCGAAGCGCTGCGGGTGCGGACGCGGAACTTCATCCGCGACATCGTCATCCCCGCCGAACCGAGACCCGGCGTCTACCTCGCCGAGGAGGTGCTCTCCGACCTGCAGGCACAGGCCAAGGCCGCCGGTGTCTTCGCCCCGCACGTGCCGACCGAATGGGGCGGCCAGGGGGTGCCGATCGAGCACTGGTCGCCGATCTTCCAGGAAGCCGGCTACTCGCCGATCGGTCCGGTCGTGCTCAACTGCATGGCCCCCGACGAGGGCAACATGCACATGCTCGCCCGCATCGGCACGCCCGCGCAGAAGGAGCGGTACCTGCGCCCGCTCGCGGCCGGGGACATCCGCTCGAGCTTCGCGATGACCGAACCCCATCCCGGTGCCGGGTCCGATCCCTCGGCCCTGGCGACCCGGGCGGTGAGAGACGGTGACGACTGGGTGATCACCGGCGACAAGCGGTTCATCTCCGGCGCCGAGGTGTCCGGCTTCTTCATCGTCATGGCCGCCACCGACCCGACTGGAGGCACCCCCGCCGAGGTGGCTGCCGGATCCGGGTCTGCGCAGGAGCGGCGCGGGCAGGCGGCGACGATGTTCCTCGTCGATCGCGACACCCCCGGCGTCGAGGTCGGACGGTCGATCCGCACCGTCGATCGCACGATCGCCGGCGGACACCCCTATGTCCGCTTCGAGGGTGTGCGGGTGCCGTCGTCTGCCGTCCTCGGCGAACCGGGCAGGGGGTTCGCGTACGCGCAGGTCCGCCTCGCCCCGGCGCGTCTGACCCATTGCATGCGCTGGCTGGGCCTGGCCCGGCGCGCCCTCGACATCGCCCTCGACCGGGCAGAGCATCGGGAGGTGTTCGGCGCGGTCTCGCCCGTCAGGGGCTCGCCCAGGAGCTCATCGCGCAGTCGGTCATCGACATCGAGACCGCGGACGCGATGATCACGAAGACCGCCCTCGTCCTCGAGGGCGACCAGGCCGAAGCGAACTCGCTGTCGTCGATCGCAAAGGTGTACTGCTCCGAAGCCGTCTACCGCGTCATCGATCGGGCCGTGCAGCTGACCGGCGGGGACGGGGTCTCCGACGAGCTCCCGCTCATCCAGTACCTCAACGAGGTGCGGCCGTTCCGGATCTACGACGGGTCGACCGAGACGCACAAGTTCGCGATCTCCCGCCGTGCGTCCTCGCGGCGGCGCCGAGAGGTCGCCGCCGGCGCGCCGCGCCAGGACCTCGTCGCCGGGCCGGGTGCCGCTGGCGCTGACGACTATGGACCTGGCTCGGTCGGGTCGGAGGCCACTGATCCTGCCACGACGGAGGTCGCACGATGACCGCGCAGCTCGTCGACGTCGTCGAGACCTCGGCCCAGGCCGCCGAACTCGACGCCCCGCCGCTGCTCGTCCTCGACGCGGTCACCGATCACCTCGATGCGCGCGGCATCGGCACCGGGCCCGTGCGGTGGGAGCGGATCGGGGAGGGCCAGTCGAACGTCACGTTCCGGATCCGCCGCGACGACGTCGACATCGTGCTCCGGCGCGGGCCGCGTCCGCCGATCCCGCGCTCGACCCATGACATGGTCCGCGAGGCGAGGATCCAGACCGTGCTCGGCGGGCAGGGCATCGCGGTGCCGATGATCGTCGACGTCTGTGAGGACGAATCCGTCCTCGGCGTGCCGTTCTATCTCATGGACTTCGTGCCCGGGACGGTCGTCACCGACACTCTGCCGGCGGTGCTCGAGAGCCCGGACCGGCGCCGCCGGTTCGGCGAGGCGCTCGTCGACCAGCTGGCGGCCCTCCACGACGTCGACGTCACCGTGCCTGCGGTCGCCGCCCTCGGCCGACCCGAGGGCTACCTCGAGAGACAGGTCGCGCTCTTCTCCTCCCTGTGGGAGAAGAACACCCGGCGTTCGCTGCCCGCGGTCGGCCGCCTCGGCGCCTGGCTCGAGGCGAATCGCCCGGACACGCAGCGTCATTCCGTCGTCCACGGCGACTATCGGGCGGGCAACGCGATGATCGCGGCCCAGCCGCCGGTCGCCGTCGCGGCGATCCTCGACTGGGAGATGTCGACGCTCGGGGATCCGCTCGCCGATCTCGGGTACTTCCTCGCGACCTACTCCGACGGGCGGCATCCGCGCACGGTCATGGACCTCACCCCGGTGACCGGGCAGCCCGGCTTCCCCTCGCGGGCCGACCTCACGGCGCGCTACCGGGACCGGGCGGGCCTCGATCTGACGAGCCTGCCGTGGTACCAGGCGCTCGCCCTGTGGAAGGCGGCGATCTTCTCCGAGGCGATCTACACGCGCTGGCTCGCCGGTGAGGCCCCGGCGGCCGGTGACTTCACGGGCACGCTCGAACACGGGGTGCCCGCCCTCCTCGACGCGGCATCGGAGGTGGCGGCGACGCTGAGGTAACCCGCGCACGACCGGACACGCACCACCTCGACGCCGCTGCCGCACATCACCACCGCGGCGCACCAACATCGCCGGGCACCACCTCGGCGCGCACCACCTCGGCGCGCACCACACCAGCACGACGGCAGCTGCGTCGCGCCCACGCACATCGCATGCACCACCTCCGCGCCCCGAGCACCCCGTGCTCGGGCGGGGACGGTGGCCGACCGAACCGGAACACCCAGTGGAAGGACTGACATGACCGCACAGATGGCGGGGACGACGGTGTCCCTGCGCGAGAAGAGGAAATCGGTGGCGGCGAGCACCGTCGGCAACATCCTCGAATGGTACGAGTGGAGCGCCTACGCGGTCTTCACCCCGTTCATCGCCGCCGCGATGTTCAACAGCGAGGACAGCGTCTCGGCGGTGCTCGCGACCCTCGGCGTCTTCGCCGTCGGCTTCCTCATGCGACCCCTCGGCGGGATCGTCTTCGGACGCATCGCCGACCGGAAGGGGCGCAAATTCGTCCTCATCACGACGATGCTCATCATGGCAGCGGGATCGCTCATCATCGCGGTCATGCCCGGCTACGCGCAGATCGGCGCCGCAGCCTCCTTCGTCCTCCTCCTCGTGCGCGTCGCCCAGGGCTTCGCCCACGGCGGGGAGTCGGCGACGGCGAACTCCTACATCGCCGAGATCGCGCCGGCCCACCGCCGCGGCCTCTGGGGCAGCATCGTGTTCATCGCGATCTTCGGCGGCTCCGTCCTCGCCTACACCGTCGGCGGGGCCGTGACCAACCTCTTCTCCGCGGACGCCGTGTCCGAGTGGGCGTGGCGGATCCCCTTCGCCCTCGGCGCACTGCTCGCCCTCGTCGCCCTCTACATGCGGCGCGGAATGATCGAAAGCGACGTCTTCGCGGCCGCGGGCGTCGGCGGTCAGGACGGCGCCGCTGCCGCAGTCGGCAGTGCGGGTGCCGGTGACGCCGCTGCCGGTCGTTCCGTCACCGAGGCGGCTCCGCTCGATCGCGGGCGCGTGACCCGGTCGATCATCCTCATCGTCCTCATGACCTCCGGCATCACCGCCGCCCACTACACCTGGTCGTCCTACGCCTCGACGCTCGCGATCACCGAGCGCGGCATGGATCCGCAGGCGGCCTACTGGGCGACGGTCGGGGCGCAGGTCATCGCGCTCATCTCGCTGCCGTTCTGGGGTGCGCTGTCCGACCGGATCGGCAGGCGTCCCGTGCTCATCGGATTCGGGGTCCTCATGGCGGTCCTCCAGTACCCGCTCATGGGCATGATCACCTCGGCGGGATGGACGCTCTTCGCCGCCTCGGCGATCGCCCTGCTCGTCGTGTCGATGGCAGGCGCCCTGCTCTCGGCGGTGCTGTCCGAGGCGTTCCCGACGAAGGTGCGCACGCAGGGGATCGGCTTCGCCTACTCCGTGTCCGTCGCCGTCTTCGGCGGCACCGCGCCCTACCTCAACGGGCTCTTCAACTCCCTCGACCTCCGGTGGCTCTCGAGCGGCTGGGTCATCCTCCTGTGCCTGGCCACGATCATCGCGGTCGCGCTCCTGCCCGAGACGAAGGGCAAGGACCTCGGCGAGATCTGACCCGTCACCACGTGAAGGGTGCTCTGCGCGGCGGTTGCGGCAGAGCACCCTGCGGGGTGCCGGGAGACCCGCGCCGTCACGTGGATGGGTGGCCGTGCGGGACGGCTGCGGCAGGTGCTCGCGTCCGTGAGCGCGCACCCCGGTTGTCGCCGCGTGCTCCGGGTCATACAATGGGTGCGGACAATTTCATACGCCGTTACGACATGACGTGGGAGAGCTGCCGGAGCTCCGCAAGGAACTCGCCAGGGCAGCGCCGTAGGTGCAATTCCCTCCCCGGGAAACTCTCAGGCCCAGTACCACCGAATGCAGGCATATCTGGAGGACTGCCGCACGCCGCCGCGCAACCCGCGACCGCGTCGCTGCAGAGCAGATCCGACAGATCGGGGAGGACTCTGCACCGCTCAGTGCGTCCTCCCACCGGAGGGCGCCGGACCGAAGGACCAGAACGGCAATGACCAGTTCACTCGCCCACACCACGCAGGCCACGGGAGACACGGCGCGACCGTTCTCCGACCGTCACATCGGACCCCGCGCCGACGACACCGCGGAGATGCTCGCCGAACTCGGCTATGACTCCCTCGAAGCACTCTCCGAGGCGGCCGTCCCCGCCTCCATCCAGATCGACGGCCTTGATCTGCCCGGCGGTAAGACCGAGACCGAGGTGCTCGCCGACCTCCGCGACCTCGCCTCCCAGAACGTCATGCGCAAGCAGATGATCGGCCAGGGCTACTACGACACGGTCACCCCCGCCGTCATTCGCCGCAACCTCGTCGAGAACCCCGCCTGGTACACCGCGTACACCCCCTACCAGCCGGAGATCTCCCAGGGCCGCCTCGAAGCGCTGCTCAACTTCCAGCAGGTCGTCGAGGACCTCACCGGCCTCGACATCGCCAACGCCTCCCTCCTCGACGAGGCGACCGCCGTCGTCGAAGCGGTTCTCCTCATGCGCCGGTCCGTGAAGAAGGGCTCGACGGTCGTCCTCGACTCCGAGCTCCACCCGCAGGTCATCGCCAACGTCCACGTCCGCGCCCGCGCGCTCGACTTCAACGTCACGGTCGCCGACCTCTCCCAGGGACTCGTCGGCGAGGACGTCTTCGGCATCGTCTGCGCCCAGCCCGGCACCACCGGCGTCATCCGCGACTTCTCCGCCGCAGTGGCAGGCGCGCACGAGCGCGGCGCCCTCGTCACCTTCGACTCCGACCTCCTCGCCCTCACCCTGCTCAAGGACCCGGCCTCGCAGGGGGCCGACATCTCCGTGGGCTCGGCCCAGCGCTTCGGCGTCCCCCTCTTCTTCGGCGGACCGCACGCGGCGTTCATGGCCGTGAAGTCCTCCCTCCAGCGCCAGCTGCCCGGCCGTCTCGTCGGCGTCTCGAAGGACGCCCAGGGCAAGCCCGGGTACCGCCTGGCCCTGCAGACCCGTGAGCAGCACATCCGCCGTGAGAAGGCGACGAGCAACATCTGCACCGCCCAGGCCCTGCTCGCCAACGTCGCCTCGATGTACGCCGTCTACCACGGCCCCATCGGCCTGACCCGCATCGCCTCCCGCATCCACCGCCTCGCGCAGGCGTTCGCGACCGCCGCCGACACCGCCCCCGGCGCCGAGGTGGTCTCCCGGGAGTTCTTCGACACCGTGGCCCTGCGCGTCGCCGACGCCGAGGCGGCCCGCACCGTCGCCGAGGCCGCGGGCTTCAACATCCGCGTCATCGACCCGACGACGGTCGGCGTCTCCTTCGGCGAATCCCACACCGTCGCCGATGCCAACGGCCTGCTCGAGGCCCTCGGCATCATCGCCCGGATCGATGCCGATGACTACGAGGCCGCCTCGGCGGGAACCTTCGGAGCCAACCAGGTCCCGGCCCCGCAGTTCGCCGCCGACCTCCACCGGGACACCGAGTTCCTCACCCACCCGATCTTCAACACGCACGGCTCCGAGACGTCATGATGCGCTACCTGCGCACCCTGGCCGACCGCGACCTCGCACTCGACCGGACGATGATCCCGCTCGGCTCGTGCACGATGAAGCTCAACTCGGCCATCGAGATGGAGCCGATCACGTGGCCGGAGTTCGCGACGATCCACCCGTTCGCCCCGATCGAGCAGACCCAGGGATGGCGCACGCTCATCGGCCGCCTCGAGGACTCCCTCGTCGAGGTCACCGGCTACGACCGGGTCTCCCTCCAGCCCAACGCCGGCTCCCAGGGCGAGTTCGCGGGCCTGCTGGCGATCCGCCTCTACCACCGTGAGAGCGGCAACCCGCAGCGCACCGTCTGCCTCATCCCGCAGTCGGCCCACGGGACGAACGCCGCCTCCGCGGTGCTCGCCGGACTCGAGGTCCAGGTCGTCGCGACCGCCGAGGACGGGTCGATCGACCTCGACGACCTCGACGCGAAGATCGAGAAGAACGGCGACCGCCTGGCCGCGATCATGATCACCTACCCGTCGACGCACGGCGTCTTCGAGTCCGAGGTTCGCGAGGTCTGCGACAAGGTCCACGCCGCCGGCGGTCAGGTCTACGTCGACGGGGCGAACCTCAACGCCCTCGTCGGACTGGCCAAGCCCGGCGAGTTCGGCGGCGACGTCTCCCACCTCAACCTCCACAAGACCTTCTGCATCCCGCACGGCGGCGGCGGTCCCGGCGTCGGTCCGGTCGCGGTCCGCGAGCACCTCGCCCCGCACCTGCCCGGCAACCCGGTCAACCCCGACCTCGTCTCCGGGGACATGTCGACGACCGACCTCCCGGTCTCCGGATCGCTCTACGGCTCGGCCGGAGTCCTGCCGATCAGCTTCGCGTACCTCGAGCTCATGGGCGGCGAGGGTCTGCGCGAGGCGACCCGGGCGGCCCTCCTCGGCGCGAACTACATCGCGAAGAAGCTCGGCGACGTCTTCCCGGTCCTCTACTCGGGTGAGAACGGGCTCGTCGGCCACGAGACGATCCTCGACCTCCGGGAGATCACCGCGAAGACCGGTGTGACCGCCGAGGATGTCGCCAAGCGCCTCATCGACTTCGGCTTCCACGCCCCGACGCTCGCGTTCCCCGTGCCCGGCACCCTCATGGTCGAACCGACCGAGTCCGAGGACAAGGTCGAACTCGACCGGTTCATCGAGGCGATGCGGACCATCCGCGCCGAGATCGACGCGATCGGCACCGACTACGAGTACGCGGAGTCGCCGCTCAAGGCGGCCCCGCACCCGGCGACCGTCGTCATGGACGACTGGGACGGCAAGTACTCGCGCGAGACCGCGGTCTTCCCCGTGCCCGGCCTGCGCCTGACGAAGTACTTCCCGCCGGTCAGCCGCATCGACGGCGCGTACGGCGACCGCAACCTCGTCTGCTCCTGCCCTCCGCCGGAGGCCTTCGAGACCACCGACACCGAGGAGAAGTGATGACAGAGACCGACACCCAGGCAGCCGGCCAGATCAAGGAGACGCCGCTGCATGATGCGCATGCGGCGCTCGGGGCGAGCTTCACCGACTTCGGCGGCTGGGACATGCCCCTGAAGTACGGTTCCGAACTCGCCGAACACCGCGCCGTGCGCGAAGCGGCGGGGATCTTCGACCTCTCCCACATGGGCGAGGTCCGGGTCACCGGCGCCGTGCCGCGGCCTTCCTCGACTACGCGCTCGTCGCGAAGTACTCGACGATGAAGGTCGGCAAGGCGAAGTACGGGGTCATCGTCAACGCCGAGGGCTACCTCCTCGATGACCTCATCACCTACCGGATCGGTGAGGAGGAGTTCCTCATCGTCCCCAACGCCTCGAACACGCCGGTCGTCGTCGCCGCCCTCACCGAGCGTCTCGAGAATTTCCTCACCGAGGTCGAGCCTGGCGCGGACGTGCGCATGGTCGACGAATCCGGGGACACCTCCCTCATCGCCGTGCAGGGACCGAACTCGCAGGACATCATCCTCACCGCCCTCGACAAGGGTGCCGACGGAACCTTCGGACCGCGGACCACCTCGGCGGATGCAGCCGATGACGCCGAGACCCGCACGGTCGGCGAAGCCGTGGCCGAACTCGGCTACTACGCGTGGATGCCGGTGACGATCGCCGGCATCGACCTCGTGCTCGCCCGCACCGGCTACACCGGCGAGGACGGGTTCGAACTCTACGTCCCCAACATCGCCGCGACCCGCCTGTGGGACACGCTGATGACCGCCGGCGCCGGCCACGGGCTCGTGCCCGCAGGCCTTGCCGCCCGCGATTCGCTCCGCCTGGAAGCGGGCATGCCGCTCTACGGCAACGAGCTGACGCTCACGACGACGCCGTTCGACGTCGGCCTCGGCCGGATGATCGGCTTCAAGTCCAAGGGCGATTTCGTCGCCCGCGAGGCACTCGCCGCGCTCGGGGAGACCGAGCCCAGCCGCGTCCTCGTCGGGCTCGTCTCCGACGGCAGGCGCGCCGCGCGGTCGGGATCGGCGATCATCTCCGACGGTGCGGAGGTGGGTGTCGTGACCTCGGGGCAGCCCTCGCCGACGCTCGGCCATCCCATCGCGCTCGCTTTCGTCGACCGTGAGCTCAGTGCTCCCGGCACCGAGGTGGCCGTTGACATCCGCGGCAAGTCACACGATTTCACCGTGGTCGAACTGCCGTTCTACAAGCGTTCGGGAAACTGATGCTTATCGACCAGTGAGACTTGTCCGGATGACTCGTACACTGGTCACACCTGCTCGCCACAACCGCTGTCCCACAGCAGAAAGGGAAGATCATGGCTGATCTGCCAGCACTTCCGAAGGACTTCTCCTACTCCGCCGAACACGAATGGGTCAACCAGGGTCCCGACACCATCGCCGGGCAGACCGTGAAGATCGGCATCACCGCGGTGGCCGCCGACGCCCTCGGCGAGGTCGTCTACCTCAACCTGCCGAGCGTCGGCGACGGCGTCAAGGCTGGGGAGACCTGTGGTGAGGTCGAGTCGACGAAGTCGGTCTCCGACCTCTACTCGCCCGTCGGCGGCGAGGTCACCTCGATCAACGAGAAGGTCCTCGACTCCCCGGGTCTCGTCAACTCCGATCCCTACGGCGAGGGCTGGCTCTTCGAGGTCAACGTCGACGAGGTCGGCGTCGTCATGGACGCCGACAGCTACGCGAAGAACAACTCGCTGTAACGCGTTCTCGCCGCCTCGTCGTCGCTGGTGACGGCGTTGGTGGCTCAGCAGTGTGACATACCGACGGGGTCGGTCATATCCGAAGAAGTCCGGATGGGACCGACCCTGTCGTCTGTCCGAAACGCCCTCCCCTCACCCCGTCATCCCCCTCGTCCCGCCCCGTCATCCCTGTCACGAATGCTCCCTCCTCAAGAAACGGTGGACCCACCATGCCACTGAGCGTCTTCGATCTCTTCACCGTCGGCATCGGCCCCTCGAGTTCGCACACCGTCGGCCCGATGCGCGCGGCCGTGAGCTTCCTCGATCTCATCGGCGATGACCTCGACTCCGTCGCGAGCCTGCGCGTCGACGTCTTCGGCTCGCTCGCCGCGACCGGCGCCGCCACGGCACCTTCGACGCGATCCTCCTCGGCCTCGAGGGCTGCCGCCCCGACGCCGTCGACGGCAACGAACTCACCGCCCGCCGCACCCGGATGGCCGAGACCGGTGAGATCATCCTCGGCGACTCGACCGGCAACGGCGTCGAACTCGAGTTCACCGAGACTGACATGGTCAAACGCCCACTGACCGTGCTGCCGCGGCACACGAACGCCCTCACCCTGGCCGTCTTCGACGAGGCGGGTCAAACGCTGGCCGAGGAGACCTACTACTCCGTCGGCGGCGGCTTCGTCACCTCGGAGACCGAGTTCGTCGAGAAGGAGCAGGCCGCCGAGGCGCTCGTGTCCACCGAGACCGCGCTCGCCGAGGCGGCTGCCGACGAGGGCGCCGGCGGGGACGCCGTGAGCGGGGCCGGAGGGGTCGGTGCTGCTGGTGCTGGAGGTGGTGCTGGCGGTGCCGGCGGTGGCCTTACCGGTGGGGAGTCCGACGATCTCGACGTCGCGGCGCTCACCGACGATTCGCTCTACGTCGAGGACGCCGACGATGCCGATGAGGGCTTCGACGACGAACCCGATGACCCGTCGAATGCCGACGAGGACCAGGTGTTCGCCGTCGCCGAGGCGGTCGTCGACGCCGAACTCGAAGCCGCGAGCGAGGAGCTGCCCTTCCCGTTCCACTCCGGCGTCGAACTCCTCGAGCAGTGCCGGACCAACGAGCTGTCGATCGCGGAGCTGATGCTCGCCAACGAGCGGACGATGCGCGATGAGGACGAGATCCGCCACGGCCTCCTCCACATCTACTCCGTCATGGAGGAGTGCGCGTCCAACTCGCTCGACCGGTCGGGTCATCTGCCGGGCGGGCTCAAGGTGCGCCGACGCGCCCACGACTGGTACCTCAAGCTCAAGGCCGAGGATCCCGACCGCGATCCGAAGTTCTACCTCGAATGGGTCAACCTCGTCGCGATGGCCGTCAATGAGGAGAACGCCTCGGGCGTCGGGTCGTCACCGCCCCGACGAACGGCGCGGCCGGCATCATCCCCGCCGTCCTCCACTACGCGCTCAACTACGTCGACGAGGTGACCGCCGGGGGAGAGGCCGCCAAGCACGACGCGATCATGACGTTCCTCCTCACGGCCGCCGCGATCGGCGTCCTCTACAAGGAGCGGGCCTCGATCTCCGGCGCCGAGGTGGGCTGCCAGGGCGAGGTCGGATCAGCCTCGTCGATGGCCGCCGGGGGACTGGCCGCGGTCATGGGCGGCACCCCGGAACAGGTCGAGAACGCCGCGGAGATCGCGATGGAGCACAACCTCGGGCTGACCTGCGACCCGATCGCCGGACTCGTCCAAGTCCCGTGCATCGAACGCAACGCGATCGCCGCGGGCAAGGCGATCAACGCCTCCCGGATGGCGCTGTGGGGCGACGGGCAGCACCGAGTGAGCCTCGACGAGGTCATCGAGACGATGCGCCAGACCGGTGCCGACATGTCCTCGAAGTACAAGGAGACCGCGCTCGGCGGGTTGGCCGTCAACGTCGTCGAATGCTGAGGGCAGGGCGTTGAGAGCGGCGCGCTGCGGGCAGTGCGCTGAGGGCGGCGTGCTGAGATCAGCGTGCTGAGGACGGCCGGTGGCGCGGGGGCGTCCGCCTGTCGTTTGTGGTCACAGAACCGAGGAGATTGAGCCGATTCGCACCGTCGGCCTCGGTTCTGCGACCACAAACGGGGCGGCAGCCTCGACGCGAATACCGCACCCCTCGGGAGGATATTGACTTCTAAACTGGACGTACGTACAGTTGGAGAACTTTCTTCCACAGAAGGGCTCAATGATGCATTCTTCTTACAAGTGGGTCGTGCTCTTCGGCTCATTCATCGTCTACCTCTTCGATGCCCTCGAGATCTCGATCCTCTCGTTCGCCATTCCTGCCGTCTCTCAGGAGTTCGGTCTCGAACCGTTCCAGGCTGGACTGCTGGCGACTGCGACGCTGCTCGGCATGGGTGTGGGAGGCCCGCTCATGGGCTGGCTCGCCGATGCCCGGGGGCGCAAGACCGCGCTCATCGTGTGCCTGACGATCTTCGTCGTGCTCACCAGTGCTGTCGCCCTCGCACCGAGCTACGCAGTATTCCTCGTGCTGCGGTTCTTCGCCGGGATCGGCCTTGGCGGTGTGTGGAGCATCCTCTCCGCGTTCGTCCACGAGGCATGGCCGCCGGAACGCCGGGGAATCGCCGTCACCTTCGTCCTCTCCGCGTTTCCATTCGGCGCGCTCGTCGCCGCCCAGCTGAGCGGTCTGATCCTGCCCGACTGGCGCCTCCTCTTCCTCATCGCCGGCCTCGGCGGAATCCTGCCCCTGCTCATCATCGTCTTCCTCTTCGTCGAATCCGCGGTCTGGCGCACCGATCGTCAGAAGGCTGCCGCGGAACCAGGCGGTCAGGAGACTGCGGCGATCGGTGAGATCTTCACTGGTCCGCAGTTGCGGATCACCATCATCGCCAGCTGCGTCGCGGCCCTGGCCTTCATCAGCTACTACGGGGTGACCACCTGGCTGCCGAGCTATCTCGAGCTCGAACGCGGACTCGACGCGAAGGCGGTCGGGCAGTACATGACCTGGCTCAACCTGGGAATGTTCGTCGGCTATCTCGTCTTCGGCTGGCTCGCCGACAAGGTGGGCAAGCGGTCCGCGCTGGTCGCCTCGCTGCTTGGCGCGGGAGTGCTCATGCCGGTCTACGGCCTCGTCACCGATCAGTCCGCGCTGCTGTGGCTCGGGCCGCTCTATGCATTCTTCATGACGTTCGCAGGCCTCTTCGGCCCCTACCTCGGCAGCCTCTATTCGACCCGGATGCGGGCCACCGGCGCCGGGTTCTGCTTCAATGTCGGACGGGGAATCTCGGCCTTTGCCCCGATGATCTTCGGCGCTATCGCGGCCGTCGCCTCGTTGGCGGCAGGACTGGTCATCAGCGGCGGACTCTTCCTCATCGCCACCGTCCTTGTGCTCTTCCTCCCCAAGATCCCCAACGACCACAACCGCGCACAGGATGCGCCCGCGACCGCACTTCAGAAAGGCTGACAATGCCCGAGATCATCGACCTCTCCGTGGCTCTCACCGCGGGAATCGCCTCCGACCCGCCCGGTTACGAGCCGAAGATCACCTACATCGACCACCAACAGTCGGCCGGCGACGTAGTCGCTTTCTTCCCCGGCGCCTCGACAGAGGATTTGCCCGACGGTGAGGGTTGGGCGATCGAGAAGATCGAGGCGAGCACCCACACCGGCACGCACCTCGATGCTCCCTACCACTTCGCGACGACGATGGACGACGGTCAGCGTGCTATCACCATCGACGAGGTGCCGCTGGAGTGGTGCTTCCAGGAGGGAGTCAAGCTCGACTTCCGGCACTTCGACGACGGCTACGTCGTCACCCCCGACGACATCGACGCCGAGTTGGAGAGGATCGGATATAAGATCAAACCGCTCGATATCGTCGTCATCAACACTTCGGCGGGCGTCCGCTACGGTGCGGAGGACTACGTGTCGAAGGGCTGCGGCATCGGACGAGAGGCGACCCTGCACCTGCTGCGCCAGGGTGTTCGCGTCACCGGGACCGACGCGTGGAGCTGGGATGCGCCGTTCGTCTTCACTGCCGCCCGCTTTGCCGAGGACGGCGATCCGAGTGTCATCTGGGAAGGTCACAAGGCCGGCCGGGAGATCGGCTACTGCCACATCGAGAAGCTGCACAACCTCGAATCGCTGCCGCCCTTCGGCTTCCGCATCTCGTGCTTCCCGGTGAAGATCGATGCGGCATCGGCGGGGTGGACCCGAGCCGTGGCGATCGTGGAAGGAGACGGAGAATGAGGTTGGCATCGATGATCGTCGGTGGTCAGCGCCGGTTCGGCCGGTTTGACCCCAGCGGTACCGGGCCCAGTCAAGCCGAATCCGGTGGGGGCAACCTCGGCAGCTTTGCACCGCTTGAGCGGGGTCTCGACCCGCGCATGCTGCTCGACCCGGATGCGGAATCAGCCCTCGCGTTCGACCGTTCGGTTCAGGTCGACGCAGGCGAGCCGTTCGAGGTGCCGGTGCCGGTCGCCTCGGTAAGGGACTTCATCACATTCGAACAGCACACGGCGGGTTCGCTGCGGGCGGTCTCAGGCACGAGCGACATCCCGTCAGCCTGGTTCGAAGCACCGGTCTTCTACTTCACGAACCCGCACGCGCTCATCGGCTCGGGGCACCCGGTGCCGATGCCGCCGGGCAGTGAGCGTCTGGACTTCGAACTCGAGGTTGCCGCGGTGATCAGCCGCGACGGATTTAACCTCAGTGTCGACGAGGCGTGGGACCACATCTTCGGACTCACCGTGTTCAATGACTGGTCGGCCCGTGATTTGCAGACGCGGGAGATGAAGGTCGGGCTGGGGCCAACGAAGGGCAAGGACACGGCGACCACGGTCGGTCCGGTGGTCGTCTCGCTCGGCGAACTCGCACCTCGGCGTCAAGGTGATCGCTTCGATCTGCGCATGGACGTCGCCGTCAACGGCACGCCGATCGCCGCCGATTCGCTGGCGAACATGGCGTGGTCGTTCGCCGAACTCGTCGCCTACGCAAGCCGAGGGACCTGGGTGAGACAGGGAGATCTCATCGGCAGCGGCACCGCCGGTGGGGGCTGCCTCGCCGAATTCTGGGGATGGTACGGACAGGATGCGCTGCCGGCCATCGGTGTGGGCGACACCGTGACGATGACTGTTGAGGACATCGGCACGATCAGCAATCAAGTCGTCGCCGGACCCGAACTCCACCCGATTCCCGAAGCGCGGCGGATCCCGTGGAAGCAGCCGCCGCTGCCTGAACAGGGTTAGGGGAGCGGGGTAGGGCGATTCAGCGACGCCGGCAATGCAGGGATGGGAGCCGCTTAGGGAATCGCCTCGGCGACGGTACAGTACCTGCGCATTGGTGTCTCCTCTCAGATGAGACACTGGGTCAATGGCTGCAGTGAATCGCAAGGACCTCGCTCTCCAAAGTGCTGAGAAGATCTTCGCCGACTTCGGCTACGACCGTGCGACAATGCGGATGATTGCCGACGACGCGGACCTCAAGCTTGCGCTGCTCACCTACCACTTCACGACAAAGCTCAATCTCTACCGGGCGGTCTTCGAGGAACATCAGCACCTCAATGAGCTGCGCCGGGAGCGACTGCGGGAGGTCGATCTTGCAGCGCCCCAAGCACTGGAGGAGATCGTCGATGCCTTTCTCGTTATCGGCGATGCCGCCGAGGAAGGAGTCCGGAAGGAGCGGTATCTCAAGCTTGTCCTGCGTGAGGCCGCGGATCCGCGCGCTTACGAGCGCGGCATCATCGCGGACCTCTTCGATCCGATGGCCGCAGAGTTCATCGAGGCGCTGGGAGCAGTTCTGCCCGGGAAACCGAGGTCGTTCGTGCGGTGGGACTATCTCTTCTCGGTCGGGGCACTGATCATGTCCAATTCCGATGACCGGGCGCGCGCGCTCGGTGGCGGCGAAAGCGACGCCGTTGATCGCTTGGAGCACCTCAGGGAGTTCATCGTTGCGGGCCTGCGAGCCGGTACAGCCGGAAACTGAATTCGTGCGGAAGAGGGTAACGCCGGACGCAGGGCTCGCGCTCGGAAGGACAGCCGTCGCTCAGTTGGCCCTATCGCGGGTGAGGCAGTCTATGAGCTGGCGAGTCGCGGCTTCGACCCGAACCGGATTCTGGCCATCGAGTGCACCGGAGTGAACCACCTGAGCGACGTTGTCTTCTCGACCGTCGCCGTAAACGACGGAGCGGTCGAAGTTGGCGGTCCCGCCGTGTTCTCGCGGAGAGTACCGAGCTCGGACTTCTTCAATGCGACGAAGTCTTCGAGTCCAGGAGTCGACGTCAATGCCGTTGTTGCCAAGCGCGTGGGCTTCGTGGCCGCCGGCATAGTCGCGACGATTCTGCAAGGCCTCTCCACGCGACTAGGTGAAGTTGACCGCGCAGTTCACGGAATCCGGACACCCGAAAAGCGGCCACAGGGGTACAGCCTCGGTGGGGTGACCATGGACGGAGCTGCGACGTCTCGTTCAGCGGATCGCCGTTCCACCGCCGGCTGGAACTCGTGTTCCACGTCTCGAGAAATGTAACGAACGGATAACGAAGGGTGCTTCGTCACGCAGCCGTAGTGGCGAGCACGACGATCCCCAGAGATGCCATGGGGAAACCCCGGGACCGCCTCGGCGAGGTTCCTAACCCCACCCCTGCGCAACGGGAGCGGATTCGGGGTGAAATCGCCGAGGTGAGATTGACGCTCATGCTCATCTCGTTAGGTTTGTGGGCGTGAGAAACGCACTCGCTCAACCGAAGACGGAAACCGACGTCCGCCCTCCCTCGCTCGAGGACGGACAGCATCTGTGGCGGCTGGCGAAGGACTCGGCCGTGCTCGATCTCAACTCCTCCTACTCGTACCTGCTGTGGTGTCGTGACTTCGCGGACACCTCGGCGATCGCCTGGATCGACGGCGAACCCGCAGGGTTCGTCACGGGCTACACCCGTCCGGACAACCCGGACACCCTGATGATCTGGCAGGTCGCCGTCTCCGAGGCGTTCCGCGGACACGGTCTGGCCTCGACGATGTTGCACGCACTCGCCGACCGGACCGGAGCGCTGCGGCTGGAGACGACGATCACCGACGACAACGCGGCCTCGAACCGTCTGTTCCAGGCGTTCGCCGAGCAGCGCGGAGCCGGGCTCGACCGGCGCCCGCTGTTCACCCCGGACCTCTACCCGGACGGCCACGACACCGAATACCTCTACGAGATCGCCCCGCTCTGAGCGCGGGTCGGGATCGGCCCCTCCGGTCGCGGAGTCCGGGCCATCCCGATGTCTGCTCGACTCCAGCTCTCAACGGACGATCTCCCGCGGGCCCCGCATGGGTGGGTCCGCACCCGGCAGGCTGATCAGCTCAGCTCTGCACCTCGCAGGCCAGCCCTGCATCCGCAGTCGAATCTGCACCATGTCGAAAGGAATCATGCGATGACTGACACCACGACGACCACCCCTGACATCTTCGAGACCCGCGAATCCGCGGTGCGCGGCTACTCACGTTCGTGGCCGGCGACCTTCGCCAAGGCCCAGGGCCCGCGGCAGTGGGACGAGGACGGCAACGAGTACCTCGACTTCTTCTCCGGGGCCGGTGCCCTCAACTACGGGCACAACAACCCGGCGCTGATGAACCCGCTCGTCGAATACCTCCAGTCCGGTGCCGTGCTCCATTCGCTCGACATGAAGACCCCGGCCAAGCGGGAGTTCCTCGAGACGTTCGAGAAGCTCATCCTCGAGCCGCGCGGACTCGACTACACGGTGATGTTCCCCGGACCGACGGGGACGAACACCGTCGAGGCGGCGCTCAAGCTCGCCCGCAAGGTCACCGGCCGCCAGCACCTGCTCTCGTTCACGAACGCGTTCCACGGCATGACCCTCGGGTCGCTGTCGGTGACCGGCAATTCGATGAAGCGCGAGGGTGCGGGCATCCCGCTGACGAACAGCTCGAAGATCCCCTACGACGACTACTTCGACGGGGAGACCCCCGACTTCCTCTGGCTCGAGAAGGTCCTCGAGGACTCGGGCTCCGGAGTCGACAAGCCGGCGGCGATCATCGTCGAGACCGTCCAGGGCGAAGGCGGCGTGCGGGCGGCTCGGGCCGAATGGCTGCGGGAGCTCTCGGCGCTGTGCAAGAAGCACGACATCCTCCTCATCGTCGACGACGTCCAGGCCGGCTGCGGTCGCACCGGCACGTTCTTCAGCTTCGAAGACGCCGGCATCGAACCGGACATCGTCTGCCTGTCGAAGTCGATCTCCGGGTCGGGACTGCCGATGGCGCTCACCCTCTTCCGTCCCGAACTCGACGCGTGGGAGCCCGGTGAGCACAACGGCACCTTCCGCGGCAACAACCCCGCGTTCGTCACCGCGACCGCGGCGCTGAAGAATTTCTGGGCCGACAATGCGTTCCAGAACGAACTCGCCGACACGATCGCCCACCTCCACCAGCGTCTCGACGCCATCGCCGCGAAGGCCGAGGGAGCGACGGTGCGCGGACGCGGTCTGCTCGCCGGGCTGCTCTTCGACGACCCGGAGGTTGCCGGGAAGATCGCCGCCGAGGCCTTCGCCACCGGCCTCCTCATCGAGACCTCGGGCCCGCGCGACGAGGTCGTGAAGATCATGCCGCCGCTGACGATCACCGAACACGATCTCACCGCCGGACTCGACATCCTCGAAGCCGCCGTGCTCAAGGTCGCCCCGGCTGCGACGCCGGCGATGGCCTGAGCCTTGCCGGCGCCTCGCTCGACGCTGGGTGAGCGCGGGACCACTTGTGGAGGGACCGCCTCGGCGCTGTGGCCTGCGGAGGACCGCCTCGGCGAGATCGGGATCCGCAGCCTCGGCGAGGAGTTCAGGGATACGACCCCACTGACGATACGAAGGGACACGAAATGTACGTAGTCAATCGCGATGACCTCAACGGAACCGACCGGGACGTCCAGTCGGAGACGTGGCGGAGTCGGCGGATGGTGCTCGGCCGGGAGGGAGTCGGATTCTCCTTCCACGACACCGTCATCTACGCGGGCACGCGCTCGACGTTCCACTACCAGAACCACATCGAAGCCGTGTACTGCGTGCAGGGCGACGGCACGCTCACCGACGAGGAGACGGGCAAGACGTACCCGCTCACCGACGGGACGATGTACCTGCTCGACGGGCATGAGAAGCACACCGTCGTCGCGAACACCGAGCTGCGCATGGCCTGCGTGTTCAACCCGCCGGTCACCGGCCGCGAAGTCCACGACGAGAACGGCGTCTACCCGCTCATCATCGAGGAGACCGCCGCCGTCTGAGCGATCGGTGGTCGGCTGAGTCGGTCGGTTGAGTCCCAGGGCGCGGTCGGCTGACTGGCTTCCGGGCTAGTGGCGTTCGGGCCGGTTGGCTTCCCCGCCGGTGGCATCAGGCCGGGTGTCTGGCGTCTCGACCGACTGCGGCTCACTTCAGTTTGAGGGGCTCACGTTTTTGGCGTGAGCCCCTCAAACTGAAGTGAGCCCTGAGCCCGAACCGGTGGCCTGAATCCGCGATTCGAACCCTCTGCTCGACCTCACGGCCGCGCCGGGCGCCCGGGGGCGCGGCTCGCAGGTGGGCCCGGTGCAGGGCCCCTCCGACAAACGGGCGGGTTGCCGCGCTGCTGCAGGGCGCCACTCACGAAAATGGCCAGTCTGATCTGAGATGGACACATATTTACCTGTCCATCTCAGATCAGACTGGCCAATTCGACGCCGAGGTTGAACCGAGAGGCGCGAGGGAGGCCGGCTGGCTCAGCCGATCGATCCGTCGGGCAGGCCGAGACCGCAAGAACTCAGACTGCCGGCCCGCCCCGCGGCCCGCCCCGCGGACCGCCCTGCCGGCACTACCGACCCCCGCGACCCCTCACCTCACTGGGTCTTCGCTGCCTTCTTGGCGTCCTTCTTCGCGTCCCAGTAGGCGCGGGTGGTGACCTCGTCGGAGCCGTCCCAGGCGTCGATGCCGTCGACGCCGGGCAGGTCGTCGCGGTTGAAGACCGGCTCGAGGCCCTGCTTGCGCTGGTTCGTGTAGTTCTTCAGCACCTTGAGCGCGATCCCGCCGAGGAGGAAGACGGCGACGAGGTTCGTCAGCGCCATGACCGACATGAACACGTCGGCTGCGGACCACGCGAGCGGCAGGGCGATGACCGAGCCGGTGAACACGGCGGCCATGACGATGATCCGGTAGATGATGATCGCCGGACGCGCGTTCTTCTTGAACAGGTAGGAGATGTTCGCCTCGCCGTAGTAGTAGTTGCCGAGGATCGAGGAGAACGCGAAGAGGAAGATCGCCACGGTGAGGAAGTGGACCGCCCACGAACCCAGCTGGGAGGCCAGCGCGGTCTGCGTCAGCGACGCACCCTGCGCCTCGTCGTAGACGGGGTTGGAGAGCAGGACGATGAACGCGGTGATCGAGCAGACGAGGATCGTGTCGAAGTAGACCCCGAGGCTCTGCACGAGGCCCTGCTTGGCCGGGTGGGAGACCGACGAGGTGGCGGCGGCGTTGGGCACCGAACCCATGCCGGCCTCGTTGGAGAAGAGACCGCGGCGGATGCCCTGGAGGATGACGATGCCGATGCCGCCGCCGACGACGGATTCGATGCCGAACGCGTTCCTGATGATGAGCATGATCATGTCGGGCACCTCGGTGATGTTCATCGCGACGACGAGAACACCGAGGAAGAGGTACGCGACGGCCATGACCGGGACGATGACCGAGGACCAGGCCGAGATCCGCTGCACTCCGCCGAGGAAGACCGCCCCGGTGACGAGCGCGAGGAAGATGCCGAGGCCGACGGGCAGCCAGAAGCTCTGCGTGGTGTCGATGTTGAGGCTCGTGGCCGTGGCGTCGACGATCGAGTTCGCCTGCAGCGAATTGAAGACGAGGCCGTAGGTGACCGTGATGATGACGGCGAAGAACGCTCCCATCAGCGGCTTCTTCAGTCCCACGCTCATGTAGTAGGCGGGGCCGCCGCGGTAGGAGTCCTTGTCCTTGACCTTGTAGAGCTGGCCGAGCGTCGACTCGACGAAGGCGGTGGCGGCACCGAAGATCGCCATGAGCCACATCCAGAAGACGGCTCCCGGGCCGCCGATGGAGATCGCCAGGGCGATGCCGGCGATGTTGCCGGTGCCCACGCGGGAGGCGGCGGAGATCCAGAACGCCTTGAACGACGAGATCGACTTCGTGCCGTCCTTGTTGCTGCCGGGGCTCTCGCCGATGACGCGGAACATCTCCGGCAGCAGTCGCAGCTGGACCATGCCGGTGCGGATGCTCAGGTAGAGGGCGACGCCGATGAGGACGACGATGAGCACCCACCCGAGTCGGTCATTGACGAATGCGATGAGGTCTTCGAGGGACATGCCGATCGTTCCAATGCTTGTGCGGTGTTGTGCGTTTTCACAACTCATTGTGCCACCACTCACATCATCGGGTGCGCGGCAGGGGCGTGCGCAGTGCGGCAAGAGGGATTGCATCGCCGAGGCGGTTCGCCGCGACCGCGTCCACCCCACTTCAGACGTGGTACTATTCCTGTGATCTGCCGCACTTCGAAAGACCTGTACCGTGCCGACGACGCTGACTGGGATTCCTGCTCCCTGGGCCGCAATCGCCCGTTCCCCTGTGGAGGAGTCTCGTTGAGGACCGTTCGTCGCGCGCCCGCCGCTGAGCCTGATGCTCGCGGATCCGCCGGTTCAGCATTCGTGCGCCCACGCACCCTGTCGCGTTCGCCCTCCTGTCCCGCACCGAGGCGGTTCGCCGTCACCGCGCACCGAGGCACTCAGCGCGGGGTTCCCTGGGGCAGATCCGTGCACAGCGAACTCCCGACGGAAATCAGCCGACTCCGATCCCGGATTCACCGGCACGCAACCCTGACAACACCCGGGCATTGCCCGCAGCGCCTAGGATAATCCGCAATCGCCCTTGAGGTAACACGTTGACGGCTCCACCGGCACCGCCTCGGCGAACATCCCCATAAGGAGTACCCACCATGCCGATCACCGTTCTCACCCATCCTCCCGCAGGCGGCGTCAGGACCCCGGTCCCGCCGCTCGTCATCGCGCACCGCGGCGCGTCGCAGGGGTGGCCGGAGAACACGATCCCGGCGTTCGTCGCCGGCATCGACCAGGGCGCGGACATGATCGAGGTCGACGTCCACATGAGCGCCGACGGCGAACTCGTCGTCGTCCACGACATCACGTTCGATCGCACGACCGATGTGCGCACGGTCTTCCCCGACCGCGCCGACACCCACGTCTCCCAGATGACCGCTGCCGAGATCGCCCGGCTCGACGCGGGCAGCTGGAAGCACGAGGCATTCGTCGGTCTGCAGGTGCCGACCCTCGCCGAGGTGCTCGCCCTCGTCCATACGACGCGCACCGGGCTGCTCCTCGAGGTCAAGCATCCCGAGCTCTACCCCGGGATCGCCGAGGCGATCGTGGCCGCCTGCGACAACGTGCCCGACTACCTCGACCGGTCGCTGGCCGCGGGGCTGCTCGTCGTCCAGTCCGCCGACTGGGACTTCGTCCGCGAGTTCCACGAGCTCGCTCCCGAGGTGCCCGTCGGGCTCCTCGGCCGTCCGACGCCCGAGCAGCTGCGGGACTTCGCCGCGTGGGTCGATCAGATCAACCCCGAGTACGTCGACGCCGACGCCGAGTACCTCACGCTCATCCACGAGCTCGGCATGTCGAGCCTCGTGTGGACGATCGACGCCGTGCCCGACATGGAGACGGCGATCGAGAACGGTGCCGACGGCATCATCACGAACGTGCCCGACGTCCTCGTCGAGGTCGTCGAGGAGCTGTAGCCGGGCGCACAGATTTATGCACAAGCGCCGGGAGTCTATGTGACGCAGCGGCTCAGGGAATGAAGCGGTTGGGCGATGCGGTCGCGAGTCTGCTGCGCAGCTGGGGCCCGACGATGCCGAGGTACGTCGCGCCGATGACGTAGCCGGCGAGCGCGCAGAGCAGAAGCAGGATGTCGCCGATGCCGGTGCCGATCGTGTCGAATCGCGTCGCCGTGGCGAGGATGCACAGATGCATGCCGCAGACGAGTGCGACGAACCCGGCGATGCGGTAGATCGTCGTCGCGGTGCCTCCCGGTGGGAACTTCTCGTAGGCCCTGAGGGCGACGATGGCGACGAGAAGTCCGAGGAACGCGACCGCGGACACCAGCGCCGAGAGTGCGATCCCAGACGAGTCCCAGTCGAAGGCCGTTGCCATCATCGAAGAGAGAAACGGACTGAAGACGAGCACGAGCACGGTGGCGATGAGGGTCAACCCACTCGCCCGGTTCGCTGGCACGGGCTGATTCGGCACCGCGCGTCGGTCGGCCGTTGCCGATTCGTGAGCTCGGCGGAGGACGGCGGCTGCAATGAGGAAGGGAACGATGAGCGTCGCCGCGTACGGGAACGGCTGCCCGATGGTCCACACCCAACTGTCCTGAGATGCTGGAACCAAGCTGTAGGCCGCCTCGGCGATTCCGGAGATCCCGTACGCGGCGACGATGACGACGGTGACGATGATTCGCGGCAGCGGCGGTTCGCGGCGAACGATGAGGACGGCGGCGACCAGGGCGATCAGCGCGAAGGCACAGAGCGCATACCCCGACCATGCCCCGAGGTCGGAGCTGAGCGCTGCCGTCTTGAGCGAGCAGAACGCCGTCCACGCGATGAGGTGGATGGCGAACGCAGCGAGGAGAGGTGCGATCCGACTCGACGGCAGCCGCGTTCGGGTCGGGGAAGTCTCAGCCATGCGGCTATCGTCTCACGGCGCTTGTCGTCGAGGAGGCGTCACGGGTGCATGCGGGCACCTTTGACCGTGCGGTGGACGGCGTTCTTCGGTCCGTGCAGGGCAACGCCGACGAGGTTGAGGTCGGCAGGGGCGGCTCGCGGACGGGAGGCCCGACGAGCGCGGAACGACTCAGACGAGAGCCTCACGGCGACGCCGAATCGGCGACTTCCGCGGCGGTGCGAGGCTGGTGACAGTGAGGACGCTCGACGCAACTAGGTAGCCGATGACGACAATGGGGATTGCGGCCCCATCGCCGACCAACGATTCTTCAGCACCGATCTGAAGCAGGACTCCGATGATCACCGCGTCCATTGCGAAGAACAGAGTGAAGAAGCCTGAAGCACCGAGAAGCCAGTCCCCGAGCGACTTGCGGGAGACATCGAATGCGAGTCGAATTGCAAAGATGCCTGCGACTGCACCGACGGCTGCCAGCAACGACAGGATCCACGTCCACGTACCTGTCGAGAACTCGACGATCGTGCCGGCCGGCGAGGTGAGAAGACCCGCTGCAACTATGAGTGCCGCCGAGCCGAACAGGGTGATGGCTGCACCGTGCGGCTTTCGCCGACCGCGATCCGCCGAGTTCTCAGCCGAGGCCATCGTGCGAAGAGTGCGAATCGTCACCGGTATCAGGAGGACGGGCGCGCCGAGAATGGTGAGAAACGGCACGGCTCCCGCAAACTCCGAGAGGGGTCCAGCGAGGACCGCCGAAGGCACCAGCCGAAGAACGAGTGCCACGACTCCGGAGAGACACCAAACGATGACGAGTGCTGCGGCGATGACGCTGGCAGTGGTGCTCGGTTGACTCCGCGCGATGGCCCCCACCGCTGCCGCTGAGACGAGAGCCAGCACGAGCAGAGGGATTCCAACCCAGAGCGGTTGACCGGTTCCATAGTCCGGGGCGGTGAAGAAAAGTGCTGAGAAGCCCACCCATGCGGCGAGGTGGACGACGAAGCCGACGACGAGGACAGAGAGACGTATCGACATCGACGGTGGCTGTAGTGCGCTGTCCATGAACCCATCGTGCCATATCGACAATCATCGTTGCCGTGGTCGGCGCCTCACTCCCGCGGGGCGCGCTGGGTGCCGGTCAGCGGAGAATCCCAGGTCCCGGGCTCGGTCACGGGGAAGCGGCGGCCGGTGACCTCCTCGGCGAGGATGCGCACGAAGCGATTCTTCTTCCCCGCCTGCCACGGGGTGACGTCGAGTGAGATCGTGTCGAGCAGCTCATCGGTGCGGTTGATCGGCTTCGCCGTGCCCTTGACGACGACGCTCCACGCCTCCCCGGCCTCAGGGTCGAAGCCGTCGACCTCGAAGGCCACCTGCGGGTGGTCGTGGATCGCGTCGATCTTCGTGCCCTCCCCGGAGCGGAAGACGATCGACGAATGCTCGAGAGCGTAGTTGACGGGGAAGATCTCCGGGTGGAGGTCCTCGCCCTCGCCGACGATGACGGCGAGGCAGCCGATCGTCGTGCTGCGCAGGCTCTCCCAGGCTTCGTCCGCGTCGAGGACCATATTCGGATCAGCGTTCATCGCGTTGCCTTCCCTTCGGCGCGGGCGGCGGGACGTCGGAATCGCTCGCCATCGCCGCGCTTTTCTACAGAGTGTAGAAGAGTTGGCGGCGGAGCGACAGTGAATGCCGCGATGCGACCTCAAGAGTCTCGAAGTCGCCCCCTCGCGGTCTCCGGCGCGAAGTGAGAGGGTGGAGACATGGCCAACGAACTTGCCGCATCGACGAGCCCGTACCTCCGTGCCCACGCCGACAATCCCGTCGACTGGCGGATGTGGACGAAGGAGTCCCTCGCCGAGGCGGCCCGCCGCGACATCCCCCTCCTCATCTCAATCGGCTACTCCACCTGCCACTGGTGTCACGTCATGGCCCACGAGTCCTTCGAGGATCCCGCCGTCGCCGAGATCATCAACGCCGGATTCCTCCCCATCAAGATCGACCGCGAAGAGCTGCCCGACGTCGACTCCCACTACATGAACGCCCTCCAGGCGATGCGCGGGCAGGGCGGCTGGCCGATGACGATCTTCGCGACCCCGACCGGCAGCCCGTTCTACGCCGGCACGTACTTCCCGCCGTCCCCGCGCGGCAACGTCCCCTCGTTCACGCAGGTCCTCGACGCGGTGTCCCAGACGTGGACGGACCGCCGCGCCGAGGTGACCGGGATGTCCCAGCGCATGGACCGCGGCCTGGCCGACATGGCCACCGCCGTCACCGATGCGATCCCCGCCGAGGCGGCTGCCGAGGCCCTGACGCCCGAGGAGCTCGACGTCGCCGCCTCGGCGCTGCTCGACTCCTATGATCCGGCGTGGGGCGGGTTCGGCACTGCGCCGAAGTTCCCGCCGTCGATGAACCTCATGCACCTGCTCGCGACGTTCGTCCGCCACGGCGGAACCACCTCGGCGAAGGAGACGGAGGGGCTCGCCGTCCTCGGCGCCGACGGCCATCTCACCGGCGACCTCGCTCTCGACTGCCTCATCGCCGCCCGCAGCACCTTCGCCCACATCGCCTCCGGCGGCATGCGCGACCAGGTGCGCGGCGGCATCGCCCGCTACAGCGTCGACCGGCAGTGGTTCGTCCCGCACTTCGAGAAGATGCTCTACGACAACGCTCTCTACCTGCGGGCAGTCGTGCGCTGGGCCGAGGTCGAACGCGCCCTCAACCCGGCATCGAAGTGGCTCGCGCTTGCCGAGCGGGAGCTCGCTGACACCGCCGATTTCATGATCGCCGACCTCTCTGCTGGGGACCGGTTCATCGCCGCCCTCGACGCCGATTCGCCCGGCGCCGACGGGCGGCTCGAAGAGGGGGCTGCCTACGTCGTCACGCACGACGAATTCGCCGAGGTGGGTGGGGCGGGAGTGCTCCAGCTCGTCGATTCCCCGGCGGGCGCAGACCTGCCCGGCCTCGTCGTCGCGGCACCGCGGATCGTCGACTGGCTCGGCATGGACGACGTGCCCTTCGACGCCGACCATCCCGCACCGTGGGCGACCGAGGCGACGCAGGCGCAGGTCACAGCGCTGCGGACGCTCCTCGACGCGCGGCCCCAGCCGGCCAGGGATGAGAAGACGATCACCGAATGGAATGCGCTCGCCGTCACCGCACTCGCCGAGGCGGCCCTCTACTCCCATCCGAGTGCGGCGTCGACGGCGTGGGGGAGCGTCGCGACGATCTTCTGGGAGTCGATGGTCAACCGCTTCATCACCGGGTCCGGCGATATCGAGTCCGAACCCGCCGAGATCGTGATCCCCGGCGTTGGCGACCTGCCGGTGCGGCGCAGCTTCACGGGTGCCGATCCGGGCCCGGGGGCGGCGGGGCTGACGGACTGGGCGCAGATGATCGTCGCCGGTGCCACCGTGCTGCAGCTGCGCAGCGCGGGCCTCGCCGAGGGTGCCGGCAATCGCGCCGACACCGGTGTCGGACTCGACGACACCCTTCTCACTCCGGCCGGGCTCGCCGAGCTCGGCACCGAAATGCTGCGGAGGTTCACGAACTGGGACACCGAGGCGGAGGCCGGGCGCGCGGCACCGGAGGTCGATGCAGGTGCTTCGGGCGGCCGGGGAGAGGCGGTCGAGACGCTCGAGGTCTTCGATGCTGAAGCCGACGACATCCTCGGCGTGCGCGGATCCGATCCCGTCGACAACGCCACGCCCTCGGGGCGCGCGGCCGCTGCGGAGGCGATGCTGCTGATCGGCGAGCTGGGAGTTGACGGCGGCACCCCTGCTCGGGGCCGCCTCGGCGAGGAAGAACCGAGCGTCGGTCAGGCCGAGGGAACGCTCACGAGCAGTCAGGCGATCGATGTGCGCGATCGTCTGCTCGGGGTCTACCGGGCGCTGGCCGGTCGGGCGCCGCGCGGAGCCGGGCATGCGCTGTGGCAGGCCGAACGCGCCCTCGCTCCGGTCCGGGTCGCCAGTCGCGACGACGCTCTGCTCACGTTCGCCGCGAAGCACCCCGCGGTCACCCTCCTCACCGACTCGACCGGTGTGCCCGGGCCCGACGGGGACGAGATCCCCGTGCCCGAGGGGGCGGCGATCGTGTGTCGTGGCACGGTCTGCTCGCTGCCGGTGACGACGACGGCGGAACTCGCCGCGCTGCTCAATGGGTGAGGGCGAGGCGGCCGCGGCCCCTCACTCGGGGATGAGGCTGAGCCCCCGGTAGCGGTTGAGCGCGGCGGCCATCTCCTGTGCGCGCGGCCGGGCGACGTGACCGGGATGCCTCCGGTGCCCGGTGAGGCCGTCGATGCCCTGCGCGTCGAGCATCGCCTCGATCTCCGCGAGCGCCTCGACGACGGAGACCTTCCCGTCGAAGATCCTCGCCATGTACTCGAGCGACTCGGCGATGCCGTTCGTCTGTTCGGGGTCGACGAGCTGGGAGACGGCGGCGAGGTCGATGAAGCTCTTCCCGAACTGGATGAGGTCGAGCCCCTTCGCCTTCGCCGTCTTCGTCTTCCCCGCGGGATGGAGGGCATCGGCCGTGGGGATCCGCGGCGGCGGATCGCCGAAGACATCGGGCCCGGCATCCGAGCTCTCGATGGCCAGCTGATCAGGCGTGACGCCGACGAGTTCGTGGGCCTGCTGCGTGACGTCGGCGGGCACGTAGGCATTCATCGCGATGACGAGGTCGGCGACCTCGAAGAACGCACTCGACCCGCCGGCGACGAGCACCGTGGAGACCCCGCGCTCCCCGAACAGGGGTCGGACCCGGTCGACGAACGGGGTGATCGGCTCCCGGTCGGCGGGGATGAGCGCGCGCATCCGCTCATCGCGGATCATGAAGTTCGTCGCCGAGGTGTCCTCGTCGATGAGGAGGGAATGCGCGCTCGCCTCGACGGCTTCGACGAGGTTGGCCGCCTGTGAGGTCGATCCGCTGGCGTTCGTCGTCGAGAAGAATCTCGTGTCCGTGCCGGATGGCAGATTGTTGATGAACGGTGAGATGTCGTCACCGGTCACTGCGCGTCCGTCCTCGGCCCGGATCGCGGTGGCCGTCGGCTCGGTGATGACCCATTCCCGCCCGTCACCGGCGACGTGCGGATAGACGCCGCGCTCGAGCGCGCGCAGAATCGTCGATTTGCCGTGGTACCCGCCGCCGACGATGACGGTGACACCACGGGGGATCGCCATGCCCGTGACTTGGCGTCCGCTCGTCAGGTCGAACGTGCGCTCGAGACTTGCCGGGCTGCGGAAGGGCACGGCCGCCGCAGCGTCCATGGGCCGATCCGAATCACCCGAGCGGCGGGGCAGGAGCGCGCCGTTGCCGACGAACCCGACCAGGTCATCCTCGCCGAGGCGGTCCCGCAGCTCCGTCTGATCGCGCAGGAGCTGCACGTGGTCGGCCAGCGCCTGGCCGTCGATGTTGTCGTAGAGGAACATCGCCCGGCGAGATCGATGACGTCGCGGGTGACGGTGTCGGCGGCCTGATGACCGAGGATGCGGCGTCCGCGGGCCGGCAGATTGACGAGCAGGCGGGCCTCGAAGCCGTCATCGTCGATGATGACGTTCGTCCGTTCGAGCACTTCCTGGCCCGGACGGCCGAGGTTGATCGACCGCCCGTGGTCGCGCCGGATGACACCATTGCCCACCCGCAGGAGGTAGTCGGAGGCGGCGATCCGATCGAGGCGGCCGGTCGTGAGATCGGCGGGGAACCCGGCATCGGCGCGGCTGACGCGCACACGCACCTTCGACGGAGAGGCGAAGGGATCGACCTGGACGCGATCGACGATGAGGGTGACCGGGCCGAACGTGTACTGCCCGGTGATCTGCTTGTAGTTGCCGTAGCTCTTGCCGTCGAGACGATGGAGGGTATCTGCCAGCTGCGATCGTTGGGGACTCATCTTCGCCATGCTACGCGACAACTGTCGTTGCGCACCGAGAAATTTCTGGTGTCATCGGTCTTGCATGTGACACCATAATGGTGTCATCATGGACTCATGAACATCACGCGCCATGTCGAGCAGCTCCAGAACCAGCTCACCGCCGCAGCCGCAGCCGGCGATGACACCACTCGCGATGTCGCCGAGCGACTCGTCACCGCCCTCGAACCTGCGGCGCGCGTGACGATTCTCGATGCGCTCACCGATGCCAGTGCGGAACTCACCTCGGCGATCGCCCCGGCCGTCATCGATGTCCGCCTCCGCGGGCGCGACATCGACTTCGTCGTCGACGGGCTGCCCGCACCTCGGGGCGACGGGGGCGATGCGACGATCGCGCAGCCGGCGGCTGAACAGGCCGCCGCCGACGTTCCCGTCGACCTCGACGACGCCAGCACCTCGCGGACGACGCTGCGGCTGCCCGACTCGATCAAGGCGCGCGCCGAGCAGGCGGCGAAGGCCGAAGGCATCTCGCTCAACGCATGGCTTGTCCGTGCCGTGGCCGCAGGTCTCGACACTCGCGGCACCGAGCGAACCCGAACCAGCAGAATCTCAGGATGGATGCGATGACTCAGTACACGACCATGACACGACCGGCGATCACCGTCGACATCCCGGCCGGCGCTCTCCTCGTCACCGCCGGTGAACGCGACGGCGTCGACGTCACAATCGAACCGACGAACCCCGACCGCGCCGTCGACTGCGAGGCCGCCGAGCGGATCTCCGTGACCGAGGGCGATGGCACTCTCGGCATCGTCGGGGAGAAGCGGCTCCTCCTCGGCGGCAAGGGCTCGGCCGATGTCCGGCTCGAGGTCCCCACCGGGACCGACCTCGACGTGGCGATCGGCGCGGGATCCATCCGGCTGCGCAACCACGTTGGTGCCGTGAGAGTGAAGGCCTCCGCCGGCGACGTCACTGGTGACACCATGGTGTCACTGACGGCGAAAGTCAGCGCGGGAAGCCTCGCGGTCGACGAGGTGACCGACGGCGTCGATGTCCGACTCTCCTCCGGAGATGCCCAGCTCGGACGGATCGGCGGGGAGGCGCACATCAGGTCGGCTCACGGGTCGATCCGCGTCGGCGAGTTCGCCGGCACGGGAGAGCTCGCCACTGCGACCGGCACCATCAGCCTCGACGGCGTCGACGGCGATGTCAGGGCCGCCTCGGGGCACGGCTCCGTGCGGGTGCGCCGGGCCGGCAGCGGCCGCCTCGATCTCGAATCGTCGTTCGGCACCATCGAGGTCGGCGTCGCGGCCGGCGCGCCGGTGTGGATCGACGCGGACTCGAAGAACGGAGTCGTGCGCACCGACCTCGAAACCGACTCCGGACCGCTCGGCGACGAGCTGCCCGTCGAAGTCCACGCCCACACGAAGTTCGGCGACATCATCATCGACCGCGCCCAGTAACCCACCGACCTCCCCGAGGTCGAGCCCATCAGCCGCTGTCGCGGCACATCATCACAGCGCACCAGGTCAAGCGACCGGGCGTGGCGTCGTGCACCCGAAAACAGGTCGGCGCACCGCCGCCGGCCCACAGAAGACCATGAGAACAAGGAGGATCCCATGTCGGATCTCGCCACCGAACCCGGAACCACACCAACCACCAGACCTGCCATCAGCGTCCGAGACCTGCGGAAGGCCTACGGCGACAAGACCGTCCTGGCAGGCATCGACCTCGAGGTCGCCCGCGGCGAAGTCCTCGCCCTGCTCGGTCCCAACGGGGCCGGGAAGACGACGACGGTGAACATCCTCTCCACACTGCAGCGCCCCGACAGCGGACGCGCCGAGGTGTTCGGTCGTGACGTCGTGTCCGCGGGGGCCGATGTGCGCCCGCTCATCGGTCTGACCGGGCAGTTCTCCGCCGTCGACGGTCTGCTCACCGGCCGGGAGAACCTCGCCCTCGTCGCTGCCCTCGCCCACCTTCCGGCAGCGGAGCAGACGGCGCGGGTCGACGAGATGCTCGAGCGCTTCGACCTCGGTCCCGCGAGTCGAAAGCAGGCATCGACGTACTCCGGCGGCATGCGCCGCAGGCTCGACCTCGCGATGACCCTCATCGCCCGGCCGAGCCTCGTCTTCCTCGACGAGCCGACGACCGGCCTCGACCCGCGCAGCCGCCGCACGATGTGGGACATCGTCGGCGAGCTCGTCGCCACCGGGGTGACGATCTTCCTCACGACGCAGTACCTCGACGAAGCCGACGAGCTCGCGGATCGCATCGCCGTCCTCGACGATGGGAAGATCGTCGCGAACGACACCCCGTCCGGGCTCAAAACGACTCATCCCCGGTAGTCGCATCGACCTCGCCTTCGCCTCGGCGGCCGATCTCGATCGAGCGCAGAGCCTCTGGCCGCAGGCCGTCGGCCGGGCCGAGGCGCTCGCGCTCTCCGTCCCCGGTGATGGGGGAGCAGCACACCTGCGGCAGGTCCTCGGCGGATTGGAGTCCGCCGGCATCGAACCGTTCGGACTCACCGTGGAGACGCCCAGCCTCGACGACGTCTTCTTCGCTCTCACTGGGCACGGGGCACGCGCGACCGATGCCGATGCCGGCCCGAACGACACCGGAGACGACGAGGTCGATGCGGCCGCGGATCCGGTGGACAACCTCGGCGAGAGAAGTGATGGCACCCACCCGACCGGCACCTCGACACGGCACGGAAGGACCGAACGATGACTCAGACCCCCACGACACCGCTGACCGCGGCAGCTCCTGAGCCGGCGCGCCACCCGATCCGCTGGGCATGGGCGGACACGGCGACGATGGTCAAGCGGCAGTTCGTCCACGCGGTGCGCTACCCGGTGTTCATGTTCCTCGTCGGAGCCCCGATCGTCATCCTCCTGCTCTTCGTCTACGTCTTCGGGGGAACCCTGGGGCGAGGGCTCGGCGGTGATTCCGGTGACTACCTCGCCTACGTCATGCCGGGCATCATCGTGCTCACCTTCGTCGGCGGCATGCAGCTGACGGCGCTGTCGATGTCGCAGGACATGAGCGAGGGGATCGTCACCCGGTTCCGGTCGATGTCGATCTCGCGCGGCGCGGTCATGGCCGGTCACGTCATCAGCAATGGCCTGCAGCAGGTCGCTGCCGTCCTCCTCGTCCTCGGTCTGGCGCTCATCCTCGGCTTCCGGCCGGCGGCGGACGGACTCGACTGGCTGGGCCTCGTCGGCTTCTGCCTCCTCCTCATCGTCTCCCTCGGCTGGCTGTCGGTCGCACTCGGCGTCATGGCGAAGTCGGTCGAAACGGCGAGCAATGTGCCGAGGCTCTTCATGCTCCTGCCGATGGTCGGCTCCGGGTTCGTGCCCACGGACACGATGCCGCGCTGGATGCAGATCTTCGCCGACGCCCAACCGTTCACGCCGATCATCGAGACGATCCGCGGACTGCTCATGGGCACGCCGCTCGGCAGCAGCTGGTGGATCTCGCTGCTCTGGATCGTCGGCCTCGGCGTGCTCGGCTATGTGCTCGCCCGGGCGGCGTATGAGAGGAGAGCCGCCAGGTAGGACGGGCCGGCGACGGGAGCGTCCCCGGCGATTCTCAGGCCGTTCCGGACGGGCGCCGGCTCAACTCGTGCGGGCTCGTCGCCCGAGGTAGAAGTCGGCGGCGTTGGACCAGAAGACGGCGTCGACTTCTGCGGGCGTGAGCACCTCGCGGACGAGGTCGAAGTCGGAGTCGGCGAACGGGCGACGAGCCCGCGTCGACGGCAGATCGGTGCCGACCATGAGCGCGGACGGGTCGGTGTCGACGATGCGCCGGATCACCTCGGCGGGGTCGAGGTCGACCCGACCGAACCCGGTCGCCTTGACCTTGACGCTCTGTGCGACGAGGCGGAGGAGAGTGTCGACGCCGTCCCGGTGCATCCCGAGGTGGTCGATGCTCACGGCCGGCAGAGCCGCGATCCGGGCGGCAAGATCGTCATCGATCGTGCGCGCGTCGATGTAGAGCTCGGTGTGCCACCCGGCTAGGTCATGGACGCGGCGGGCGAAGCGATCGAGGTCGCCCAAATCCGCGGAGCCGCCGCGGGCGACATTGAAGCGCAGGGCGCGCACGCCGGCGGCATCGAGGTCGAGGATGCGCTCGTCGCTCGTGTCGGCCGGCAGCTGTGTGACTCCGGCGAACGTCGGGCCGAGCTGCCGCAGCGCCTCGACGAGGTAGCCCTGGTCGAAGGCCTGGAACGACCCCGAGACGATCGCGCCGCCGGCGACGGTGAAGGTGGAATCGCTGAGGCCTGAGGCGGCGTTGCCGGGGTCGGCGTCGTTGGGATCTGGTGTGCCAGGGTCACGGGTTCCGGCGTCGGGGGTGCCGGGGACGAAGCCGTCGGGGTCACTGGTGCCGGCGTCGGGGGTGCCGGGTTGATCGTCGCTGACTCCGCCGCCGCGTCCACTGTCGCTGAGTCCACCGACGCGCGCGACGTAGTCGGCGACCGTGAACGGGTCGGGCAGATACCCGTTGTTCTCGACGAGCGGGTGCGCCGGGTCGATGATGTGGAAGTGCGCGTCGAAGACCCGCTGAGTTTCGGCCATGGTCCCAACCTACACAGGGGCTGGGCGACATCTGCGCCGCTCGTTCAACATTTGGCGTGAACATCGACGGGTTGCGTGCAGCAGTGGCCGCTCGTTCAACAGTTGGCGGGAAAAAGTGGTCCCCGAAGACGACTTTTTCGCGGCAAGTGTTGAACGACGCCTGGTGCCGGCATCGGCGCGCAGTTCACGCGTGCCCGGCGCCCCGGCACCCGCCAGTCCCGAATAGCGGCACCCTGCGTAACGATCACGCTAAATCCCGCCCGGATCGTCCCGATCTGCCGGAACCGGCAGGTCCTCTCGGTATATTGTGAGTCAACTCACATTCTCAAGTGCGGTGACCAGCGCCGGTCGACTCCACGAGGAGGTGAGCCGACCCGTGCCGACCGACCACCACACGCCAGACACCAGACACCACACACCACCTGCACACCACCATCGCCCCACACCACCGCCCCACCCCGACCGCCGACCCAGAGAGACCGAAGGGACACCGATGTCCGAGCGTCTGTCCGCGACTGCCACCAGTCCGCTTCCCCAAGCGAACGTCGACGACCTCATCGCCCAGTACGACGAGGAACTCCCGCAGCGCAGGCTCACGCGCCGACTCGACCTGGGTGTGAGCATCGTCTGCTTCCTCATCTCCCTCTACGTCCTCAACCAGGTGTTCTTCCCGCTCCGGCAGGGCAACCAGTACTACCTCATGTGGTTCCTCGCCTTCGTCCTGCCCCTCGTCTTCATCTGCTACCGCCCCGGGTTCGGCCGGCGGAAGGAAGCGGGCGCGCACGCAGCGGAGGCCGCTGCGGAGGCGACCACCTCGGCGCCGGGGACAGCACGGAAAGCCAAGCCTGCCCGCTCGACGGACAACCCCTCGGTCATCGACTGGATTCTCGTCGTCCTCACCTTCCTCACCTGCGCCTACCCGGTGCTGCCGTTCTTCTCCGGCGGGTTCAACGAGTTCCTCAACCGGCAGGGCTCGCTCGACCCGCTCGACGTGACGATGGGCGGCATCCTCATGCTCCTCATCCTCGAAGCGACGCGGCGGACGACCGGCCTCATCCTCCCGATCTTCTGCGTCGTCTTCTTCCTCTACAGCTACTACGGGGCCTACATCCCCGTCGGCTGGCCCGGTTCGCACGCCGGCCAGAACTTCGACCAGATCATCAATGCCCTCTACAACGACGCCTCGGGCTTCTACGGGATCCCGCTCGACGTCGCCGCGACCTACATCGTCCTCTTCACGATCTACGGCGCCGTCCTCGACAAGACGGGAGCGGCGAGCTTCTTCATCGACCTCTCCTTCTCCCTGTTCAAGAAGTCGAAGGCCGCCCCTGGGCGCACCGTCGCCCTCTCCGGCTTCCTGCTCGGCACGGTCTCGGGATCGGGCACTGCGACGGCCGTCTCCCTCGGCGCGGTCACCTGGCCGGTGCTCAAGAAGGCCGGCTACCCGAAGGAGAACGCCGGCGGCATGCTCGCCGCCTCCGGCATCGGCGCGATCCTCTCCCCGCCGACCCTCGGCGCGGCCGCCTTCATCATCGCCGAACTCCTCAACGTCTCCTACGGCCTCGTCCTCCTCTGGGCGGTCGTGCCCACCCTGCTCTACTACCTCGGGATCTTCCTCGCCATCGAGATCGACTCCCGCAAGATCGACGTCGACTACCGCCCGCCCACCGGCCTGCGCTCGTGGCCGATCCTCAAACGCGGCTTCTACCACTTCATCTCACTCGGCATCATCGTCGTCTTCCTCGCCCTCGGCATGGCCCCGTTCAAAGCGGTCGTCTACGCGACCCTGGTGGGCATCGGCTTCGGCATCATCGAGATCGTCCTCGCCCACCGCGGGCAGCCGAAGACGATCCTCCGCGCGATCTGGGACGTCATCTTCGGCGCCCTGTCGACGGGCATCCGCTCGGTCCTGCCGGTGACCAGCGTGTGCGCAGCCGCCGGCATCATCGTCTCGACGATCACGAAGACCGGGCTCGGCCAGGTCATCTCCGACATCCTCGTCAAGGGCGCGCAGGCGATCTCGACGAACCCCACCGCGGTCATCGTCTTCACCTGCATCTTCGCCGCGATCGCCGTGACGATCCTCGGCCTCGCCGTGCCCGTGACCGCATCGTTCATCATCAGCTGGGTGATCGTCGGACCCGCCCTCATCTCGCTCGGCGTCCCCGAGGCGGCGGCCGCGATGTTCATCTTCTACTACGCCGTCCTCTCCGAGGTGTCTCCGCCGACCGCGCTCGCCGCCGTCGCCTCGGCCGCGATCACCGGAGGCCGTGTCATCGCGACGATGTGGCAGGCGTGCAAGTACGCGATCCCCGCCTTCCTCGTGCCCCTGGCCTTCACGTTCACCCCCGAGGGCGCATCGCTCGTCGCCCAGGGCGGATTCCTCGGCGCGCTGTGGACGGGCGTGGTCTCTGCGTTCGCCGTCGCCGCTCTCGCCGCCGGCGCCGGCGGGTGGATCATCCGCCGCGCGGGTTGGCCCGAGCGCATCCTCTGCTTCATCGCCGCCGGCGCCCTCCTCTACCTCCAGCCGCTGTCGATGATCGTCGGCTTCACCGCCCTGATCCTCGCCGTCATCGTCCACCTCATCCTCCGCCGCCGTCCCCGGCAGACGGACCAGACCCCCGCCGAGGCGGCTCTGCCGTGAGCGATGCCCGTGACCTCGATCCCGCCATCGTCCAGCACCGCACCGACCACCCCCGCACCGACCAGCACCGCACCGACCACCACTGAGAAAGGGAAGAGCCCATGAAGAGAACGAAGATGTTCACCGTCACCGCGGCCGCCGTCGCCGCGGTCCTCGCGCTGAGTTCGTGCGGCGGCAAACGCGAGAACACGCCCGCGGCCTCGGGCGGAGACGGCTGCACGGCCGCGTCCGGGCAGATCACGATCGCGACCGGCAACTCGACCGGCGTGTACTACGTGCTCGGCGGCGGTCTCGCCCAGCTCATCTCCGACAACACGGACCTCAAGGCGACCGCCGCCGAGACCGGAGCCTCGGTGCAGAACCTCCAGCAGCTGGCGGCCGGCGACTACGACATCGCCTTCTCACTCGCCGACACCGCCGCCGACGCGGTGTCGGGCAACGCGGACTTCCAAGAGCCCGAGGAGATCTCCGCGCTCTCGCGCATCTACGACAACTACACCCAGGTCATCGTCCGCAAGGATGCGAACATCAAGACGATCGAGGACTTCAAGGGTAAGACGATCTCGACGGGCTCCCCGAAGTCCGGCACCGAGGTCATCGCCAACCGCCTCATCGAATCCGCGGGCCTCGCCGACGCCGATGTCACGAAGCAGCGGCTCGACCTCGCGAAGACCGTCGACGGGATGAAGGACGGCACGCTCGACGGCATGGTGTGGTCCGGGGGACTGCCGACGGCAGGCGTCACCGACCTCTTCACCTCCAACGGCGGCGACGTCGAGTTCCTCGACATCTCCCCCCTCGAGGACAGATGAAGGAGATCAACCCCGTCTATGAGGTCGCCGAGATCCCCGCCGACACGTACACCGGCGTCGGGGCGGTCAACACGATCATCACGCCCAACGTCCTCATGGTCCGCAACGACATGGACGAGGGCACCCAGTGCGCCCTGACGAAGCTGATCTTCGACAAGAAGGCCGACCTCGAGAAGGTCCACGCGGCGGCGAAGGACATCAAGCTCGACACGGCGATGCCGCCGGAGCCGATCCCGCTCGCCCCGGGTTCGCAGACCGCGCTCGACGAACTCAACAAGTAGGCGCGCCACGCGGACGACCCCGGCGCCAAGTCAGCGAGCCCGGCGCAGAGGGGGCGGCGCTGAGTTGGCGGGCAGAGGGGCGAGTGCTGGAGGGGCCAGTGGCTGAGGGGGCGGGCAGCTCCCCGATCACGGCGGAGTGCGGATAGCGGGCGGTGCAC
>NZ_JBNFOM010000013.1:0-102979 GCF_057364785.1 Brevibacterium sp. LAARM2_SD2 | reverse complement strand
CCGTCGGGCCGGAGGGCCGACGGGTCGACGGTGCCGAGTGACGGGTGGCCGTCAGCGGTCGAGGAGCAGGGTGGCCGAGAACCTCGCCGTCGACGGCGTCGAGGCGCAGCGTGCGGGCTTCCGTGGGGCCGGCGGCCCGGTCGGCGGCGAGGGCGGGAACGGTGCCGTCCTCCGTCGTCGACACCGACTCGGAGGCGGGACCGGCGCCGAGCACGGCGAGGCCGACGGCGGCGACGGCGACGAGGCCGGTGAGCACGCGCAGGGGGACCCGGGACACGCTGCGCGGGGCTGCGGTGAGGCGGTCGGCGCCGAGGACGAGCAGGGCGATCGCGCCGATGCTCGTCAGCGTCACTCCGGCCGCGGGATACGACCCGATGAGCGCGAACGGGCCGACCTGGGCGGGCAGGTGCGCCTGGATGATCGAGACGACGAGGCCGGTGAGGTAGAGCCCGACAGCCCAGGTCAGCACCGTGAGCGGGATGCGGGCCTCGATGAGGGTGAGGAAGGCGAGCAGAAGCATCGGCAGGACGATGAAGAGCGCCCACAGCTGGCTGACGCCGGTCACCCCGAGAGGTTCGAGCAGCCCTGTCAGCCACGTGGGATCGAGCGGGGCGGGGAACCCGACGGCGAGGAGGTACGTCGGAGCGGTGCCCGGGGACAGTGTCTGACCGGGCATGACGAAGAGGGTGCCGGGGTGGGTGACGACCCCGACGAGCCACGGCCACGTGAGCACGAGGGTCGGGACGAGCAGCCAGAGATGACGCAGACCCCGCCGGCGGAGCACGAGGGCGATCGTGAGGACGAGGCCGACGACAAGCATGAGCGGGACGCCGGCGATGATGACGACGAGGAGCAGCCCGGCCGCCGCGGCCGCCGAGACCGAACCGGTGCGCAGACTGCGGGTGAGAGCGATGATGAACAGTGGTGCGGCGATCCACATGAGGATGACGCCGAGGCGGCCGGTCGACAGCCCCATGACGAAGAGCGGGGCGACGAGCCAGAGGAGGCCGGCGAACCCGCGGACCCACTTGCGGGACACGAGGATCCCGGCGCACGCGTAGGCGGCGATCGCCGCCGCGATCGGGGCAGCGAGGATGAGGACGCGGACCGTGACGTCGAGGTTGCCGAGGAACGGCAGACCGAGCACCGCGAGGACGAGCTGGAGCGGATCGGCCGGGGTGTCGATGCCCGTGCCGGCGTCGAGGAAGCCGCCGAGGAGCCGGGTGACGAGCTCGCCGTAGCCGATGTCGGTCGACCCCAGCGCACCCCCGACGAGGTGGCCGGGACCGAGCAGCCGGTGGGAGACGAGACCGCTGAGCAGACCGGCGGCGAGGATGAGGAAGAAGAGCGGGTGCGTGAAGATGCCGGCGCCGCCGCTGACCTCGAGGCGGGAGAACGAGTCGATGGCCTCCTCGGTGTCACCGACCTGGTTGAGGTCGGCCTCGTCGAGGGTGTCGTGGTCCCCATCGCCGGCACCGGTTCCGGTCCGGCGGGCCGCCATGCTGCGCCGGTGGACGGCGAGTTCCTCGGGGTCGGCGAACAGGGAGTTCAGGTGCGCGGTGTTCGCGCGCTTCGCCAGCCAACCGCGCGCGCGTGGCCGGCGCAGGCGGGCGTGGCGCGACCGTCGGCGGGCAGGCCGACAAGCGCGGCGAAGCGCCAGCCGACGGTCCGACGTCGTTGCCGAGCAGGGAGAGGAGCCCGGCGCCGAGCTGGGTGGCGGCCAGGATGATGAGCAGCCGGACGAGGCCGGGCCGGGCGAGGCTGAGCCGGTAGCGCTGTTCGGTGCGCACCTGCGCTCGGCGCGGTCGGGGGCTTGGCCGAGGTGCCGAGCTGGGCCGCCTCGGCGGCGGAGATGTCGAGTCGAGCGCCGGGGGCCAGGGCCACCCGCCGGCCGAGGTCGCGGAGGCGACGGGAGTATTCGATGCCGCGGTAGGCCGGGCCGAGTCCGCGGCTGGGAGCGCCGATGCGATCGAGGTCGGCGGTGGCGATGAGCATCCCGGGCAGGTCGAGCGCGAGCGTCTCGGACTCCCCGTCCCGCTGTCCCTGGTCGAGCTCTCCCGATCCGACGGGATTGACGCGCACCCCCGCCGAGGTGGTCGTCACCCCGGCGGAGACGATCCGCTCGCCGCTGAAGAGCTTCGGCCCGACCGCCGCGACCGAGTCCGCAGCACTCATCGCGTCGAGGAGCTCGTCGAGGCACCCCGGCGCGGGGCGGGAGTCGGGAGTGAGGAACCAGAGGTAGTCGCTGCCGGCGACGGCCGGCAGGGCGAGCGCCTCGGAGACGGCAAGGCCCCCGAGATCGACGACGGGGATCTCGGGGTGGATCCTGCTCAGGGTGGTTTCGAGCTCGGCCTTGCGGGAGTCGTCGCCGGAGATGACGACGACCGTGACGGCAGGTCTCACACGACTCGCTTCTTGAGCCGACGGCGTTCGCGCTCGGACATGCCGCCCCAGATCCCGAACCGCTCATCGTTGGCCAGCGCGTAGTCGAGGCATTCGGAGCGGACCTCGCAGGACTCGCAGACGCGTTTGGCCTCGCGGGTCGATCCGCCCTTCTCCGGGAAGAACGCCTCAGGGTCGGTCTGGGCGCACAGCGCCTGGTCCTGCCACGACAGCTCGCCGTCCTCGGCGGCGCCGAGGAGGAGCGAGAGCGGCGACACTGCCGCATCGTCGACGGGCAGCGGTGTGAGATCGTTCGGATCGATCGCCAATGGGTCCGGCAGCGTGTCCGGTGTGCGGGCGCCGGGTTCGACGAACCAGTCGCCGGCGCTGCGGGAGGTCACCCCCGGTACGGAGACGAACTCCTCATCCTCTAGTCTCTTGCTCTGTGCGCTCTGCACGGTTCTCCCCTTTCTCACGCTCAGCGTGTTGTGCCATGCGAATCCGAGAATTCGTGCTAAGCGCGTTCCCCTTAGGTATAAATTACACGCGTGTCATTACCGCTGAGTCAAGCCCTCGTGCAGTAATCAAGCGGGGAGAAACCGCGTATTCGAACACATCTTCACATACACACGCGCCGCCAACACAAGATATGGGGACCGGCATGCGCACCTGCCACAATCCATGGTGTCCACCTGATGGGATCGTGAGAATTTCGGATTCGTTCGGCTGGGATGGGAATATGGAGGAATGAGCCAGGGTGACGGTCCGCGAGCAGGCATGAACGACAGACTGCTGACCGTCTACGCGCCTCCCCTCGACGACGACATCCGGCCCGGTTCGGACCTCGCGGGCATCCTCATCACCAGTCTGCGGCGCAACCGCATCGATCTCAAGGACGGCGACATCCTCGTCATCGCCTCGAAGGTCGTGTCGAAGGCCGACGGGAGACTGACCTCGGTGGCTGACCGCGCCGAGTTCGAGGACCTCGTCCGAGCGTCCTCGACCCACCTCGTGGCCGAACGCAGCTATGCGTCGGGAACGACGGTCCAGGTCGTGCGGACTCAGGCCGGCACGGTGCAGGCCGCGGCCGGTCTCGACCAGTCGAACTCCGGCGGCGACGTCGTCCTCCATCCCGCCGACGCCGACCATTCCGCCGCTCAGCTGCGCGCCCGTGTCGAGGAGGCCTTCGCGGTGCGCATCGGCGTCGTCGTCTCCGATACGACATCGCGGCCGTGGCGCGTCGGGGTCGGAGACATCGCGCTCGGCCTCTCCGGGTTCTCCGGCCTCGACGACCAGCGCGGACTGCCCGACGACGACGGGCGCGTGCAGACGGTGACCGTGCGCGCCGTCGGCGATGAGATCGCCGCCGCCGCCGACCTCGTCAAGGGGGCCGCCCGCGGTCTGCCGATGGCGCTGATCCGCGGTGCCGGCGGCTACCTCGACAACGGCGGCGGCGGAGCGAAGGCACTGTGCCGGGACCTCGGCGAAGACTGGTTCCGCTTCGGTCACGTCGAGGCGATCCAGCGCGGGCTCGGCGTCGATACCGTACCCGGCCGTGCTCCCGCCGGGGACGGCGGCGACGACATCCTCGAGCGCGTCTCCCGGGCCATCCGCGTCGTCCGCGGCGGCAACGCGCGCACCCCCGGCCATGCGGCCTGGCGGATGCGCATCGAGGGGTCGGGCTCGCGGATCATCATGAGCCCCTCGACCTCCCCGGCGACGACGCAGGCCGACGGACCTCCGATCCTCGAAGCGATGGTCGGACTCGGCTCCCTCGTCGAGCGCATGCACACCGCGCTCTTCGCCGAGGACCTCTCCGCGACGACGAAGTGGCATTGGGCCGAGGGGGACCTCGGCAGCTTCCCGCGAGGAGTGACGATCGACATCGGACTCCTCTCCCCCGACAGCACGCACTGATCCCCCGACAGCACACGCTCGAGAAAGCAGGACAGATGGATCTCACCCGCCTCGCTGGCACCGGCGGTCCCGTGCTCTTCTGGCGCGGGCCCGACTTCGACACCCTCGACCTCACCGGCCCGGTCATCGCGAACTGGGTGAATAAGGGAGTCGGTCTCTTCGGCGACTACGATCTCGGCCCCGACTTCACCCTCTTCGTCCCGCTGCCCGGCGGTCTCCACTGGCGCGAACTCGTCGCGATCCTCAGCGTCCTCCTCGCCGGTGGCCGCGTCGTCCTCGGCGAGCAGGGCGATGCCGGTGGCACCGCTTCAGCCGGCGGCAGCATCTCGGCCGTCCCGGACGGGGACTTCCACGCGCTCGTCCCGGTCGGGTTCGAGTCGGACCCGGCGATCGCCTCGGCGGAGGAGATCTTCGTCTTCAATCCCCCGGCACTGGCGCTGAGCACTCCGGTCGATGCCGACTTCATCGACGTCAACTCCGCGATCCGGGCGTATCCCGACGTCACCCCGCGCCGCCTCGACGGCTCGGGCACCCTCGCCGTCCTCGGGGCTGCGGGGACGACGGAGATCCCGTGGACCGCGGCGATGACCACCGGTTCCGCGGGTCCCCCCGCGGGGATCCTCGTCTCCCACTCGACCCCGCAGGAGGACCAGTGGCCGGACCTGCTGGGCCACCTCCTCGGCGGGGGTGAGACCGTGCTCGGCACGGGAGTCGATGAGGCTCGCATCGCGGACCTCGCACGGGAGCTCGGTGAGGTCCGTGGCAGACTGGGGACATGGACAAAGTAGTTGACACGCCCGCAGAAGCAGTGGCCGATATTGCCGATGGATCGTCGATCGCCGTGGGCGGATTCGGGGTCGTCGGAGTCCCGGAATTCCTCATCCGCGCGATCAGGGAACAGGGGACGACGGACCTCGAGGTGATCTCGAACAACGCGGGCGTCGACGGCCGCGGGCTCGGGGTGCTGCTCGCCGACCATCGGATCCGGCGGATCATCGCGTCCTATGTCGGGGAGAACAAGGAGTTCGCCCGGCAGTACCTCTCCGGTGAGCTCGAGGTCGAGCTCACCCCGCAGGGCACGCTCGCGGAGAAGCTGCGCGCCGGCGGTGCGGGCATCCCCGCGTTCTACACGATCACCGGCGCCGGCACCCAGGTCGCCGAGGGCGGCATGCCGTGGAAGTACGACGCGGACGGCAACGTCATCAAGGAGTCCCCGGCGAAGGACACCCGGGTCTTCGACACCTTCGGCGAGGAGCAGACCTACGTCCTCGAGGAGTCGCTCGCCCCCGACTACGCCCTCGTCCGCGCCGCCGTCGGCGACCGCGACGGGAATCTCGTCTTCCACTCCTCGGCCCGCAACTTCAATCCGCCGGCCGCGCAGGCCGGTCGGATCACGATCGCCGAGGTCGAGAAGCTCGTCGAACCCGGTGACATCGATCCCGACGAGGTGCATCTGCCCGGTGTCTTCGTCCACCGCGTCGTCCCGCTGACGGCGGAGCAGATCGCCGACAAGCCGATCGAGAAGCGCACCCTCCGTCCGACCCCGACCGCCGCGAACGCCTGAGGAGAGCCCACCATGGCACTGACACGCAACCAGATGGCCGCGCGCGCGGCGCAGGAGCTCGCCGACGGCAGCTACGTCAACCTCGGCATCGGCATGCCGACCCTCGTCCCGAACTACGTGCCCGACGGTGTGCGGCTCGTTCTCCAGTCGGAGAACGGCCTCCTCGGCGTCGGTCCGTACCCGACCGAGGACGAACTCGACCCCGACCTCATCAACGCGGGCAAGGAGACCGTGACGATGCTGCCGGGCGCCTCGTACTTCGATTCGGCGGCGAGCTTCGGCATGATCCGCGGCGGCAAGATCGATGCCGCGATCCTCGGCGCGATGCAGGTCGCGGTCAACGGCGACATCGCGAACTGGATGATCCCCGGCAAGATGGTCAAGGGCATGGGCGGGGCGATGGACCTCGTCCACGGCGCCAAGCGCGTCATCGTCGTCATGGACCATGTCGCAAAGGACGGCACGCACAAGCTGCTCGGCGCCTGCGACCTGCCGCTGACGGGCAAGGGCGTCGTCGAACGCGTCATCACCGACCTCGCCGTCCTCGACGTCACCGGTGATGCCTTCACCCTCGTCGAGCTCGCACCGGGAGTCACCGTCGAGGAGGTCAAGGAGAAGACCGGCGCCGAGGTGGTCGTCCCCGACGACGTCGCAACCATCACCGTCCCCGACGTCTGAGTCGCGCGCGCCGCTGCCCACTGACGCTCCTTCGGAGTGTCGGTGCGCGGCGGCCTTGTGCGCTGTCCCGCCGCAGCCCGCCACGCGCAGCCCGGACCCGTAAATCGCAGTCCGCATCCGCACCGACAACGCCGACCCTCACACGCAACTCGTGGCCTCACGCACAACCCTGGGCTCTACACACAACGCGCAGCCCCACACACAACACTGGGCTTGCCGAGAGGCACCCGCAGCCGCGAACACACCGCGTGCACGGGTAGTGAAAGCCGCTCCACAGGCGGGATGCCGGAAACGCGCTCGATCACGCGCCGCTCAGCTCGCCACGCACAACCCGGAGCCGCCCTGACAACGCAGCACGTCACGCACAACCCTCAGCCCCACACACAACACTGGGCTCGCCGAGAGGCACCCGCAGCCCCGAACACACCGTGTGCACGGGTAGTGAAAGCCGCTCCAGGGACAGGGTTCGCCCGCGCGCTCCGCTCAGGAGCGAGGCAGCCTCAGTAGAGGGGAAACCTGAGGTGCGAGGCAGCCTCAGGCGAAGGGCAGCGCGCGATCGAGTCCGGTGGTCGCGACGAAGAGGTCTCCGTGACCGTCGGCCGTGACGGCGGGTTCGTTGGCGCCGACGAAGACGCTCTGCCCACGCGTCAGGGTCGTTGAGTTCCCCACCGACGTCAGGGTGATCGTCCCCGAGGTGCACAGCACGATGGCCGCCCCGCGCCGGTCGATGCGCTTCAGGCGCGGGCACCGCAGGGCCTGGAGAGCGAAGTCCTCGGTCGCACCGGTGAGGACGCCGTCGCGGTCGGGCTCGAGCAGCTGCGGGGGCGCGGCCGTGAACGTCGCGATCCGGGTGAGCTCGGGGATGTCGACGTGCTTGCTCGTCAGGCCCCCGCGCAGGACGTTGTCGCTCGAGGCCATGATCTCGATGCCCGTCCCGCCGAGGTAGGCGTGGAGGATCCCCGATTCCATCGCGAGCGCCTCGCCCGGCTGGAGGTGGACGCGGCAGAGCATGAGCGCGACGAGGACACCGGGATCGTCCGGATAGTCGGTGACGAGCTCGACGAAGGTCTGCATCGGGTCGACGGCCGTGCCGAGCTGGGAGGCGTGCCCGCGCGGCGGGGTCGCGAAGTCCTGGCTCGCGATCTCCGCGACGAGTCCCGGCGCGCGGTCGTCGCCGAGGATGAGCTCGACCGTCCGCGCGAACGCCTTGGCATCGCTGAGCGCCTTGAGCGACGCGAGGATCTCGCCGAGGAGGTCGAGCGAGGACGCCGACAGCGACAGGGAGAGGAACCGCTCGAAAGTCGCCCGCACGGCCTTGCGCGGGCGGAAGCCGGAGAGGGCGTGGAACTCGGTGAGGGCGTAGATGAGCTCGGGCTTCGCCGAGGCGTCCTTGTAGTTGCGGTCGGGAGCGTCGAGATCCGGCCCCGTCTCCTCCTCCCGGGTGAAGCCGGCAGCGGCCTGCTCCGGGGTGGGGTGGACCTGGATCGACAGCGCCTTCTCCGCGGAGAGGACCTTGAGGAGGAAGGGCAGACGCGGCCCGAAGACCTCGAGCGAGTCGCGTCCGAGAAGTCCCTCGGGATCACCGGCGATGTATTCGATGAGGTTGGGCCCGAGGTCGAGTCGCCCGGAGGTGCGGACATCGACGGACGAGGACGAGCCGACGTGTCCGTAGCCGACCGCCCCGTGGGTGCCCTGGGCGGCGGAGAGTTCGAGTCGTGAGGGGCTGAGCGGGTGCGCTCCCAGCCAGAGTTCGGCGCACGGCGTGCCGTCCGGGACGGTGCCGAGGATCGCGGGAATCGCGTCCGGGGTGCCCCAGTCGAAGTTCTTCACGGTGTTGTGCAGCCGACGCACTGGCATCACCTCTCCTGCGAATCGTCCGTGCGCTCTCGCGCATCCATCCCTCAACCGTAGCGTGTGCGCCTGCCGGAATTCCGCGATGACGCCGTGACTTCACTTTCTGTTCAGGCCCGGTCACACAGTGTTCACCGCACACACGCCAGCGGCCCCGAGACGCGGGTGCGTCTCGGGGCCGCTGCCGATGTGGTCACTCCCCAGTGATCACTGCGCGATGATCAGCCGATGACCCGGATGACCTTGGCGCCGCGGCTGAGCATCCACTCGTAGCTGCGCTTCGTCGTGTTCGTCCGCGTCGAACCCGCGTCGTACATCTGGCCCTTGGTCTCGGAGATGATTCCGATGTGACCGGGGATCCAGATGAGGTCGCCGGGCTTGGCGTCCTTGATCGAGATCTCCTTGCCGGCATTGCGCTGCTGGCTAGTCGTGCGCGGCAGATCGATGCCCGCCTTGCCGTAGACGTACTGGGTGTAGCCCGAGCAGTCCCAGCCGTTCGGCGTGGTCCCGCCCCAGACGTACTTGGTCCCGACGTACTTCTTCGCCTGTTCGATGACCTTGTCCCGCTGCGCCTGGATCTGCTCCTCCTTCGAGGGCTTGTCCTCCTTGGGCGGCTCAGTGGGCTTCGGCTCCTCCTTCGGAGGCTCGGTCGGCTTGGGCTCTTCCTTCGGCGGATCCGAAGGGGTGGGCTCCTGCGTCGGCTCATCGGTCGAACCGCCGTTGTCGGAGCCGTTGTCTGATCCGTTCGCGTTTCCGTCGGCTGCAGCACCTTCCCCGGAGTCTGCACCCGAACCGCCATCGGCGGCGCTGTCCCCCGGCGGGGGCGAGTCGCCCGGCGCGTTCTCATCGACTGCGGTGCCCGAGATCGAGCCCCTGGCGGAGAACTCCGTCGTGCCGTAGCCCTCGGCCCACACGAGCTTCGCTCCCTCGAAGAGCTGCTCGGCACGGCCGTCCTTGATCACCGGGTTGGACTTCGGGTAGCCGAGGTGGCCGCGCTCGTAGCCCTTGTCCTTCCAGTACTTGAGCAGGGTTCCGGTGGTGTAGGCCGCCCCGGTCTGGGGCGACCAGTGGAACGAGCCCTTCGAGAACGTCTGGTAGACGCCCCCGCCCTTGAGGCCGCCCTTCTCCGTGCTCACGGGCAGCCCCAGCTGGGTGATGGCCTCACCCTTGTACGCCGAGGCGATCGCCCCGGTGACGTGGTACGCGCCGGTCTTCTGCGACCAGTAGACGACGCCCTTCTCGTAGTTGCGGGCCTTGGCGCCGTCGACGCCCTTGACGTCGTACTCGCTGCCGGTGGCCTTGCCGAGGTTGTTGTCCGCGGCGTACTTCTCGATCGCGGTCTGCGGTGCCGGCTTCGGGGTCTCGTTCTTGCCGTCATCGCTGCTGTCCGAGGGCAGATCGCCGGACTTGAGGATGTTGTTGACGGTGTCGCGGACCTCGCCGAGCTTCGCGTAGAACGCATCGCCCGGGCAGTCGGTGCTGCCGAGGTCGCGGTGGCCGACGAGCGTCGACTTGCTCGCCGTCAGTCCGTACATCGAGAACTTCCACGCGATCGCCGAGGCGACGGCGTCGCGGGTGACCTTCGGCGGAGCCGAGCTGTTGTACGTGCCGAGCACCGAGATGCCGAAGGTGCCGGTGTTGTGACCGGAGGTGTGAGCGCCGACCACGGCCTTCGAGATGTCACCGTCACGGGCCTGCCACAGGCGACCGTACTTGTCGGCGACGACGTTGTATCCGATGTCGGACCATCCGCGTCCCTTCTGGTGGAAGGTCTGGATGCCGCGGATGATGCCGGGAACGTCCTCAGCCGAGTAGCTGTTCGATCCCGAGGTGTGGTGGACGACGGCCTGCTTGATGCTGCTCGCGTAGCTGGGGCTGCCCTTGTACGACTTCGCTCCCCACGACTTCCGCGAGGCGATGTCGGGCTTGGGCACCTTGGCCGACTTCGCGACGGTGTTGACCTGCGCGTCACCGGGCACGTAGTTCTGCGTCGTCACCGTGGCCGCACCGGTCGCCGACACCGTCGTGGCATCGGTCGCGCCGGTGTCGGTGGTGCCGGATTCGTCGACGGCGGGTGCGGTCGAGCCGGACTCGTCGGTCGAGGCGGCCGGATCGATCTGGACGGGCGCGTTGTCCGCGACCGCCTGCGCGTCGGCTTCGGAGAACTTGGGGTCGACGAGGACGAGTTCGGCATCCGTGGGCGCCTTGTCGCCGAGGATGCGCAGCTGCACGCCGCTGGCCTCGTTGACGGTGAACGGCTCGGAGCCCTCGTTCTTCGCCTCCTCCTGCTTGTCCTCGTCGAGATCCTGCCAGGATCCCCACCCGGAGTCGCTCTTGACGCGCACCTGGATGCGGATCGTGCTCGGCGCATCGGCGAAGGTGACTCCGACGAGGCTCGGGTTCTTCGTGGGCACGTCGAGGACGTCGGAGATGAGCGCGATGTTGACGCCGTCCTCGGTCTTCTGACGCACCGTGCCGGAGATGTCCTCGTCGTCCTGCGCGTCGTCGGCGGGGGTCGAGCCCTCGGTGGGCTCCTGGGCGGCCTCTCCGCCGTCACCGGCATCGCCGGACTCGGCGGGGGCGGTGCCCTCGGCCGGTGCGGGAGTCTGCGATCCCTCCGGGGAGGTCAGGCCCGCCGAGGTGGGGGCGACGGTCGCAGCGACCGGCTGAGCGCTCACGTTGACGGTCTCAGGCACCTGCGCGGCGGCCAGCGCCGACTGGGACTTGAAGATGTCGGGAAGGTTGGTCGCGCTCTGGTTGGAGACGCTCGCCTCGGCGCTGCTCGAATCGCGCGCGCCGGGGACGTCGAGTCCGTCTTCGCTCACATTGAGCGCTTCTTGGGTCACTTCCGGTTCGACGGTGGCAGCAAAGGCGTCCGTCGCCGTGACCGCTAAGGTGCCGACGAGTGCGACAGAGGCGCAGCCCGCGACTGTGGGCAGTATGTATTTCATCGTTACAGCCTTTTCGAGGAAGTCAGGGAAGTTCAGGCCCGGGAGTCCACTTCACCGTCGGCATACGGTGGGCGACCCCAACATCTCAAAATTGTTACACATTTCCGGCGTGTCAGAGTGGAAAATAACGAATGAAGATAATTACACCGGTGTGGTTCCCAGTGTTGGCAGGCGACACACCGTGCGAAAGTTTTTTCGCCGGGACGTTCTCAGGTCGTCATCGACCGGGTCGCCGGAGCGTCACGGGACGTAGCAGATCGCCCGTGCGTCGGCCTCTTCGCCCTCGTCAGGAGTGGTGTCACCGGCCCCGGAGGCCGTCACCGAGGCACCGGTGCCGATGCCCGCGGACACGCCCGCCCCGACGCCTGCCGGCATCGCGAGCGCCTCGGTCTGCTTCTCAGCGTCCCTGGAGGCGGCATCGATCTTCTCGGCAACCAGGCGACGGGCTTCGGCGAAGTCCGGTTGTGATGGTGTCACGCGCGGCGGAGTGAGGTCAAGCGACTCGATCTTCTGGCTCTTGACCTTGAGCGCGAGATCGACGAACGAGTCGACCTGTGAGGACGGGATGTCCGTCGACAGGGCTCCGGGGGTCGCCTTCGCGATGTCCTGGTAGCGGGTGAGCACCGTGGCCGGGTCGAGCTGCTTGACCATCGCCTCCTGGACGCACCGCTGCCGGATCATCCGCTCGTAGTCGCTCGAGAACTCACGGGAACGGGCGTACCAGAGGGCGTTGAAGCCGTCGAGCTTCTGCTCCCCGGGCTCGATCCACCCCTTGACCGGCCCGTGCTTGCCCGTCGTCGGGTCGACCTTCGAGGAGATCGGGACGCGTTTGCCCGAGACGATGGTGATCCCGCCGAGGGAGTCGATGAGGTTCTCGAAGCCCTTGAGGTTGATCATCGCGTAGTACTGGACCTCAAGGCCGGTGACGGCGGACACGGCGTCCATCGTCGCCTGCTCGCCGGCCCGCTCCGGGTCCTCGAACCGGTCCTTGTACTTCTCACCCTGCTGGAACACGGCGTTGAGCAGGCATTCGCTGCCGCAGTTGAAGCCCTGCGGGTAGACCGAGGCCAGGGGTGAGCCCTCGGCGAAGGGAACGTTCTGCATGTTGCGCGGCAGGCCGATGATGACGGTCTTGCCGGTCTCCGCATCGATCGAGACAAGAGACAGCGAGTCGGGTCGGATGCCGGTCCTGCCCTTGCCGGCGTCCGAGCCGAGGAGCAGGATGTTGTAGCGCCCGTCGACGGGCTTCGCGACCTTCCCGGAGGCGAAGAGGTCGCTGACGAGTCCGCGCTGGCTGTTGAGCATGTTCGTGCCCCACGCCAGCGGCCCGACGACGATGAGGACGAGGGCGCAGAAGGCGGCGAGGAAGCGCGGACGGGCCTTCTTCGACAGCGTCACCAGCCGGATGCGGCGAATCGTGTCGACGAGGCAGACGAACCAGTTGAGCCCGACGATGGGCACCCAGAGCGTGAGGAATGTGAGGATGATCGGGTTCGTCCCGATCGTGAACGCGAACGTGCGGTTGATGAGGATCGCGATGACGGCGACGATGAAGAGCAGCCAGCTGAGCGCGGTGATCGACAGCGAGATCCGCGCCCAGCGCCGGCTGCGGAAGAGCAGCTGGACACCGCCGGGCAGGAGGATGGTGACGAGAAGCAGCAACCACGCACGGACGTCCCTCGTCGGCTGCGAGGCGTACGACGGGAAGTGAATGGGGTCGATGTATCTCGTTTCGGCCACTGCCTCACCTTCGTCTCACGCGCTTCTCGCAGCAGCCGTTCGCGGCCGCGCCAGTGACCACTCTGCCAAAGCTTCGTCAGAGTCCACTGTGTTCATCCATTGTGTCGCGTGGATGCCGTGGATTCCCGCACCTGGGATCTGCGCATGTCGCGGCGGCCGAGTGATACTCCTCACACGCTGGTGACAGCCCCCAGCGGGCACGCCGACGCCCGCCGCCGACACGTCGGGCCGACAGCGGGCGCACCGGGTCTCAGCCGAGCAGCTGGCGACCCATGACGAGGCGCTGGATCTGGTTCGTGCCCTCGTAGATCTGGGTGATCTTCGCGTCGCGCATCATCCGCTCGACGGGGTGGTCGACGACGTAGCCGGCCCCGCCGAGGAGCTGGACGGCGTCGGTCGTGATCTCCATCGCGGCATCGGAGGCGAACGCCTTCGCGGCGGCCCCGAAGTACGTGAGGTCGGCGTCGCCGCGCTCGCTCTTCGCCGCCGCGGTGTAGGTGAGCTGGCGTGCGGCCTCGAGCTTCATGCCCATGTCGGCGAGCATGAACTGGATGGCCTGGAAGTCGGCGATGCGCTTGCCGAACTGCTGGCGCTCCTTGACGTAGCCCAGCGCGTAGTCGAGGGCGCCCTGGGCGATGCCGATGGCCTGGGCGGCGATCGTCACGCGCGTGTGGTCGAGGGTGCGCAGCGCGATCTTCAGGCCCTCCCCCGGGGCGCCGACGATGCGGTCGCCGGGCAGTCGGACGTTGTCGAAGAGCAGCTCCCGGGTCGGGGAGCCTTTGATGCCGAGCTTGCGCTCCTTCTCACCGAACGTGAAGCCCTCGTCGGACTTCTCGACGACGAACGCGGAGATGTTGCGTCCGCGGGCTCCGTCGGGATCGGTCACGGCCATCACCGTGTAGTACTCGGAGACGCCGGCGTTGGTGATCCACGTCTTCACGCCGTTGAGGATCCAGTCGTCGCCGTCACGGGTCGCCCGCGTCTTCATCGAGGCGGTGTCGGAGCCGGCCTCGCGTTCGGAGAGCCCGTAGGAGAACCCGGCCTCGCCGCGGGCGACGGGGGTGAGGTACTTCTCCTTGATCGCATCGTCGCCGCCGAGCTGGACGGGCATGCTGCCGAGCTTGTTGACCGCGGGGATGAGCGAGGACGAGGCGCAGGCGCGCGCGACCTCTTCGATGATGATCGCGACCGCGAGCGCGTCGGCCCCGACTCCCCCGTACTGCTCGGGGATGTGCGCGGCGAAGAAGTCGGTCTCGACGAGCGCGTCGTGGGCTTCCTGCGGGTACCGGGACTCGGCGTCGACCTCGGCCGCGAAGGGGGCGATCCGCTTCTCGACGACGTCGCGCACCGCCGCGCGGATCTCTTCGTGCTCTTCACTGGGCTGGTAGAGGTCGAACATCGTGCTCCTTTGACTGATCGATCGTTCAGTCAATAATTATTGCCCGAGTGCCGCCCCTTTGTCGAGGGCGACCTGGCGGAGGGCGGCCCGGTAGTCGTCGAGTCGGCCGCGGAGAGCGACCGCCTCGGCGTCGGTGCCGGCTGCGAGGATCCGTGCGGCAAGCAGTCCTGCGTTCTTCGCTCCCCCGATCGAGACCGTCGCGACGGGCACGCCGCCGGGCATCTGGACGATCGAGAGGAGGGAGTCCATTCCGTCGAGGTGTTTCAGCGGCACGGGCACCCCGATGACCGGCAGGGACGTCATCGAGGCGATCATCCCCGGCAGGTGCGCCGCTCCCCCAGCCCCGGCGATGATGACGCGCAGTCCGCGCTCGGCAGCGGTCCGCGCCCACTCGACCATGTCCTCGGGCATGCGGTGGGCCGAGACCACCTCGGCGGTCGAGGCGATGCCGAGTTCGGTGAGCGCCTCGGCGGCGGCCCGCATCGTCGGCCAGTCCGAGTCGGAGCCCATGACGATCCCGACGGGGACGCTCGCCGAGGCGGCCGCCTCGTCGGTCTGCTGCGTGGAGGTGGTCATGTCAGTCCCTTTCCTCGGGTGAGGTCTGGCGGGGCGCGGTGTCCTCCGCGCCCTCCGGGGTGAGGTCGGCCGGGGTCGGCAGGCTCGGGTGCGGGTCGACGTCGACGCCGGCGATGAAGTCCGCGGCGTGCCGGGCCCGGGCGAGGACGAGCGCGCGATCGGCGCCGTACGCGTTGACGTGGCCGACCTTCCGCCCGGGGCTGACGTCCTTGCCGTAGAGGTGGACCTTGACATCGGGGTCGTGGGCCATGACGTGGAGGTAGGGGTGGTAGAGGTCCTCGTGGTCGGCGCCGAGGATGTTGACCATGACCGAGACCTCGTCGCGGGCCGCAGGGCTGCCGAGCGGCAGGTCGAGGACGGCGCGCAGGTGCTGTTCGAACTGGCTCGTCACCGAGCCGTCCTGCGTCCAGTGCCCGGTGTTGTGGGGGCGCATCGCGAATTCGTTGATGAGGAAGCCGTCCGGGGTCTCGAACATCTCCATCGCCATCACCCCGGTGACGTCGAGGGCACCGGCGACGGTGAGGACCGCCTCGGTGATCGCGGTCGCCTTCTGCCCGGGCAGCCCGGGGGCCGGGGCGATCGCCTCCTTGCACACGCCGTCCTGCTGCCACGTCTCGACGACCGGCCACACGGCGGTCTGGCCCATCGGGGACCGGCCGACCATGACGGCGAGCTCCCGGGTGAAGTCGACCTTCTCCTCGGCGAGGAGGACGGGGACCTCGGCGAGCCAATCGGTGACCTCGGCGAGGTCGGAGATGACGCGCACGCCCTTGCCGTCATAGCCCCGCGCGGGGTCTTGAGGACGAAGGGCAGGCCCACCTCGGCGGCGAAGGCCTCGGCATCGGCGAGGCTGCCGATCTCCGCCCACCGGGGGTTGGGCAGGCCGAGGTCGTCCATCTTCCGGCGCATGAGGATCTTGTCCTGGGCGAAGATGAGCGCCCGCGGTCCCGGGCGGACGGTGTACCCGGCGGCGACGAGGGCCTCGAGGTGCTCCGGCGGGACGTGCTCGTGGTCGAAGGTGATGACGTCGACGGTCTCGGCGAAGGACTTGAGCGTCGCGAAGTCGGTGTAGTCGCCGACCGTGACGTCGTGGATGACCTGCGCGGCGGGGGCGTCAGCGGACTCGGAGAGGACGGCGAATCTCACGCCGAGGGCTTCGGCGGCGGGGGCGAGCATGCGGGCGAGCTGACCGCCGCCGATGACGCCGATGGTAGGAAAAGTCACGCCTGCCATCCTATCGCGGGGCCGCTCCGAACGGTGCGTGAGGGCAGTCCTCCGGCTCCGGTCGGCTCCCCTGTCCGCAGAGAACGTCTCTGTCTGCAGGGAGCTCTGTTGTCCGCAGGGAACACCGATCCGGCTGTCGTAGGATGACCTCGGGTCGGCGACCACGAGTCAGGGACCCCGATCCACGAGACCGCGATCCACGAGATGAGGAGGGGCATGGGACGCACCCGGTCCGAGCTCTCCCGTCTGGCGAAGTTCACCGCCGTCGGGACGATCGCGTTCCTCGTCGACCTCGGCGTCTTCAACCTCATCCTCTTCACCACCGACATCGGCCCGCTCATCCCCAAGGTCGTGTCCGTGGCGGCGGCGACGACGGTGAGCTGGCTCGGCTCCCGGCACTGGACGTTCCGCGACGGCCGCACGAGCCGGCCCTGGCGCGAGGCGATCGGCTTCTTCCTCGTCAATCTCGCCGGGCTCGGCATCGCCGGCCTCTGCCTCATCGTCAGCCATTACGTCATGGGCTGGACCTCGCCGCTGGCCGACAACATCTCCGCCAACGTCGTCGGCGTGCTGCTCGGCAACATCTTCCGCTACATCATGTACAGCCGTGTGCTCTACCGCGTCCCCGGCACCGCCTCGCTGAGGCGGGCCATCGTCCCGACCGACGACAACGACGCGATCGACGACGACGACGCGACCGACGTCAACGCCGCGACCAACGACGGCGAGAGCGCCGGCGCCACCGTCCGCCGGGTCCCGCGGACAGGCGTCAGACGACGAGGAGCGGAATCTCGAGTTCGCGTGCCGTAGTCGCCCCGTGATGGCCGATGAGCGCGAGCGCCGAGGCTGACTCCGTCTCCGAATCGACGACGGCGAAGCCGTCGGTGCAGATGACGACGACGTCCCCGATGCGCCCGATGACCCGGGGATCGACGGGACCGAAGTAGTCGCGGCGCACCGCTTCGGCCTGCGGCAGCACGAGGGCCCGGTCCCCCAGCGTCTCCGTCCACGCCGCCGCGACATCGCCGGCGGCACCGGGCTGCGCGTAGAGGTGAAGGGCCCGCGGCTCCCCGCCGAGGTGGCGCAGACCGGCCTTGAGCTCGGGAGCGTCGACGAGGTCGAGGCGCGTGTCGTGGTCGATGTCGACCATCCCGTGGTCGGCGGTGACGATCATCGCGGCATCGTGCGGCAGGTCCTGGGCGAGCCGGGACAGGGCGAGGTCGATGCGTTCGAGCTCCTCGGTCCACTGCGCCGAGTTCGAGCCGTGGACGTGCCCGGTCTTGTCGAGGCCGCCCCAGTAGAGGTAGACGAGCCGGGTGCCCGGAGCCCGCACCTCGGCGAGGGCCTGCGCACACCGCTCCTCGAGCGTCTTCGACGCCCGGAACCGGCCCCCGCGCAGGGAAGCGCGGTTGAGCCCGCGTCCGGCGAACTTCGCCTCACCGAGGCTGACGACGTCGACGTCGGCGGTCTCGAGGCGTTCGAAGAGCGTGGCATCGGGCACCCAGGTCACGGGATGACGTCGAGATCCCAGGTCAGCTGGTTGAACACCGCGTCCTTCGCGGGATCGAGCAGCCGGTAGCCGACGACGCCGTGGGCCCCTGGCAGCCGCCCGGTGGCGAACGAGGACAGGGAGTTCGCCGTCGTCGACGGGAATCCCGTCGACACGGTCCGCCGCTGGCCGGCCAGGGACCGGAAGAAGGGGGTGTAGCCGCTGTCGCGGGACAGCAGCTGCTCACCGAGGCCGTCGATGAGGACGACGATCGCGGTGCGCACCTCGCGGTCGAACCCGAGGCGCTGCGCGCGCAGGGCCGCGGTGTCATCGAGCACGCCGCCGGCACCGAGGCTGAGCGCCGCGGCCGGGACGACATCGGAGAGGAGGGGATTGCCGTAGTCGGGAGGAGCGAGCAGGCTCGCGGTGGGGGCCTGGTCCGAGGGGAGGTCGGCCATCAGCGCCGCGACCGGAGGCGGGCGTGGAAGACGGCGGCGCGCAGGCGGTCGGCGAAGTCGGCGATGCGGTCGACGGCGGCCTGGCCTTCGGCTTCGGCGGAGACGCGGAGGAGGACATCCTCGGCGAAGATCGATCCCCCGTACCCGTGGTCGCCCATGCAGTCCGGGTCACCGCAGGTCTCGGGGAACGCCTCGATGCGCCGGGCAGCGCCCCACGACAGCGTCAGCGAGACCTCGACCGGGGCATCGCCCGGCGCATACGAGGCGGGGTCGGCGAAGGTGCGCCCGACCATGACGGTGCCGAGGCGCTCGAGTTCGATGTCCTCGCTGCTCGTCACCGCCCGCGCCTTGCCGCCGGGGGCGACGGCGGGATCATCGTCGACGTGGGCGAGGAGGAGTCGGGTCTCGGTGAGGACGAACGCCGTGACGTGCCGGTGGATCGATTCGATGTCGACGTGGGTGTCGATGTGGACGAAGTGGCTGAGCACCGGTTCGTCGTAGAGGGAGTCGGCGAGGATCCCCTCGGTGAGCTGCGGGTAGTAGCCGGCCGATTGGAGATCGCGGACGAGGACGTCGGGTAGAGACATGCCCTCCATTGTGCCGTACTCGCACACCCGATCCCAGCCGCGAACGCACCGGTCGGGCACCTATGCTTGGGGTATGGAAGACTATCCTGCCGCGTGGGAGGCCGACGTCGTTCTGCGCGACGGCGGCACCGCGCACCTGCGTCCGATCGTTCCCGACGACGCCGAGGCGCTGTCTCGGATGCACGAGGCGCAGTCGCCGGAGTCGATCTACCTCCGCTTCTTCGCGCCACTGCCCAAGCTGCCCAAACGCGATCTCGACCGCTTCGTCAACGTCGACCACCACGACCGGGTGGCGCTCGTCATGACGATCGGCGACGACATCATCGGGGTCGGCCGCTTCGACAAGATCTCCCCGGGCACCGCGGAGGTCGCGTTCAACATCGCCGACGCCCACCAGGGCCGCGGGATCGGCTCGATCCTCCTCGAGCACCTCGCCGCGGCCGCGCGCGAATCGGGCCTGCGCAAATTCACCGCCGAGGTGCTCCCCCAGAACCGCTCGATGCTCCAGGTCTTCCAGGCCGCCGGCTACGAGGTCAGCCGCGGCTTCGACGACGGGGTCGTGGCCGTGAGCTTCGACATCGACCCCACCGCGCGCTCGCTCGAGGTCCAGGCCACCCGCGAGCACCGCGCGGAGGCCAAGAGCGTGCGCACCGTCCTCCATCCCGCCTCGGTGGTCGTCATCGGCGCCAGCCGCAAGCGCAACTCCACGGGCAACCTCCTCATCCGCAACATCGTCTCCGCCGACTTCAAGGGCGAGCTGTGGGTCGTCCACCCCGAGGCCGACCAGGTCGCCGGGGTCCCGGCGTACCCGAGCCTCGGCGAGCTGCCGGGCACCGCTGACCTCGCCGTCATCGCCGTGCCCGCGGAATCCGTCACCGAGGTGGTCCAGGAGTGCGCCGCCCACGGCGCCAAGGGCGTGCTCGTCATCTCCTCGGGCTTCGCCGAGACCGGCCGCGCCGGTGCCGAACTCCAGCGCCAGGTCGTCGCGACCTCGCGGGCGTACGGCATGCGGCTCATCGGGCCGAACTCCTTCGGCATCGTCAACGAGGCCGAGGACGTCTCCCTCAACGCCTCACTCGCCCCGTTCCTCCCCGAACCGGGCACCCTCGGCCTCTTCAGCCAGTCCGGGGCCCTCGGCACGGCTCTGCTCGCGGCGGCGAAGACACGGGGCCTGGGCATCTCGACGTTCGTCTCCGCCGGCAACCGCGCCGACATGTCCGGCAACGACGTCCTCCAGTACTGGGAGGAGGATCCGGCGACGAAGACCGTCGGCCTCTACCTCGAATCGATCGGCAACCCGCGCAAGTTCTCCCGCATCGCCCGGCGCGTCTCCCGCGTCAAACCCGTCATCGTCGTCAAGTCCGATGTCACCGGCCGCGAGCTGCCGCCCGGCCACGTCGTGCGCACGTCCTCGCTCGCCCCGCACACCCTCGACCAGGTGCTCGGCCAGGCCGGGGTGATCAGGGCCGACACCGTCCACCAGCTCTTCGATCTCGCACAGGTGTTCTCGACCCAGCCGCTGCCGGCGGGGCGGCGGGTCGGCGTCATCGGGAACTCCGCGGCCCTGTCGACCCTCATCGTCCAGCGGGCCCGGGCCGAGGGGCTGAGCGTCGAGTCCGCGACCGTCTCCCTCCACCCCGAGGTCGATGCCGAGACCTTCGGCGAGAAGCTCGCCGCGATGTACGACCGGGACGACATCGATTCCGTCATCGTCAACTTCACGCCCTCGGCCGGAGCCGAGGAGAGCGAGATCGCCGCGGTGCTCGCCGAGACCGCCGCCCGGTCGTCGAAGACGACGGTGGCCTGCTTCCTCGGCATCCTCGGCGTCCAGGACGAGCTCACGAGCTTCCTCACCGACTCCGACGGCAAGCGCGTGACCCACACCGTGCCGAGCTATGTCGGCCCCGAGGACGCCGTGTGGGCGCTCGCGCGGGCGACGGACTACGCCCGGTGGCGCTCGGCCGATCACGGCAACTTCCTCGAGATCGAGGACCTCGACGACAAGGGCGTGCGCGACATCGTCGACGCCGCGCTCACCGATGCGCGGCCCGGCTGCCCCGTCGTCCTCGAGCGCGACCAGGCCAGGGCGCTGCTCGACTGCTACGGGATCGAGACGATGCCCTACATCACGGCCGCCTCGGTGGACGAGGGGCTCGCGGCGGCCGAGACGCTCGGCTACCCGGTCGCGCTCAAGGCGGTGACGAAGGCCCTGCGCCACCGCATGGAACTCGGCGGGGTGCGGCTCAACATCGACACCCCCGACGAACTCGTCGAGGACTTCACCGCCCTCCAGACCCTCATCGAATCGCTCGGCACCGACGAGGAGCCCCTCGTCGACGTCCAGGCGATGGCCCCGCCCGGGGTGCCGTGCGTGATCCGCGCCGGCGAGGACCGCCTGCTCGGGCCGATGCTCTCGTTCTCGCTGGCCGGGGACACGACCGAGCTCCTCGGCGATGTCGAGCACCGCGTCTCCCCGCTCACCGACAAGGACGCGGGAGAGATGATCCGCGCGATCAAATCCTCGCCGAGGCTGTTCGGCTACCGGGGTCTGCCCCCGGTCAACATCGATCCGCTCATCGACGTCCTCGAGCGCCTCTCCGTCCTCGTCGAGCGCCATCCGCAGATCCTCGACGTCGAGATGCACCCGATCGTCGCGACGGAGACCGACAGCTACATCCTCAGCGTGCGGATTTCGCTGCTGGCGGACGCGACGCGGATCGATACGACAAGGCGCCTGCTCAGCTGACCTTGCCGAGACGGACCTTTAACGGGACAGAACGCGTCGGACCTGCGAATTCGACCCGATAAGTGGGAACCGACTGGCAGTTTGGCGCGTCTTATACCAATTCCGGCACCGAACCTGTAGTGTCTGATTCCGTTCCTCCATGAATAGTTATCGTTTTGTGCCATTCAACGAGAAGGTGAAAACGTGACATGGCAGTGAGCAGTGTTCGTCCTTCACCGTCAGCAGGCACCCTTGATCGGGAACAGCCGCATGAGAGCGAGGCTGAGAGTATTGATTTCGCGTAAAGATGTCGTCACGGATTCCGCGATCGCCGTCGTCGCCGAACAGGGAGTCCGCGGACTCACCCATCGGGCCGTCGACGCGATGGCGGAGCTGCCGGTCGGTTCGACGTCCAACGTCTACCGCACCCGCGACGCCCTCATCACCGGGATCATGGAGAGGATCGGCGAACTCAACGCCCGTCGCCTCGAGCGACTCCTCGACACTGCAGGAAACGACGAGACCACCCAGCTCGATGCCGCGGTCAGCCTGTGCATGGAGCTGCTGACCACCGACCGCAGCCGCTTTTACACCTCGGTGATGCTCGGCCTCGATCCCGCGCTGCCGACCGAGGCCGTCGCCGCGAAGCAGGCGAACATGGACCAGGTCGACGCCTTCGTCGCCCAGCTCAGCGGCGTCGAGCCCGAGCTCGCGAAGCGGATCTCGAGTTCGGTGCTCGGCATGATGATTACCGAGCTGATCTCGGGCACCGCGAGCCGGGAGCGCGTCGAGAAGTTCATCAGCGAACTCGACAAGTGGCTGCGCGCCGAATTCGCCTCCGCCTGAGCTGAGGTCCGCCCCTCTGCCCTCGCCGCACCCGGGTCCGCCCGTCCGGCCGGCCTGTCATGGGCGGAATCCGACACGAACCGGCGGAGATGAGCCGGTGAACCCCGCGCGAACGCTAGAATCGACGGGTGCCGTCAGCGCTCGGCGGCGCAGCAGTGGTCCACGTGTCGAAGGAGTTCCATGACCGAAGGCAGAGTCATCGATGTCGACGTCTCGGCGGAGATGGAGAGTTCGTACCTCGAGTACGCCTACTCGGTCATCTACTCACGCGCACTGCCCGACGCCCGCGACGGACTCAAACCCGTGCAGCGGCGCATCGTCTACCAGATGGGCGACATGGGGCTGCGCCCCGACCGCGGCCATGTGAAGTCCTCGCGCATCGTCGGCGATGTCATGGGCAAGCTCCATCCCCACGGTGACACCGCGATCTACGACGCCCTCGTTCGGCTCAGCCAGGACTTCATCATGCGCGTCCCGCTCGTCGACGGTCACGGCAACTTCGGCACCCTCGACGACGGTCCCGCGGCCCCCCGCTACACCGAGGCGAGGCTGACGACGGCGTCGATGCAGATGATCGCCGGCCTCGACGAAGAGGTCGTCGACTTCGTCCCCAACTACGACAACACGCTCACCCAGCCCGAAGTCCTGCCGAGCGCGTTCCCCAACCTCCTCATCAACGGCGCCTCGGGCATCGCGGTGGGCATGGCGACGAACATGGCTCCGCACAATCCCGGCGAGGTCATCGCCGCGTGCTGCCACCTCATTCGCAACCCCGAGGCCGATCTCGCCGAGCTCATGCGCTTCATCCCGGGTCCCGATCTGCCCACGGGCGGGCGGATCATCGGACTCGACGGCGTCCGGGAGGCGTACGAGACGGGGCGCGGGACGTTCCGCACCCGTGCGACGGTCTCGATCGAGAACATCAACGCCCGGCGCAAGGGCATCGTCGTCACCGAGCTGCCCTATCTCGTCGGCCCGGAGAAGGTCGTCGCGAAGGTCAAGGACGCGGTCGGAGCGAAGAAGCTCACGGGAATCGCCTCGATCGACGACTACTCGGACCGGAAGAACGGTCTGCGGCTGGTCATCGGGATCAAGAACGGGTTCAACCCCGAGGCGGTGCTCGCCGAGCTCTACCGGCAGACGCCGCTCGAGGAGTCCTTCGGCATCAACAACGTGTGCCTCGTCGAGGGCCAGCCGCGCACCCTCGGGCTGCGCGACCTCCTCACCGTCTACCTCTCCCACCGCATCGACGTCGTGCGTCGGCGCACGGTGTTCCAGCTGCGCAAGGCCAAGGACCGCCTCCACCTCGTCGAGGGTCTGCTCATCGCGATCCTCGACATCGACGAGGTCATCCAGCTCATCCGCTCATCCGATGACGCCGCGACCGCGCGGACCCGGCTGATGGACGTCTTCGATCTCTCGGAGCTCCAGGCCACGTACATCCTCGACCTGCAGCTGCGGCGCCTGACGAAGTTCTCGCGCTCGAGCTCGAGGCCGAACGCGATGAGCTCAAGAACCGCATCGAGTACCTCGAGGGTCTGCTCGCCGATGAGGCGAAGCTGCGTGAGCTCGTCGCCACCGAACTCGATGCCACCGCTGAGATCATCGGCACCCCGCGCCGGACCGTGCTCATCGAGGGGGCGATGAAGGAGCTCACGGCCAAGGGCAAGAAGGCGCCGGAGAACCTCAAGATCGCCGACGCCCCGACCCGGGTCCTCCTCTCGACCTCGGGTCGCATCGCGCGGACCTCCGATGCCGCGGTGCTCGCCCGGTCGGGCAAGCGGGCCAGCCACGATGCGCTCGTCTCGGAGATCGTGACGACGACGCAGGGCCGGATCGGTGCGGTAACCTCGACCGGTCGGCTCCACATGGTCGATGTCGTCGACCTTCCGGCGCTGCCGCCAGGGGCGGCGCGACCCAATGTCGCCGGCGGGGTGAAGATCGCCGAGTACATGGCGCTGGAGAAGGCCGAGAAGGTCATCGGGCTCATCGACCTCGACCGCGAGTTCCTCCTCGGCACCGCCGAGGGCGTCGTCAAGCGGGTGTCGGTGGCCGGACGGCCGAACAAGTCCGATTGGGATGCGATCGCCCTCAAGGGCAAGGACGCCGTCATCGGCATCGCCCAGCCGCGCGACATCGATGCGTCGCGGGCCGTGTTCGTCACCTCGAACGCCCAGCTGCTCGCCTTCGACGCCTCGGGGCTGCGGGCGCAGGGCTGGAACGCCTCCGGCGTCGCCGGCATCAAACTCGCCGCCGAGGCGACGGCGATCTTCTTCGGCGCCGTCCCCGCCGAGCCCGATGAGGAGATGGCGCTGTCGGTCGTGACGATCGCCAGCGGCGAGAACTTCTACGGTGCCCCGTCGTCGTCGATCAAGGTCAGCGAGTTCGTCGAGTTCCCGACGAAGGGTCGGGCGACCGCCGGTGTGCGGGCCCACAAGTTCCTCAAGGGCGAGACCGAACTCTCGCTTGCGTGGGTCGGCGACTCGCCGCAGGCGGCGGCCTCCGCCGGCGGTGCGCGGACGCTGCCGACCGAGATGTCGAGGCGCGACGGCTCGGGCTCCCCGCTCGAGTCGAAGATCGATGTCATCGGCACGCTCCCCCGCCTCGGCGGTCCGGATGATGTCGCTTCCGCAGGTGGCGGGGATGCCGGCGTCGGTGATGCCGGTGCAGGTTCCGCTGACACCGCGGCGGATTCCGGAGCGGCACAGGCACCGGGCACGGGAGGCCTGGCGACGAGCTTCGACGGCTTCGACCTCGACCTCGACGACGCGCGGGAGGAGATCGCCCGCGCCCGCATCGACACCGACAACGGCGTCATCGTCTCCCACGACGAAGACGACGCTGACGACGATTCAGGCGACGACGGCGACTCCGCGCTCTTCTGAGTTCCAGGGCGCTCTGAGCGCTGATCACTACCCGCAGCGTCACGCACACCGCGCAGCTTCGCGAGAGGCACCCGGAGCTTCACGCACACCGTGCAGCTTCGCGAGAGGCACCCGCAGCTCGACACACTCCACGTGCACGGGTTGTTCATGGAGCTGCGCGTGCGGGGCGCGTGCGCCAATGGCGACGGCGCACGGCGGTAGTGAAAGCGCAACCACCGCGCGTGACGTGGACACCCGACCACCGCGCGTGACGTGGACACCCGAGCCCGGCGTGTGACGTGGACACCCGAGCGGGGCGCGTGACGTGGACACCTGAGCGCGGCGCGCTCTCAACTGCGGGCTCAAGCCTCGGAACTCAGGACCCGGAACTCAGCTCTCGTCGTCGAGGTCGAGCTTCATCCGTGCCGCGGTGCCGCGCAGCATCTGGCAGATGCCCGTCTCCCCGAGACCCTGCAAGGTGAGCGATCCGCGGGGTTCGAAGACGTAGGCGTCGGAGGTCGACAGCACGCGCGCGGTCTCCTCGTCGGTGAAGATCGTTCCGGGTTCGGCGACGGCCGTCAGCCGGGCGGCGAGGTTGACGCTCGATCCGAAGATGTCGCCGAGGCGGGAGAGCACCCTCCCCCACACGAACCCGACCCGCGCCTGGGGCAGATCGGCGGCCGCGGTCACGCGCTCCATGAGGGTCATCGCGATCTCGGCGCCGGCCATCGGGGTCTCGGCGGCGAAGAACACCTCGTCGCCGACGGTCTTGATGATCCGCCCGCCGCCGGTGGCGACGATGTTGTAGCAGATGCCCTGGAACTCCTGGACCATGTTCGCCAGCTGCCTCGGCTCGAGCTTCTGCGACAGCCGCGTGTACGAGACGAGGTCGATGAACCCGACCGCCCGCGCCAGCGGCATCGACGAGTCGTACCAGCCCTGCCGGTTGTCCATCGCGAGACCGTCGGACACGTTGACGTTGAGGCGGCCCATCACCTCGGCGAGGTTGCGCCGCCACGAGTAGACGAGCATCTTCTGCATCGGATCGATGAGATCCTCGATGACCTCGAGCGCCTCCCGCCGGGCCTCGGGCTCGCTCATGCCCTTCTCCTCGGTGAGGTACTCGACGAGCGTCTCCATCTGCCACACGACGAGGCGGTCCGTCGTCTGCCCGATCGCGCGCGCCAGCGACAGCGCCGTCTCCTGATCGATGAGCCCGTCGGCCACCGGCTTCGCCCACATCCGCAGCGCATGCGCATCGCTGACCGTGTACGCCTTGTCATGCTCATCGGTCTGCGACATCCCGAGCGCCCGCCACATCTTCCGCGCCGAGACCGTCGAGATGCCGCCGAGCTTCGCCGCTTCACGACGATCGAGCACGCGCTTCCCGTCGAGGAGGATCTCCTCGAGGCGTTCGGCGGCGCTGCGGGTCTCGTAGATCGGATCGTCGTCGGTGTCCTCGTCGACGATGCTCAGCGCCGAGGTGCGCGGATCCTCGTGCAGGCCACCGAAGAAGTCGGACGACTTCGGCTTCCCGGTCGGATGTGCGGTCGTGTTCGACTCGGAGGCGTCGTCGTCTTCGCCAGACTCCGCTGACCGGATGACCGGCATCACCGAGGTGGCCGGCAGTTCGGCATCGGCCGTGGCCTGGGGTGAGCGCCCGTGATCGTGGTCCTCTGCCGCGGCCCGGTGCGCGGGCTCGTCAGCGTCGGCGGCTTGTGCCGAAGCGTCCTGTGCCGTGACATGGAGTGAGGATACGTCGTCATCGTCGCCCGTAGCCGTGGCCCCGTGCGCGGGCTCGTCAGCGTCGCCATCGGTGTTCGGTGCCGTGGCACGTGGTGCGGAGTTGTCAGCGTCGGCAGCTGATGCCGGCGCGACCGGGGCCGGCGTCGAATCACCGATCGAGGTCGCCGGTGCGGAGTCAGCGGTCGTGGCCGCGGGGGTGACCGGTTCGGGGGCGGGTGTGACCGGTTCCGGCGCGACCTCAGGTTTCGGGGGCGCCGATGCGGCCGGGGTCGGGGATTCCGACGTCGGAGAGGCTTCGGTCGCCGATGACTGTGCGGCACTAGCTTCGACCGCTGCAGTGTCGGTTCCGGTCTGCCGGCTCGGATCGGTCGACACAGGAGTAGCTGCAGACGAGGCCGTCCCGGCAGCTGACGGCGCGTCAGCCGACAGTGTCTGTGTGCGATCCTCGCTCACGGTGTCGAGAGACGCGTCGCGTTCCGCAGACGGTGCGGCACTCGGTTCGCCCGCTGCAGGGTCGGTTCCGGTCGGCCGGCTCGGATCGGTCGACGCAGGAGGCGCGGTGCCGCGGCTGTCAGCAGCGCCCGTGTCCTGGCGACGAGACGGGTCAGCGGCGTGCGAGTCACCCTTGGGTCGGGTGCCGGATGCCTGCGCAGAACCATCCTCGGGTCGAGTGCCGGTGGCCTCAGGTCGGGTGCCGGTGGGTGGCACAGACCCGTCCGCGCGGCCGTCCCCGCGCACGTGCGCGCCGCTGCTCGCCCGCACCACGGGGCGCGACTCCGGGTCGCGTTCGACGATGCCGCCCGTCCGGTCCCGACGAGCCGAGCCGTCACCGGTCATCGCTGCGTCGTCCCACTGTCGGGCGGGGTCGCACTCGCCGCACTGTCCGAGGCACTCGCGGCCCCTGCGTCCGAACCGGCCCCGCCATCCGAACCATTCCCGCTCGCCGAACCGGCCCCCTCGGCCGGTGCGGCCGGGCGCAGATGGTGGACGTCGCCGGCGCTCACGGAGACCGCATCGTCGATGACGAGGTCACCCGTCGCGTCGAGGCCGGTGGCCTCGCCGACGAGGAAGCTGCCGTCGGGTCGTTCGACCTTGACCCGCGTGCCCAGCGTCACCATTCCCGCGCGCACTCTCGCGGCGAACGGACTGCGACCGAAGTCCTCTCCATACTCTGCCAACTCCCTCAGGCCGGGAACAAGTGTGCCGAGAATCGACAGTAGCAACCGTTCATGATCGATCTCTGAACCCGCGACGCCGAGCTCGATCGCCAGTGAGCTCGCGTCCTCCCGCGGCAGGTCCGCAGGCTCGAGGCGCGTGTTCGTCCCCATCCCGAGGACGATGCGCGGACCCTCCGGCGTCGTCTCGATGCGGGCGAGGATCCCGCACAGCTTCCTACCCTCGGCGGTGAGCACATCGTTGGGCCACTTGAGCACGGCGGGCACCCCCGCCTCGGCGATCGCCGCGCGCACCGCCTCTCCGGTGATGAGCGGAATCCAGCCCCACGTGCGCACGGGCGTCGTCGGGGCCAGGAGGATCGAGAACGTCAGCGAGCGGCGCGGCGGCACGGTCCACGTGCGCCCGAGTCGGCCGTGGCCCGCACTCTGGAAATCGGTGCCGAGGATCGTCAGCTCCGCCAGCTCCGCAGCGGGGGCGTCCCCGGCGAGGCCACGGACGACACCTGAGGAGGCGGTCGCCTCGGCGGGATGGTGGACCAGGGCCGCGAGCGCATCGTTCGTCGACGGGCACGACTCGTCCCAGATGACGAGCGGAAGGTCGATTCCGATGGCCTCCGCACGGGCGCGGAGCGATTCGACATCGACGAGGAAGGGCGCGTGTTGGCTGGTCACCAGACCACTCTAGATTCTTTTGGTGGGAGTGCACAATGAACTCGGCTCCCCTCGATAGGGTGGGAGCATGACGGAAACTCCACGCACCACCGCCGATCGCATCGACGCCTTCCTGACGCGTCGCGAGGCGGCCCACACCGGCAACGAGAAGTCGGTGGAGAACCAGCACAAGCGCGGCAAGCAGACGGCCAGGGAACGCATCGACCAGCTCCTCGACGAGGGCTCGTTCCAGGAGATCGACGAATTCGCCCGGCACCACAACACCCAGTTCGGGATGGAGAAGAACCGTCCCGACGGCGACGGCGTGGTGTGCGGTCTGGGCACGATCGACGGGAAGACCGTGGCCGTGTTCGCGCACGACTTCACCGTGCTCGGCGGGTCACTCGCCGAGGCGAACGGCCGGAAGATCGTCAAGGTCCAGAAGCTCGCGCTCAAGCTCGGCTGCCCGATCATCGGCATCAACGACTCCGGCGGCGCCCGCATCCAGGAGGGCGTGGGATCGATCGCGCTGTTCGCCGAGATCTTCCGCCTCAACGTCGCCTCCTCGGGCGTCATCCCCCAGATCTCGCTCATCATGGGACCCTCGGCCGGCGGTGCGGTCTACTCCCCCGCCCTCACCGATGTCACGATCATGGTCGACAAGACCAGCCACATGTACATCACCGGTCCCGACGTCATCAAGACCGTCACCGGTGAGGAGGTCGGCCACGAGGAGCTCGGCGGCGGGCGGACGAACAACACCGTCTCCGGCAACGCCCACTACCTCGCCAGCGACGAGGAGGACGCCCTCAACTACGTCCGCGACCTCCTCTCCTTCCTCCCGCAGAACAACCTCGACCCGGCCGACGCCGACGTCTTCGAGTCCGACCTCGAGCTCACGCCTGAGGACGAGGCGCTCGACACCCTCATGCCGGACTCGCCCTCGCAGCCCTACGACATCCTCGACGTCGTCACCACCGTGCTCGACGACGGCGAATTCCTCCAGGTCTCCGAGCTCTTCGCCCCGAACGTCGTCACCGGCTTCGGCCGTGTCGAAGGGGTGAGCGTCGGCGTCATCGCCAACCAGCCCATGCAGCTGGCCGGCACCCTCGACATCGACGCCTCGGAGAAGGCGGCCCGGTTCGTCCGCCTCTGCGACGCGTTCAACCTGCCGATCCTCACCTTCGTCGACGTGCCGGGATTCCTCCCGGGCACCGACCAGGAGCTCGGCGGCATCATCCGCCGCGGGGCCAAGCTCATCTACGCCTACGGCGAGGCGACGGTTCCGCTCATCACGCTCATCACCCGCAAGGCCTACGGCGGCGCGTACTGCGTCATGGGGTCGAAGCAGCTCGGCGCCGACATCAACCTCGCGTGGCCGTCGGCGCAGATCGCGGTCATGGGCGCCCAGGGCGCGGCGAACATCGTCTACCGCCGCAGGCTCAAGGCCGCCGAGGAAGCTGGTGAGGACGTCGACGCACTCCGCGCCGACCTCATCCAGGACTACGAGGACGCCCTGCTCAACCCGTACCTCGCGGCCGAGGAGGGCTACATCGACGCCGTCATCAAGCCGAGCGAGACCCGCAACCGGATCGTCCGCGCACTGCGTGCCCTGAAGAACAAGCACGTCGACGCGCCGGCGCGCAAGCACGGTAACATCCCCCTATGAGCACGGATGCGCAGTCAGATCCCCGGAGCGCCGAGGCGGTCGGAGCCGACCCGGCGGCGACGGCCCAGGCGGGCGCGTCTGCGAGCGTGCCCTCGATCGAGGATCGCGCGCAGGTGCGCGCCGACGACGGCCAGCCGGTGAGCGACGAGATGGCCAGTGCCGCCGCGGTGGCCGCTGTCGTCGCGATCCGCCAGGTCGCCCTCGCCTATGCCGCTCACCAGGCCGAAGCCCTCGCCGAGGTGGAGACGAAGAAGCACGACCGCGCGGGCTTCAACGCTCCGCGCCGCAACGTCCGCAGGCGTCTCCCGCAGACGTGGACGCAGCCACTCGGCCGCTGAGCGCTGCCGCCTGGCGCTGAGCGCTGTCGTCTGACGCCACTGAGCACTCGCTGATAACCGCCCTCTGCGCCGCACGATTGTTCGGCGCGGAGGGCGTCACTGTTCTGCGCGGAGGGCGTCGTCAGCCGTCGTCGAAGATCGTGCGCAGTTCGTCGAAGAGGTCGTGGATGATCGGCGCCGGATCGCCCTCGACGCGACGCAGACGCACGAAGGTCGCCTTGATTGCCATCATCGCGAGCGCCGCGAGCACCTCGGCCTTCGGTGAGACCGGCGGTCCGTCGTCGACCGTGCACCGGCCGACGGCACCCGGATTCTGCCCACAGCCCGACCCCTCGGCGGCACCGACCCTGTCGAGCCGTCGCTGGATCATCTCGCGGAAGAGGCGTTCGTTCTCGCCCATCCGCGACATCTGCGCCTGCATGAGCGCCGGCTCCTGCTTGAGGATCTGATGGTACTGGTGGCGCTCCTCCCGGTGACTGAGCCGAGTGCGCACGATGCCGGCGAGCAGCCGCTCGAGGTCCTCGAGCAGCCGGCCCGTCGGTCCCCCGGCTTCGAACACGGCGATCGCGGTTCGTCCTCGTCGTCGAAGACCGTGTCGGCCCGCCCGAGGAGAGCCTCCTCCTTGCTCGCGAAGTAGTTGAAGAAGGTCCGCCGGGAGACCCCGCAGCGCTCGCAGATGTCCTCGATCGTGATGGTCGAGAACCCCTTCTCCAAGGTCAGTTCGATCGCGGCACGACGCAGTGCGCGCTGGCGTTCGCGCTTCTTCCGCTCGCGCAGGCCCTCCTTCGGGGCAGCGCCTTCCTGCGGAGTAGCTCCCTCCCGCGGGGACATCCCCTCCTTCGGGGCGACGGAGTCCTCTCCGGAGTCGACGTGCGCAGGGCTGTCGGTGATCGCCATATCCTCATTCTCCCACTTCGCGCGGCACACCCTCAGGCACCCGGCTCACACGGACACCGGGGTCTCACGCAGGACCCGGGTCCCACACTGCCGACCGGGTCTCACGCCGGCGCTTGCACACGCACCCGGGTCCGCGGGTCCGCGGTGGGGTCTAGTACCCGAGCTTCGCATTCGCAAGGACGGGCAGCGCCTCGGCGGCCTCATCGGCGAGTCCGAGGTCGAGGTCGACGATCTCGAGGGCCTCCTGGCCGCCGAGGGCGACGATGACGTGCCCGAACGGATCGGACACGAGACTGTGCCCGACTCCCGTCGGTCCTTTCGGGGGCACGGCCACGCCGCTGACCTGCGGATCGGCCTGTCCGACGGCGACGACGAACATGTTCGAGTCGACCGCCCGCGCCCGGGCCAGCAGCTCCCACTGCTCGACCTTCCCCGGCCCCGCACCCCACGATGCGGAGACGATGGCCAGCCGCGCGCCTCGGCGGCTGAGTTCGGCGAAGAGCTTGGGGAAGCGGATGTCGTAGCAGATGGCGATGCCGACGTCCTCTCCGCTCAGGGCGACGAGCGCCGGGTCCTCGCCTGCCTCGACGGTGTCGGACTCCTTGAACCCGAACGCGTCGTAGAGGTGGATCTTCGCGTACTCGGTGCGCGTCCCGTCCGGGGCGTAGACGGCGAGGAGGTTGACGACCTTGCCGGCGGAGACTGCGAACTCCCCGACGACGATCGCCGTGTCGGTGTCGGCGGCGAGCAGGGTGAGCGCCTCGCGCCACCCCTCGGATTCGCGTTCGGCGATCTCCCGCAGACCCGACCCGAACGCCGACATCGTCGCCTCGGGGAAGATGACGACCTCGGCACCGGCGGCAGCGGCCCGACCCGTGTAGTCGCGCACCTTCTCGAGGTTGCCGGCGACATCGGTGGTCGTGTTGATCTGGGCGAGTCCGAGCTTCATCCTCATCCTCCGTGGGCAGTCGGTGACGTGCTCTCAGGCTACTCGGATCACCCGCCGAGGTCACCCGACGAATTCGCGTCCCGGCCGGCCACCGCGTCCGCGACCGTGGACGACGAGGTAGACGAGCATCGAGACGACGACGAGACCGGCGCACAGCAGGAACATCCCGCTGCCCCCGGTGATCGGCATGAGCGCGCCGAGGATGATCGGACCGATCCCCGAGCCCGCGTCGAGGAGGAGGAAGAACGAGGCCGTGGCCACCGGGACCCGGGACATCGGCACGGACTTCACGGTGATCGTCTGCGCGCTCGGCATGAGGGAGCCGAAGCCGAAGCCGATGAGGATGCCGGCGATGACGATGCCCGCCGTCGTCGGCCACAGCGCGAGGAGGACGTTGCCGAGGGCGTTGAGGATGAGCACGGGGTAGATGACGACGTTGTCGCCGTAGGCGTCCTGGATCCGCCCGATGAAGAGGCGGGCGACGAGGGAGGCCGCGGCGTAGGCGATGAAGAAGAGGGACGCGGCGCCGGGCACGCCGTTGTCGGCGGCGTAGCCGGCGAGGAAGACGAGGGCCGCAGCGAACGCGACACCGGCGATGAGCATGATGAGCCCGATGCGCAGTCCGTCCCGATCGACCATCGTGCGCGGATGGAGATGCCATTTCGTGTCCCGCTGGGCCTGAGTGAGCTCCTGCTTCGGCAGGTCGAGGAAGAAGCAGAGGACGAGGGAGATGGCCGACATGACCGCCGAGGCGATGAAGAGGACGGTGAAGTCGAATTCGGCGGGCAGGAGCACGCCGAGGTAGGGCCCGAGCGCCGTCGACAGGGTCGTCGCGGTGCCGAAGTAGCCGGTGCCCTCGCCGCGCCGCGAGGCCGGGATGACCGACTGGATGGCCGTCATGATCGCCGTGTTCCCCGCCCCGAAGGCGATGCCGTGAATGAGGCGGATGACGATGAGGAGGGTGAGGGTGTCGGCGGCGATGTAGGCGAGGGAGGCGAGGACGAAGACGGCCATCGAGATGACGAGCAGGGTGCGGCGGCCGATGAAGTCGAGGTACTTGCCGGTGAGGATGCGGGCGACGACGGCGCCGACGATGAAGCTCGAAGAGGCGAAGCCGGCTGCGGCCTGACCGGCGGAGAAGCGCGCGACCGCGTATCCGGCCATCGAGGTCATGAGCAGGTAGAAGACCATGGACATCGTGAGATTGAGGCCGATGCCCACGATGAAGTCCTTGGTCCACAGCTGTGCTCTTGCCACGTTCTCTTCTCTCGATTCACGGTTGTCCGGCGGTCGGGCTCAACCAGGGTATAGCTTCAGCGAATTCCCAGACGGCGCATTCCAGCCCGTGGCCGTGTGCCTCTCCTCATAGGCTGTCGGCCCGGTCACGGGGTGTGTCCGGCCTCATATATGGTGAGGTCATGACTGAGAAGAGAACCCCGTCGGCCGTTGACGCCGTCGCCGAAGAGTACGTCGATCGCTCCCTCGCCCTCTCCCCCTCGCTCGCCCTCTACCTGGGGATCGACGGGGCGAAAGGCTTCGACGACTTCTCCCCCGCCGGGCTCGCCGCCCACCACGAGCTCACCGTCGAGACGCTGGCCAAGCTCGACGAGGTCGAGGCGAGCGCCGACCTCGACGACATCGATCGGGTGACGATCGACGCGATGCGCGACCGCCTCGGCGTCGACCGGGACCTCTACGACGCCGGCTTCATACATGCCAGCCTCAATGTCATCGCCTCCCCCGTCCAGGACATGCGCGACATCTTCGACCTCATGCCCACGGCCACCGTCGCCGACTGGGAGACCGTCGACGAGACGCTCGCGGCGATTCCGGCCTCGGTGACCGGGTACGAGGAGTCGCTGGCTCTGGCCAAGGACCGCGGGCAGGTCGCCGCGCGCATCCAGATCGAGAAGGTCATCGACCAGGTGCAGGCGATCGCCGGGGACGAGTCCCCGTATCTCACCGTCATCGCCGGGGCCGACGACGTCGCCGAGGTGCCCCAGACCCTGCGCGATGATCTGGCCTCCCACGCCGAAGCGGCCCGCACCGCATTCGCCGGACTCGCCGATTTCCTCGCCTCCGAGCTCCTCCCGGTCGCCCCGGAGAACGAGGCGGCCGGCCGGGCCGCGTACGCCCTGCATTCGCGGGACTTCCTCGGCGCCGAGATCGACTTCGACGAGACGTATGCGTGGGGTCTGGCCGAACTCGAGCGCATCGACGCCGAGCAGCGGCGCGTCGCCGAGCAGATCATGCCCGGCGTCGACCTCTTCGACGTCATGAAGGCCCTCGACAAGGACCCCGAGCGGATGCTCGTCGGCAAGGAGGCCCTGCGCGAGTGGATGCAGGGAGTCGCCGACGAGGCGATCGCCGAACTCGGGAAGACCCACTTCGACATCCCCGAACCCGTGCGCACGATCGAGTGCATGATCGCGCCCTCGTCGACCGGCGGGATCTACTACACGGGCCCGACCGACGACTTCTCGCGGCCGGGACGGATGTGGTGGTCGGTGCCCGAGGGGGTCACCGAGTTCGCGACGTGGCAGGAGAAGACGACCGTCTACCACGAGGGAGTGCCCGGTCATCACCTCCAGGTGGGGCAGGCGACGTACGTCTCCGACACCCTCAACCGCTGGCGCCGGCTCATGTGCTGGGTCTCCGGGCACGGCGAGGGCTGGGCGCTCTACGCGGAGAAGCTCATGGCCGACCTCGGCTACCTCGACGACCCGGCCGACTACCTCGGGATGCTCGACTCGCAGCGTCTGCGGGCGGCCCGCGTCGTCCTCGACATCGGCTTCCACCTCGGTCTCGAGGCCCCCGAGAGCCTCGGCGGGGGCACGTGGGATCGGGAGAAGGCCTGGCAGTTCCTCACCGACAACGTCGCGATGGACCGCAGCTTCCTCGCGTTCGAACTCGACCGCTACCTCGGCTGGCCGGGGCAGGCGCCGAGCTACAAGATCGGCCAGCGCCTGTGGGAGCAGTTCCGCGACGAGGCGGCCGCCGAGGCGGGCGAGGACTTCGACCTCAAGGCCTTCCATTCGAAGGCGCTGGGTCTCGGATCCGTCGGTCTCGACACCCTCGGCCGGGCGATGCGGCGCTGAGGTCACGGCCCCGCCTGTCCGGCATCGGGTGCCCACCGTCCGCGCGACGGTGGGCACCCGTGTCCGTGCCCCGCGAAGTGAGAGAATGAGCGCGTGAAGAACAACGACACCCCCCGGTCGGAGACGCTGCGGGTCACCGAGGTGCTGCGCGGTGAGATCATCGACGGTCAGCGGGCGCCGGGCAGCCGCCTCGTCGAACGCAACCTCGCCTCCGAGCTCGGGGTGAGCCGGGTCCCGATCCGGGAGGCGCTCAAGCAGCTCGCGTCCGAAGGGCTCGTGACGCACCGGCCGAACACGTGGGCGACGGTGCGCGAGTTCTCTCCCAGCGATGTCGCCGACCTCGCCGAGGTGCGGCAGGCCTTCGATCTCCTCTCCTTCGAACTCGCCGCTCAGCGTCACACCCGCGAGGGGCTGGAGCGGCTCGAGGCGACGATGACGGCCGGTCGCCGCCAGGCCGAGGCCGGAGACGCCGTGGGGGCGCATCGGTCCGCCGCGGACTTCCACGCCATCGTCACCGAGCTCTCGGGCAACCGGCTCCTCGTCGAGGTCGGCGAGCTCCTCGATTCGCGGATGCGGTGGCAGCTGAGCCAGCATGACGAGCTCGACGTCGTCGCAGCTGAGCATGCCGAGCTCTTCGATGCCATCGCCCACCGCGACCTCGAACGGGTGCGCGCGCTGGCCGCCCACCATCTCGACACGAGCCGGCAGCAGCACGACAAGCACCGCGAACGTCTCGCGCACGAACCGCAGGAGATCTCCGACCCCGGCGGGGCCGCGGATTCGGACTGACCGGGCCTCAGGAGGCCCGGGTGACGGGGTCGTGCCGCGTCACGGTCTGCGGGTCCGACGGGGACGCTCCCGCTGCCGCGGCGAAGGGCCAGCCGTCGAGGCGCTTCGGGCGGGCCGGGGCGTACGTGCGCACCTTCGACGTCGTCAGCCCCAAGCCGACGAGCGCCTCGGCGAGCCTGACCGCGGCGGCCACGCCGTCGACGACGGGCACCGCGCAGCGGCCGACGATCGTCTCGGTGAGGTCGGCCATCCCGCCGCAGCCGAGGACGATGACCTCGGCACGATCGGTCTCGACGGCCTCGGCGGCCGCCTCGGCGATCGCGGCCACTGCCCGATCGGGATGGGCCTCGAGGTCGAGCACGGGCATCCCCGACGCCCGCACGGACGTGCAGTGCCGGTCGAGTCCGGCGAGCAGCAGGCGGTCCTCGATGAGGGGAACGGTGCGGTCGAGGGTGGTGACGACGGCGTACCGGCGCCCGAGCATCATCGCCAGCTGCGCCCCCGCCTCGGTGATGTCGACGACGGGGACGTCGAGGAGCTCCTGGAGGCCCTCACGTCCGTGCTCGCCGTACCCGGCCTGGATGACGGCGTCGTAGTCCCCGGCATAGCCGAGCACGGCATCCATGACGCCGAGCGCGGCGAGATGGCTCTCGACGTTGCCTTCGCAGGATTCGGCGCCGAAGGTCGGCGTGAGACCGATGATCTCGGTGCCCGCCGAGGCGGCCTCGCTGGCCGCCCGGGCGATGCCGGCGGTCATCGCCGCAGTGGTGTTGACGTTGACGACGAGGATTCTCATGGGCGAAGTCCTTCGCAGGATCGGAGGGGTGTCGGGGTGCGTGTCAGAGTGAGCGTCTGAGCGGGCCTCAGTGGGCGGTGGGCACGGCGATCTCCTCGCCGTCGACCTCGCGGAACGTGAAGTCCCGGCGGGCGATGACGAAGTAGATGACCGCGGCGATCCCTGCGCCGAGGAACCAGGAGAACTGCGAGACGCCGGAGAACGCGGGGACGAGGGCGAGGATGAGCGAGAGGATCGCGGCGGGGATGAACGCCCCGATCGCCCGCCAGTTGACGCCGTGGTGGTAGAAGTACTCGCCGTCGTGGGCCTCGGTGTAGAGCTGCGGGACGTTGACCTTCGTCTTCCGCACGAGCCAGTAGTCGACCATGATGACGCCGAACAGGGGCCCGAGCAGCGCGCCGAGGCCGCCGAGGAAGTAGACGATGACGACGGGTGAGTCGTAGAGGTTCCACGGGAGGATGACGAATCCGATGATCGCGGAGATGATCGCGGCCCGGCGGAAATTGAGATGGCGCGGGAAGAGGTTCGTCAGGGCGTAGGTCGGGGCGACGAAGTTCGCCATGAGGTTGACGGCGATCGTGAGCACGAGCAGGGAGAGCGAGGCGGCGGCGAGCAGGACCGGATTGCCGATGGCCTGGACGATGTCGGCGGGCGAGCTGATGACCGTGCCGTCGATCGAGTACTGGGCGCCGGCGAGCGAGATGACGACGAGGCCGAAGACGAGCATGTTGATGGGGATGCCCCAGAAGTTGCCGACGACGATCGAGCCCTTCTTCTTCGCCGACCGGGTGAAGTCGGAGAAGTTGAGGACGAAGGTGCCGTAGATCGCCACCCACAGAGCCCCTCCGCCGAGGATGTTCGTCCACATCTGCCACCCGGTGAGCGGGTCGTCGATCGACCACGCGATGCGGAAGTCGACGCGGACGAGCATCCAGATCGCCAGGGCGAGGAAGGTGACGAGGATGATCGGGCCGGCGATCGCCTCGTAGCGCCGGATCATTCCCATCCCGTAGCTGACGATGATGACCTGGACGATCCACAGCAGGGTGAAGGAGAACCAGCCGAGGCCGCTCAGTCCGAGGAACTCGACCTCAGTCCACGCCTGGAGGCCGGGGATGAGGGTGATGGGGAGGACGTTGAGGACGTTCGCGGCGAGGTAGGTCTGGATCCCGAACCAGGCGATCGCGACGATCCCCCGCACCGAGGCGGCCAGCTGGGCCCCGTGGATGCCGAAGGCGATGCGGCACATCACCGGATAGGGAACGCCGGTCTTGTGACCCATGAACCCTGAGAGGGTGAGGAGGACGAAGAGCAGGGCCGCACCGACGAGGAGGGCGACGAGGATCTGCCACGCGCCGAGGCCGAGGGCGAAGAGGCCGAGGGCGAACCCGTAGTTGCCGAGCGAGTGGACGTCGTTGGCCCAGAGCGAGAAGACGCTGTACGCCGTCCAGCTGCGGCCCTCCTTCCTGCTCGGCGCGAGATCGGCGTTGTAGAAGCGCGGGCTGATCCGGTGCGCGGCGAGCTGTTCCGGGCTCGGTCCGAGCCGGTGCGGCATGGTGCTCGACTGCGGGTCGGGCACGGACTGGTCGGACGTCACGGTGTGGGCCATGGGAGTTCTCGAATCAGACGGGCGCGGCGCTGGAATACCAAAGTCGTTCTTCCCGGCGTCGCGGCGGTGAGAGCTGACCTCGTGAGCGTAACCTGGGTCACAGTGATTCCGCAATGGGGTCATCGCCGTCAGTCCAGCAGTGACAACGCCTGGTGTGCGCGAGTCAGACTGCCGGACCTGGGATGATGCCGGCGGATCGGCGGCGCTCGGTAGTGGAATATTTGGCATACCATTTAATCGGATCACCGTCGGCGGTCACGGCCGGCGCACGGGCCGCCCTTGACTTCGACTCGAACACGTGTTCGAATGCCGGTGTGAGATGGAATGACACGGAACCGACAGCCGGGCTCTTCGGAGTCACCGGGCTCATCCGCACCGTGCGCGCCCCGGAGTTCGCGGGGATGACGTTCCACGAGGTCCTCGCGAAGTCCGCGCTCAACCGTGTCCCGCAATCGAGTGCGATGCCGTTCTCGTGGACGATCAACCCGTATCGGGGCTGCTCCCACGCGTGCGTCTACTGCTTCGCCCGGAGCACCCACCGGTATCTCGACCTCGACTCCGGCGGCGACTTCGACCGGCAGGTCATCGTCAAGGTCAACACTCCGGAGGTGCTCGCCGCGGAGGTCGCCAAGCCCCGCTGGTCACGCGACCTCGTCGCCCTCGGGACGAACACCGACCCCTATCAGCGAGCCGAGGGCCGCTACCGCCTCATGCCCGGGATCATCACCGCCCTCGCCGAACACGGCACACCGCTGTCGATCCTCACGAAGGGCACCCTGCTGCGTCGCGACCTCCCGCTGCTCGCCGAGGCCGCCCGCGACGTGCCCGTCGAGATCAGCATGTCGATCGCCGTGTACGACGACGAGCTCCAGCAGGCGATCGAACCCGGGACGCCGACGACCGCGGCGCGGTTGGCGACGGTGCGCGCGGCTGCCGAACTGGGCTTCCGAGTCACCGTGTTCATCATGCCGGTGCTGCCCAAGCTCACCGATTCGCGCGAGCATCTCGAAACGGCGCTCGCGGCGATCAGGGACGCCGGTGCGAGCAGGGTCGTCTACGGCGCCCTTCACCTGCGCCCGGGCGCTCGCGAGTGGTTCTTCGCCTGGCTCGACCGCGAGCACCCCGAGCTTCTCCCCCGCTACCGGCGCATGTATGCGAACTCGGCGTATGCCTCGAAGGAGTACCGGACCTGGTTGGCGGCGCGGATCAATCCGCTCATCGACCGCTACGAGCTGCGCGGGACCAGCGACGACGACTATCCCGCGACGAAGCGGTGGACCCGGCGCGGCACCACCGGCGGCGGGCAATCGTCACCGAACGCCGCTGCCGAGTCCGCCCTGCTCGATCCCCAGGCGGCACTGTTCTGACAGCACTGTTCTGACGCCGCTGCTGTGACGGCACTGTTCTGACGGCGTCGCCTCCCCATCGTCCGCGACGGTCGGGTCCTCCAGGTCGAGACAAACACCTCGGCGGGTCGCGCCTCCGGGTCGAATGTGACGACGGTCGCACCCGGCCCCGCGGCGGGAATAACCTCCATGGGCAGGTAGTTGAAAAGTGTATGAAAATTGAGATCTGGTCGGACATCGCCTGTCCGTGGTGCTACATCGGCAAACGTCGCTTCGAAACCGCGCTCGAGGTTTCCCGCACAAGGATGACGTGGAGGTCGAGTGGCGCAGCTTCCAGCTCGATCCCACCCTTCCCGCCCATGTCGAGGAGTCGGAAGCGAATTACCTCAGCCGGTCGAAGGGCATGCCCGCCGAACAGGTGCGGCAGATGTTCGCCCAGGTGAGCGAGCAGGCGGCGCGCGAGGGCCTCAACTACGACTTCGATTCCGTCGTCGTCGCGAACAGCTTCACCGCCCACCGCTTCCTCCACTTCGCCAAGAGCCACGGTGTCATGGCGGCCGCCGAGGAGGCGCTGATGTCCGGGCATTTCGAGTCCGGTCGTGACATCGGAAGCATCGACTACCTCGCCGAGGTGGGTGAGTCGCTCGGGCTCGATCCCGCCGAGACCCGTCGGGTCCTCGAATCCGACGCGTACACCGACGCTGTCGAGGCCGATGTCGCTCAGGCCCGGATGCTCGGCGCCAATGGGGTGCCGTTCTTCGTCATCGACCGCAAATACGGAATCTCCGGCGCGCAGAAGCCGCCGGTCTTCACCCAGGCGCTCGAGACCGCGTGGGACGAGAGCCGGAAGCTCACCGTGCTCACCGGCACCGGCACCGACGGCGCCGACGACTACCCCGAGGGTGCCGTCTGCGGCCCCGAGGGCTGCAACTGACACAGCTCCATCCCCATCACCTCCACAGACGTCGAAAGGACCACCACCCATGACTGAGACCCCGTCCACCCCGCTCATCCGCATCATCGTCGGCAGCGTCCGACCGGTGCGCGTCGGCGACCAGATCGCCTCCGCCGTCGCCGAGATCATCTCCGATGCCGCCGATGCGCGCACCGAGATCATCGACCTCGCCGATCTTGACCTGCCGCTGCTCGACGAGCCGCGGATGCCGGCGCTCGGCGACTACCAGAATGCGCACACGAAGGAATGGGCGCGGATCATCGACGAGTCCGACGCGGTCGTCTTCGTCACCCCGCAGTACAACGCCGGCTACCCGGCGTCGCTGAAGAACGCCATCGACTACCTCTTCGCCGAGTGGAAGGACAAGCCGTCGCTCATCATCAGCTACGGCGGCCACGGCGGTGGGATGTCCGGCGCGCAGCTGCGTGCCGTGCTCGAGTTCATCGGTCTCGACCTCGTCGGCGACAACGTCGAGATCACTCTGCCGCGCGACTCCTACGGCCCGGACTGGCGACTCACCGACGCCGAGGAGGTCGTCGCCGGCTACGCCGATGAGCTCCGCACCGCGGCGCGGGCGCTCGATCGCAGCCTCGTCCCCCAGTCCTGATCGCTCCGGGCTCCGGCCCGGCCAGCCTTCCTCTTCGAACTCCGCGGATGACATCATCCGCGGAGTTCTCCGTGTCCCGGCTGTCCCACTCGTCTTGTCCCGGCTGTCCCACCCGGCGATGACCGGAACCGTGCTCTCGACGGGGCAACCGGACTAAGGTGAGCGACTATGGGCTCATTCGGCGACATCTTCGGTTCGAACATCCTCCTCGAGGGCACCCTGCTGTTGGCGAGCTTCGTGCTCTGCTCGCTCATCGGCTTCGAACGGCAGTTCCGGCAGAAGAGCGCCGGCTATCGCACGCACGTCCTCGTCGGGATCGGCACGTGCGCGTTCACCCTCGTCTCCGCCTACGGGTTCGCCGGGGTCCTCGACAGCGACGTCCAGCTCGACCCTTCGCGGATCGCAGCCCAGATCGTCTCCGGCATCGGCTTCCTCGGCGCCGGAGTGATCTTCAAGGGCCGGAACATGGTGCGCGGGCTGACCACCGCAGCCTCGATCTGGGTGTGCGCCGCCGTCGGCATGGCGTGCGGGGCGGGAATGCTCGCCCTGGCCACGATGCTCACCGGCCTGCACCTGCTCACGCTCTTCGTCGTCGCCCCGCTCATCCGCAGGATCCCCGACCGCAACCGCGGCAAACTGCTGCGCATCGTCTACCGCGACGGCGGCGGGGTGCTGCGGGAGATCCTCGGGGTGGCGAGCACGATGGGCTTCTCGAACACGATCCTCGATTCCCAGCGCTTCGAGGCCGAAGACGGTGCGAAGATGGTGCGCATCGACGTGAAGTTCGAGGGCAAGCGCCCCCTCGACCACCTCGTTCCGCTGCTCATGGAGCTCGACGGGGTCGACAAGGTGGCCCTGCGCGAGGACCGCGTCCACTCCGTCGATGCCGACGGCGACACCGTCTGAGGCCGCAGCCTGACCCTTCAGCCTGCTTCCTCGGCCTGACCCCTCAGCCGCGCTGCGACCGCTTCCAGGCCAGGGTGGCCAGAGCGGCGGCCTGATCGGCGAGGTGTCGGTCGTCGAAGAGGACCTCTGGTGAGTGGTTGACCGCCGCGGTGTCGGGGTCGACGCCCTCGGGGGTGACGAAGAGGAAGACGAACGCGCCGGGAACCTCCTCGAGGACGTAGGAGAAGTCCTCGGAGCCCATGACGGGGTCGGGGGCGTTGACGACGCGGTCGGCGCCGAAGGTCTCGGTGAGCGTCTCAAGGGTGAACGCGGCCTCCGCGGCGTCGTTGACGGTCACGGGGTACTGCTCGTTCCACACCACCTCGGCGGTGCATCGGTGAGCTGCGGCGATCGAGTCGGCCAGGCGGGTCGCGAGCTCGGGGAACCGCTGCGTCGTCTCCGGGGACAGGGTGCGCACGGACATGCCCAGCGTCGCCGTCGACGGGATGATGTTGACGGCGCTGCCGGCGTCAAGGAGGGTCACCTCGGCGACGATGGGGTCGAAGACGCTGAAGGACCCGGTGATCATCGAGTACACCGCCTGCCCGAACTCGAGGAGGGGACGGACGGGATCGACCGCGTCCTGCGGTCGGGAGCTGTGGCCGCCCTTGCCGTGCATTGTCAGGTGGAAGGTGTTGGCGCCGGCCATGATCGAGCCGGGGCGGGTGACGAACGTGCCGGGGACGCCGGGGGCGACGTGGATCGCGTAGGCGGCGTCGGGCATCTGGCCGGCGAGGTCGAACATGCCCTCGTCGATCATGATCTTCGCTCCGCCCTGCCCCTCTTCGCCGGGCTGGAACATGAAGACGACGGTGCCGGCGAGCTCGTCCTGGTGCGCGGCGAGGAGTGTGGCGGCGCCGACGAGGCCGGAGACGTGGAGGTCGTGGCCGCACGCGTGCATGTTCCCGTTCGTCGAGGCGAAGTCGAGGCCGGTGGCCTCGACGACGGGCAGGGCGTCCATGTCGCCGCGCAGGAGGATCGTCGGACCGGGCCGGCCGCCGCGGAGCACGGCGACGACAGAGCTGAGCTCACGGCCCAGGGTGATCTCGAGCGGCAGGCCCTCGAGCGCGTCGAGGATGCGCTGCTGGGTGAAGGGCAGATCGAGTCCGAGTTCCGGATTCCGGTGGAGGTCCCGGCGGAGGGCGGTGAGTTCAGCGCCGATCGCGGCGGCCTCGGCGGTGAAGTCGATCGTCATGGTGGGGTGGTTCCTTTCGCGGTGGGTGCTCTGGTCGGTGATTGGTCGGGTCGGTGGTTGATCGGTGCTCGGGTCGGTGGGTGGTCGGGTCAAATGCTTCCGGTCGGGCGGATCAGCGTGCGAGCAGCGGCGGGACGGGGGCGTCGGTGAGGCGCGCATCGATGTCCTTGACGACGGTCCCGCCCTGCATGACGACCCTGATGCTGTCGGGATCGGCGAGCGGGGTGATGTCGGCGAGCGGATCGACATCGACGACGAGGAGGTCGGCGAGGCGGCCGGCTTCGATCGTGCCGACCTCGTCGTCGAGGCGCAGCAGCTGCGCTGCCGTCTGTGTTCCGGCGACGATCGCCTGCATCGGAGTGAGGCCGAGTTCGACGGCGTGGACGGGTTCGCGGAGGTTCTCACCGTGCGGGCAGACTCCGGCATCGGTGCCGAGTGCCACCTTCACTCCGGCGGCGAGTGCGGCGGCGACGCGTTCGCGGGCGATCGCCGACCAGCGCACCTTCTTCTCGTAGAGGTACGCGGGCACGACGGCGGGGTCGGGTACGCGCAGTGCGCTGCTGAGTGTAGGCACGAGGAATGTGCCGCTGGTGAGCATGAGGTCGATGCCCTCATCGTCGATGCCGTAGCCGTGTTCGACCGAGCGGACGCCCCCGCGGATCGCCGCCTTGATCCCGGCGGCGCCCTGGGCGTGGGCGGCAACGGGCTGACCTGCACGTTTGGCGGTCTCGGCGACGATGAGACGAACGTGTTCCTCAGGGACGCCGAGGTCGTCGGGAGTGTCGGAGGGACTCGAGACGCCGCCGGTCGTGCAGACCTTGATGACATCGGCACCGGAGCGGACGAGGAGTCGGACGGTGCGCCGCACCTCGTCGTCGGTGTCGATGATCGGGTCGACGGGCAGGTGCATAGGCACTTCGCGGCCGTTGGGCAGCGTGAAGTCGGTGTGACCGCCGGTCGGTGAGAGGGCGGAGATCGCCAGATGCAGGCGCGGGCCCTGGATGAGGCCGTACCCGATGGCGTCGCGGAACCCGCGGTCGATGCCGCCGAGGTCGCGTGCCGTGGTCACTCCTGCCATGAGGGTGCGGCGGGCGTTGAGGGCGGTGCGCAGGGTGCGCTCGGTGGCGAAGCGGTCGGCGTCGGCGGTCTGGTCTTCGATGGAGAGACCGAGATGGACGTGGCAGTCGATGAAACCGGGCAGAACGGTGGCCCCGCGCAGATCGATCGTGCGTGCGCCCGTGCGGGGACGATGGGCGCTGGGGCCGACGCTCGCCGAGGCGGTTCCCGGTTCTCCGGTCATCGGCTGCGGCTCAGGCTCGCCGGGCACAGCTCCCGACTCCCGCGGTCCGGACCGTTCACGGCGTGCCGGTCCCGCGTAGACGATGCGATCGCCGTCGATCTCGATCTCGGCGTCGAGGACGGGGTCCCGTCCGGTGCCGTCGATGAGTCGAGCCCCCGTGAGCAGCAGGTGCTCGGTGCCCGGAACGGTGGCGGGCAGGTGGGCCGCGGCCATGGTGATCCTTTCGGGTCGTATCGAGTGGTGGTCGTATCGCCGGGTGGCCAGCCGTGTGGCGGCCAGCCGTGTGGCGGTCAATCGCGCGGTGGTCTCGCCGGCACGGCCGGTCTCAGTGCTCCGCGCCGACGAGGGATCTCGCCAGGGTGCGGTATCTGTCCGTGAGCGCAGCGTCGTCCGGCAGTGGACTCTCGGTACGGAGTGTCATCGTGAAGAGGGTGAGTCCGGCGAGCGTGTCGAGGATGAGATCGTGGTCGAGCGCGGCGCTCATCTGTCCGCGATCGACGGCGCGGGCAAGGATCGCCCGGCCCCTGGCATGGCGCTCCTCCATGAAGTCGGCGGAGATGAGGGGGATGACGTCCATGTTGAACATCGCGAGCAGGAGGCCGTTTCCGTGCGTGCGGACGCCGAGCGAGCGGCGGAAGTTCTCGATGTTCTGCCACGCATGCGCGACGAGATCGTCGACGACGTCGCCGGTGTCGGGCATCTCGCCGAGTTCGAGGGTGTCGAGGATGGCGGCGGCGACGAGTTCGGGTTTGGTGGGCCAGCGGCGGTAGATCGCCGTCTTCCCGCAGCCGACGGTGGTGGCGATGCTCTCGATGCGCAGGTTCATGAAGCCGTGCTCCGCGACCTCGGCGCGCACAGCGGCGAGCACGCGGTCGGTGAGCTCGGGGTCGAGCGGTCGACCCTTCGGTGTGGCCTGCGTCATGGGCCGAGCCTTTCACGCAGGTCTCTCGTTCCGCAACACTGCGTATCGTTTGTCTCGGATCGTGGTGACCGCGGGATCAGCTCTCGAGCTCGGCGAGGAGCGCGGCCATCGACCCGGTGACGCGCGGTCGGACCGCCGGACCGAGCACGGCAGTCTGGACGATGCCGCCCTGGACCATCGCGAGTGCCGCCGGTGACGTCTCGCGTGCACGCGCCTGCGCCACCATTTCGTCGAGACCGGCAGTGCGGTGGAAATAGGCGGCGAGGTAGGTCTCGAAGCGGGCCTGCACCTCGGCGAAGATCTTCTCGGCGATCGCCGCGAACTCAGGCACGCGGGCGGCTTCGCCCCAGACTTGGAGGACGAGAGAGGGGAACGGGGTGTCGTCGAGAATCGCATCGAGCAGCCGCGGGAAGACGACGCTGGGCGGCGGCACCGCCTCGGTGTCATCGAGATCGCCGAGCACGGTGATGCGCTCCTCCATGATCCGCTGACCGGCGGCGACCATGAGTTCGGACTTCGAGGAGTAGTAGAGGTAGACGGCCCCCGCCGACAGGTCGGCCTCCTTGACGATGTCGGCCATCGACGCCGCCGCGAAGCCCTTGCGCGCGAAGCATGCGAGCGCGGCGTCCTGGATGCGCGTGCGCATCGCAGCCTTGTGTTCCTCTGTGACCTTCGGCACCGATCCCCCAAAAACGAATGTTCATTCTTGATTAATTGTAGACCACGGCGTAAAAATGAACGTGCATTCGTTTTCGAGGATTGGACGACCATGACCACGAGACTTCTCAGGACCTCTTCCGACTCCGGAAGCGGTGCTCCGGGGACCGACGGCGACGACGACCACCTCGGCGCCGACTCCGCGGACCAAGCCGCTGATCAGGGCGGGGATCGAGGCAGAGCCGCTGGTGCGAGCGGGGACCAGGCAGCGGATCCCGCCCCCGGCGCGATCGGCGATGAGCTGCCGAAGCACAGTGTCGGACGCGCGATCCTCGTCGCCCTGTTCGCGGCGGCGATCGTCAGCATCGTCCTTCTGGCATTCAGCTGGCCGACGGTGACGGCCGACCCGAAGGACCTGCCCATGGCCGCCGTCGGCGACAGCGCTCAGGTCGAGCAGATCACGAGCAGTGCACCGGAGGGAATGCTCGATCTCGAGCGCGTGAACACCCGCGCCGAGGCGGAGCAGATGATCCGGGAGCGCGAGGTCTACGGGGCATTCGTCCTCGGTGGCGAGGACCCGGAAATCCTCGTCTCCTCGGCGGCGTCGCCGGCGGTGGCTCAACAGCTGAGAGGCCTCGCCGCGCAGATGCAGCAGTCCATCGACTCCCAGGCGATCTCGGGGATGCAGGACGGCATGGAGCAGATGCAGGAGGCACTCGAGGCGGCTGCTCGGGCGGCCGAGAACCCGCAGGCGCCGGGTCAGGCTCCCAGCGTCGCCGGTGGAGGAGAGGGTGCGGGCACGCTGCCGGATGCCTCGGCGATGGACGTCCCGCAGGTCACGGTCACCGATGTCGTGCCGCTCTCCGACGACGATGCGACAGGGGCCGGGCTGGCGATCGCGGGACTGCCGCTGTCGATCGGCGGCATCGTCGGTGGTGTTCTCACCAGCACTCTTGTGCATTCGCGGCGGATGAGAGCCGTCGCGGTCGTCGCCTATGGGGCCTTCGGTGGAATTGCGCTCTCCCTCATCCTCCAGACGTGGTTCGGCATCCTGCAGGGAGAGTTCTGGCTGAATGCGCTCGCAGCCGGGCTGGCGGTGGCGTCGACGGCGGCGATCATCAACGGCTTCGTGTCGCTCATGGGTCCGGGCGGCATCGCGATCGGTGCCGTGCTCACGATGTTCATCGGCAATCCGATCTCCTCGCTCACTCAACCGAAGGAGTTCCTCGCCGGGGCCTGGGGCGACATCGGCCAGTTCTTCGTGCCGGGCGCGGCGGGCACACTGCTCCGCGACATCTCGTACTTCCCCGATGCGCCGATGGCGATGTCGTGGTGGGTGCTCGTCGCGTGGTTCGTCCTCGGCATCGCCCTCATCCTCATCGGCCACCTGCGTGCGCATGCGAAGCTCGTCGCCGCGCAAGCCGGGAAGGGCTGAGCCCTCGCGGCTTGAGGGACAGACATTCGCCTGCCCGGATGCGGTGACCCACCGCATCGGGGCCGGCACTCCACTTCCGGGGATGACTCACCGCGACCGGGCAGGCTGGGGGTAGGAGGTTCGGGCACTGACGGCATAGGCTCGAATGAATGACGAAGTCGTCGGCATGCGAACCTCGCTGCAGGGTCGGCACCGACACCGGAACCGGCTCCGCAGCGAACTGGTGCCACAGCGAACCGCGACTTCAGACACTCAGCGAGGAGGGTGAGACAGTGACCGATCCCGCGTCGGAGAACGCACGCGATCCACGCGACGAGGCAACAGAACGAGACTCACCCGCGCCCGGCGGACCCAGTGACCCCGGCGTGATGATCTGCCGCAACTGCGGAGTGGAGACCAGTCCTCCTCCCTCGGCGGTGTGCCCGATCTGTGCCGATGAACGCCAGTGGGTGCCGCGCTCGGGCCAGGAGTGGGTGAGCCGAGATGACCTCGAGGCCGAGGGCCACCGTGTCGTCATCGACGAGCGCGAACCTGGGCTTCATGCTCTGCGCGTCGAACCGAGGCTCGGCATCGGGCAGACGTGCTATCTCGCCCAGACGTCGGAGGGCAACCTTCTCTTCGACGTGCCGCCATACATCGACGCCGAAGCAGTGGCGGCCGTGGCCGCGTTCGGTGGAGTCGCAGCGATCGTCCCGAGTCATCCGCACATGTTCGGCATGCAGCTCGCGTGGAGCGCCGCGTTCGATGATGCCTCGGTGCACGTCTGCGCTCGAGATCGCGAATGGCTGCAGAGACAAGGTCCCGCCATCGAGTTCTTCGACGACGGCACCGAGCCGCTCCCCCAGGTCTCGGTGCACCGAGTCGGCGGTCATTTCCCCGGCAGTGTGCTTGCCCTGTGGGAAGGAGGAGACGGTAGCGGCGTCATGCTCGCTGGCGATTCGATCGGGCCGGTCGTGCGCGACGGGTGGGTGACGTTCATGCGCAGCTTCCCCAACTACCTGCCGCTCTCCGCTGCGGTCGTGCAGCGCATCGCCGCCTCGGTGTCGGATCTCGATTTCGACCGCATGTACGGCAACTTCGGTCAGACGATCGCCGGAGGAGCCCACGCGGCAGTCCAGTCTTCGGCCGACCGTTATGCCCGGTGGGTCTCCGGCGAGTACGACGATCTCACCTGACTTCGTCACGACTGTCAGAACGGCGGAGGATCATCGCGGTTGTCCTGATGCCATGTGATCGGCACGCTCCAGAACTGGTCGAGCGGCTCCACCCAGGTGTCACCGGCGTCTTTTCGACGCCGCCGGGCTTCCTTCACTGACAACCGGCGGCCGGGCATCAGCCTCTTCATCGTCACCGGGTCGGATCCTCGCGGCAGGCACAGTGGGAACACCTCGTTGCGCCAGTTGAGCAGCTGGGCAAGCCTCTTCCGGCGGGCGAAATCACGAGCGCGCTCGTATCTCTCCTGGATCCTGCGCTTGCGTTCGGTCTCCTCGGCGGATCTCCGCATCGCGTCGCGGCGCTGTCTGACCAGCTGTTCGTTCGGTTCGAGTTCGATGATGTACTTCGGCGGTGGGACCGGATGCTTCGGCTTCCACACGACGTGGGGTCGCATCCCACTGAGCGCAGCGAGCTCCATCGCCTGGGCCACCTCGATCGGCTGGTCAGGAGCGCGTGAGGTCGCTGTCACTCCGTGCCTGAACTCGTACTCGACACAGCCCGGTTCCGTCATCCGCACTCGCAGGAGGCATGCGGTCTTGAGGGCATGGTGCTTCCTGCACAGCGGATGGAGATTGCCGAACCGTGTGAGACCGCCTTTGAGCGGATCGAGCTTGAAGAACGGAACGATATGGTCGATCTCGGCCTTGACGGCAGCGCGAGCGCACCCCGGGACACTGCAGCACTCCCACTGGGCGATGAGTGTCTTGCGCACATCATTGGGAATTCGGTATGTCGTGGCCTTGGCATCGATCGGGGTGCCCGTCGCCGGGTCGGTGAGGATCCTCGTCACGGTGGAGCTGTGTCCGGCGATGCGACGCGCGGTTTCGGCGGGGATCGGTGAACCGTCGGGCAGTGTGCCCGGCAGGTTCGATTCGCCGAGGAGGGACATCACGGGAACGGTGGTGACCATCGTCGCCTGAAGCGCGATCCACCACGAGTGCATCGGCATCTCAGCGGCGATCCAGCTCTCAACGGTCTGCGTCTCATCGCCTCCGGCCCTGCAGAACGCGCTTCCCCGATCGGCCGCCTCGGTGCCGTGCCCGGGAAGGGGCAGTCCCTCCACACCTGCACTGTTCGCTGAGGTGCTGTTCGTCGCGGTGCCGTCCGCTGGGGCCCTGCCCGCTGAGGCGTCGCTCACCGAGGTGCCGTTCTTCATGATGATGGAGCCGTCGGACCCGAGGTCGAAGAGCAGGTTTCCGTCCTCGTCGAGCAGCGGCTCCTCCTCGACGGTCTGGATCCCGGTCACAGGGTCGATGCGGCGCACCTTGATGCTCAGCTTCGGCTGCGGTCGGGTGACGATGTCGTACATGAGGTTGTCGAAAGCACGATCATCGATGATCTCGACTCCCGGCGGCAGGTCGAATGCCGCACCTCTGCGCGAGTGGATGGCGCGCGCCATCGCTTCGACTCGCAGGTAGCACGCATGGAGTTCCTCGGCCGGCCCTGTCAGGGACATGCAGGCCGAGCCGTTCTTGTACGTGTGCAGATCGACGCGGCGACGCTCCTTGGCTGTCTGCGATCGGTCGTCAACCGGTTCGAGCACGGCGATGAACTTCCGCAGGGCCGTCCGGAGTCGGTCGCTCGTGACATCGGACCGGCGTGCGGCGAGGTGGTCGTCGATCTCCGGGAGGTACCGGAGGGCCACTGTTCGGCAGAGGTCGCCGACGACCTGGACATGGGCGATCGTGAACTCGCCTGCACGGACGCGATCGGCGAAGCGCGGCAGCCCGTGGATGATCGTCATCGCCGTGCGCAGGTGCCGATAGGTGCGGGCGATCGACTGACCGAGGATGGTCGCGGTCTCGATGACGTCCTCGTCGGCAACGTTGTCCTGCACCCATTCGGAGACAGTGGTGTCGAGGCGGAAGCCCGGGAAATCGGGGGCATCAGGTGCGTCGCCTGATTCCTCGGTCTCAGCCGAGACAAGTGCCGTCGACGGCGGGGCGAGAGCCGCTTCGCACCGCCGCCGCCACGCCAGCAGTGCGGGGTCGCGGAGGGCCACGGTCGTCGACGTGCGCGGCACCCTCACGAGCTCGGTCGATGCGGTCACGTCGACATCGGCTGCCATCGCGTCGAATGCGGCGGCGAAGGGAGTCGAGGGCGCCGGCTCCCGTCGCGTCCCGGCGGGTGCTTTCGCGGTCGTGCCCTTTGCTGCGGTTCCCTGTGGCGCTGCGTCTTCGCCGGTCTCGTCGGTCGGCGTGGCGGGATCGGAATCCATAGCCGCCTCAGCGACTTCGTGCCGGAGCACGGATGCGGCGATCGTGGCAAAGCGATACGGTGCGTCGCCGTCAGGCAGGGGGACGTCGAGACGCCGGACGACGCGCTCCAACGTGATGCCTGCCGTGACGTCGAGCGTGCGGAGCTGGATCTGGTCGGATTGTGCGGAGATCTCCGCGAGCTCGCTGATCCTCGATCCGAGTCGAATCGTCGGTCGAGCGGAATCACTGCGAGAGGCACCGTCGGTGATGCACCGTTCACGGGGACCGCGCCCGGTGGTTGCAGCGGAATCGCGCGCGTCGCGCCACCGAGGACCGGCTTCTGCACCAACTGCGTCGAACGACGCGCCCGAGGCACGACCGGGCCGCCGTCCGTCTCCACCGGGGAGGTCTTTCACGCTGGCTCACCTGCCTCTGACAACAGCGTTGGGGAAGCGATCTGTGAATCATAGTGCGTCGTACGTCAATGATAGACTATTCGAACATCGAATGGAATAGCCTGATTGAAATTCATGAGAAAAAGATTATTATCTCTCTCTGACCGATGTTTCCTTGTGCGCTCCATTGTTGCACTCGGCACTGACACGACCTCGGACGTCACTGATGACCTGCGATGATTCTCGTTTCACCACATCTGCCCGCTCGACAGTCCCTTCTTCTCAGCCGCTCCGATCACCCACGGAACCGCGGGAAGGTGCGTCACGCAGGGCCGCCTCGGCGAAGCGGTGCCGCGTTGACCACGACAGGGCCAGGTAGAGGAGGAACGAGATGACGAAGGACGGAATCGTCGCGCCCACGGGGCTCGCCCACACATAGGTGAGCAGGTAGGAGGCGAACGCCCCGACGATCCACACGATGACCGCCGCCCAGTTCACCCCGCGGACGTAGGCGTACATGCCGCCCTCGTCGCGGAGGATGTCCTTCGAGTAGAACCCGCGTTTGACGATGTAGTAGTCGGCGATGACGATCGCGAAGACGGGCACGAAGAACGCCCCGATGACGGTGAGGAACGCGGTGTACTGGTCGAGCAGCGCAAGCCACGTCGACCCGATGATCGAGATCGCCCCGAGGATGAGCGCTACCGGCAGGAAGCGCAGCCGGGACTGCTTCCTCGCACCGATGACGGAGTTGACCATGCCGTAGACGACCATCGTGTTCGTCGCCATGACGGAGAGGAAGATGACGATCGCGAGCGGCCAGCCGAAGCGGTCGGCGAGCGCGGTGGGGTCGAAGGGTTCGGCCGCTCCCCCGTCGAGGAGGATGAAGCTGAAGGCGGTGAGCCCGAGCAGCATCGCGAGCACCGTCGAGGTGATGTATCCCAGCCCCGAGCCGACGATGCCGGCGCGCTGGCTTCCGGCGAGCCGATTGAGGTCGGCGGAGAGCACGGTCCACGAGATCGCCGTCGCGATGACGATGTCGAGTGCGAGGACCGGCGTGAAGCCGAGGCTCTCATCGGCGGGAATGGTGAGGTATTCGCGCGGTGCGTGGCCGATGAACGCGGTGACGAAGATGTAGGCCATGACGACGAGGATGAGGAGCGCGAACCACGGCTCGGCCTTCTCGATGCCCTCATGGCCGAGGATCGCGAGACCGACGACGAGCGCCTGGCAGAGGACGGAGAAGAGGACCGGGTTGGAGAAGCCCGTGGTCTGCTCGACGACGTAGTTGACGCTGATGCCGGCGAGCATCGCCTGCACCCAGCTCCAGCCCATGAGGATGATGACGTTGGCCGCGACCGGCAGGAAGCTGCCCTTCGCCCCGAACGCTCCCCGTGTCACGGCCATCGTCGCCAGTCCCGTCCGGGTCCCGATGTTGCCGATGAGCACGAGGACGACCGTGCCGATCACCGTGCCCGCCGCGATCATCAGCGCCGCCGTGCCGTAGTCGATGCCCGGCACGAAGAGGGTTCCCGTGAGCATCGTCGTCACGACGAGATTGGCAGCGAGCCAGATCATGAACATCCGTCCGGTGCCGAGCCTGCCCTGCACGACTCCCGAATCGTCCGAATCCGCAGCCAATCGGGCGTCGAGGCGGCGGTACCAGTTCACGGTGCGACCTCCTCGGCGGTGGTGGTGTTCGTTTCGGCGGCGACCCCGGCCGGTTCCGGAGCGGTCGCGGCGGTGTCCGGGACCGGGGACAGATGTTCGTGGATTGCGATGAGGTCACCGTCGCCGAGGTGGCGGAACACAATGCTCTCGCGTTCCCGATACGATTCCCGGCCCTCCCCGGTCTCGACGGTCGTGTCGACCGTGTGCGAGAAGACGGCGCCGCCCGGGAACGTCTGGATGAGCGGATCGCTGGAGACGCAGTCGATGACGGACCAGCCGTCGGCGAGCCAGCCGTTCCATGTCTCCTCGTACTCGGCGCGCGAGTTCAGCCGGTGGCTCTCCGGGTGGAAGACGAACGAGGCGTCCGCAGCGAATCCGGCGAAGTACGCTGCGGTGTCGGTGGCGGCGAAGGCGCGCACGATGGCTGCGGCGGCGCGTTCGACGGCCTCGGCGCTGGGCGCAGAGGGGTCTGAGGGCACAGGGATCGACTTCTCTGTCATGATGCTCGGCAACTCTCTGTTGATGGTTGTTGAGCAACTCTAATGACGGAGATTCAGGACGCACTATCCATCCTGGACAAGTTTTCCTGCTCACGCGCCAGCGTGGATACGTGTGGGGTCAGCGGGCGAGCTCGAGCCGGGGGGCAGCGGTGCGGGGTCGGCAGGCGACCGTGGGTCCGGGCGGCGCCGGTGCCGCCGGCTTCCCAGCCTCCCCACAGTCTCGACAGGTGGTTCGGCCCTCGACGCCGAGGCGCTTCCGGGCCCACCCTGGAAAGGGACACCAGTCACGACTCACCGCGGAGGAGACATGGGCAGAGACGACGCGACGGACCGGATCAGAGCGGCCGTCGACGCCAACTTCGCCGAACAGCTGGCGGTGACGGCCGAACTCGTCGGGCTGCCGACCACTCGCGGTGCCGAGGAACCCGGGCAGGATCTCATCGAACGCACCCTGCGCGGCCTCCGCCTCGACGTCGACCGCTGGACGATCGACTCGGCCGAGCTGCGCGACCATCCCGGATTCGGTCCGACCACGGTCGACTACACGCGGATGACGAATGTCGTCGGAACCTATCGCCCCGAGCGCGACCGGGGCCGCTCCCTCATCCTCAACGGCCATATCGACGTCGTCCCCGCAGGACCGACCGGCCGTTGGTCGCGGTCACCGTGGGACGCCGAGGTCCGCGACGGGTGGATGTACGGGCGCGGAGCAGGCGACATGAAGGCCGGGCTCGTGGCGAATCTCTTCGCGTTCACCGCCGTCCGAGATGCGGGGTTCGACCTCACCGGACGGGTGCACATCGAATCCGTCGTCGAGGAGGAGTGCACCGGCAACGGCTCGCTGGCGGCCCTGCTGCGCGGATACACCGCCGATGCCGTCATCATTCCCGAACCGGAGGAGGATGCACTCGTCCGGGCGAATGTCGGCGTCATCTGGTTCACGGTCCTCGTCAGCGGAGAACCCACTCACCCGCGGGAGATGGCCAGCGGCTTCAACGCCATCGACGCCGCCTACCACGTGATCGGCGCGCTGCGCGGGCTCGAGGAGAGGTGGAACGAGCGGAAGGCCGACCACCCGCACTTCGCCGACCTCGACCATCCCATCAACGTCAACTTCGGCGGCATCCGCGGCGGCGACTGGCCCTCAAGCGTCCCGGCCTGGTGCGAACTCCAGGTCCGCGTCGCCATCTACCCCGGCACTGATCCCGACGACGCATGGGCGGAGATCGTCGACTGTGTCACCGAGGCGGCCCGCGGCACCGACCGACCGCTGAGCGGCCCGCCGGTGCCCGCGTTCACCGCGGAGCTCACGCCGAACGGGTTCTATGCGCGGGGGTACGTGCTCGAGCCCGGAAGCGATGCGGAGGCTGTGCTCGCCTCAGCGCACGCCTCGGTCGCCGGCGAGGAGCTGACCGCGTTCACCACCCCCGGTTACCTCGACGCCCAGGTGTTCGCGAACTTCGCGAACATGCCGGCGCTCGTCTACGGACCGGTGACGGAGGACATCCACGGCTTCGACGAACGGGTGAGCGTGGAGTCGATCCGCCGCTGCACGACGACGATCGCCCTGTTCCTCGCACAGTGGTGCGGAATCGACGAGCGTCGACAGGCCTAGGAGCTGACCGGGTTCACGCCCTGGACCAGGAGCGCGGCGGCCGGATCGCTGCCGTGGCGCCCGTCGAACTCCGCGAACGCGGTTTCCACTTCGGCATGGACAGCGCGCACGAGCGGCAGCCATTCCCCGTGGGTGACGATGAGGAACTGGCCGGCCCTCATCGCCTCAACGACCTGTTGCCCGACAGCGTCGGGGTCGGCACCCTCAGCGAGCATCGCCGAATTCGCCGCGACCGCCTCGGCGTTCGCCTCCTCCCCGAGCAGCTCCGCCTGCCCCGCTGCCGCGGTCTCGGCGATCCGGGTCGACACGCTTCCCGGTGCGAGCACGGAGACTCCGATGCCGCTGCCGGCGAGTTCGCTGCGCAGCACCATCGAGAAGCCGACGCTCGCGAACTTCGAGGAGGCGTAGGCGGCGACGTCGGCCATCGGGATGATGCCCGCGAGCGACGCGGTGTTGAGGATGTGCGCGGGCCTGCCCAGGCGGCGGAACCGCGGCAGGAACGTCGAGGCGCCGAGGTACTGTGCGTCGATGTTGATCGTGTGCACCCGGCGCCACACCTCCCACGGGGTGGCCTCCGCCGAGCTGCCGCCGTTGACACCGGCGTTGCTGCAGAGGATCGTCACCGGACCGAGCTCGGCCTCGACGGCATCTGCGGCGGCCTCCCAGGCATCCGGGTCGCCGACGTCGAAGCGCACCGTGGTCACGGTGCCTCCGGCCGCCCGCAGCTCCTCCGCCACCTGGGCGAGGCGGGCGTCGTCGATGTCGACGAGTCCAACCCGGGCCCCGGCCGCGACGAAGGCGCGGGAGAGTCCGAGGCCGATGCCGGAGGCCGCGCCGGTGACGAAGGCGACCTCCCCGCGCGGCCATTCCTCGGTGTGGGCGGTCGCGCTCGCGGTGCCGGGGGTCGCTGTGCTGCTCGTGTTTTCGGGCATGATTCTTACCGCTTTCTCTCGGTGATCTCTCTTCGTGACGGCCGCAGGTTGTTCGGCCGCCGGTGCGGGCACCGCTGGGTCAGCGCGTGCCTTCCGGTGCGGGCACCGCCGGGTCAGCCGGTGCCTGCCGGTGGGGCGGGGCCGGCTACCCGCCGAGGCGGCGCAGGAACTCCGCGCTCATGTAGCGCAGTCGACCGACGGTCGTGCGCGGGTCGTAGCCGAGCCGTGTCGTGATCGACTCGTGCCGGGCCTGCAGGGTCGAATGGTGCATCGCCAGCCTCCCCGCAGCCGCGCGCAGACTGTCGGCGTCGACGAGTTCGCGCAGGATCTCCGTGGTCACCGCGTCGAGGGATTCCAGGGCTGTGACGTCCGGGTGAGGGGTGGTGGGATCATAGGCGCGGGCGAGGATGAGCATCGACCCCAGATCTACTGCGTCGAGCACGGTTCCCGGTCCCTCGCCGAGGAGGCGGTGGGCGATGAGCGCAGCCTCCCACGAGTCCGGGGCCGAGTCCGCTCGGGTCCACGTGCCGATGCCGACGCGGGAGTGACCGTCCCAGGCATGGTCAGCGGGTGCGACTCCGCCGGGGCGCACCTCGAGGGTCGCATGGAGAACGCCGAGCGGAGTCGGGACCGGGGCGGTCTTCGTCCAGCGCGGTCCCGGGTCGTCATCGCTGAGGATGACCCTCACAGAGGCGCCGGGATCGATCCCGAGCCGCACGAGCGCCGTCCTCCTCTCGGCCACCGCCCGTTCGGCATCGACAACCACTTCGATCTCCCGCGTCGGTGAGTGCTGGGACGTCAGTCCCTCGACGGCGACGCCGAGACGATCGGTGATCATCGCATCGTTGGCGTGCGGGGTGCCCTCGCGGACCAGCCACACCGCACCCGACCGGAAGGCGACTGCGGATCCGCGGGGACGGTCGGCCGCCTCGGCGAGGCGCCTGCCAGAGGGATCGTACGCGGTCACCCTGCCGTCCACCTCGGCGACGGCCGGACAGCCGGCGAGCGCCGCAGCGGCACGCAGCAGACTCCCGAGCCCCGCCCCACGGGAGGTCAGGGCGTCGAAGTACCCGACGACCTTGAGCGTTTCGCTCGCCTCCGGGTCGAGGGCGGTGAGTTTTCCGAGGAGATCGCGCATATCAACTCCGCTGTCCGATGACCCCATGGTAGGGCGCGAATCGCTGGGACCTCAACGGTCGCCGATCGTCCTCGCCACCCAGGAATCCCGCGCGGCAAGCGACGCCTGGCTCACCGCAGCGTGCGGGGCGAGCATCTCGAAACCGTGGAACCCACCCGCCCACACGTGGAGTTCGGCATCGACGCCCGCCTCCCACAGCCGCAGCGCATAGGCGACGTCCTCATCGCGGAAGACCTCCGCGCTGCCGCAGTCGATGTACGTCGGCGGCAGGCCGGACAGGTCCGTCGCCCGCGCGGGTGCGGCATAGATCGAGACGTCCTCGGTGCCGACCCGATCGCCGAGGAGGCTCGACCAGCCGTAGCGGTTGCTCTCCCGCGTCCACGTCGTCCGCTCCGTGATCTGCGCTGCCGACGCTGTGGCGTCACGGTCGTCGATCATCGGGCAGATGAGCACCTGCCCGGCCAGCCGCGGTCCCGACCGATCGCGTGCCAGCAGCGCAGTGCCCGCGGCGATGCCACCACCGGCGCTCGCACCGACGATGATCATGCGATCGGGATCGACGCCGAGGTCAGCGGCGTGCTCGGCCATCCACACGAGACCCGCATACGAGTCCTCGACCGGGTAGGGGTCGGGATGCTCGGGAGCGAGCCGGTAGTCGACGGTGAGGACGACGGCATCGTGGTCGACGATCCACGGCAGAGTCTGCTGCACGCCGAGGAGGCGGTGGCCGGTGACCATCCCGCCGCCGTGGACGTGGTAGATCCCCGGGCCGGTTCCGGTGTGATCGGCACGGGAGAAGATCGTCCCGGCGAGCTCGGCGCCGTCGGAGACGGGGATGACGACGTCTCGACTGATGACTCCGAGGGCCGCGAGGTCATCGGGGTCGAGACCGGGCAGCTGCGCCCCGTCAGCATCGCGCATCGCGGCGGCGGTCTCGGCATTCATCGTCCCTGCGGGCAGGGACTCGAGCATCACCTCGAGCGCCGCATCGAGCTCGGGGTCGTGAGGTGGTCGGGTCACGGTCATGGTTCCTCCTCGGTGAGTGAGTGGTCTCATCCATCCTCACCGCGGAAGGGAGCGGGCCGGAACCGCCGGATGCGGCAGATCCGACCGACCCTCCCCGCCGATCGCGCGGTCCCCGCCCTGGACGCGCGGCTCCCCCGCCGCTTGCGCAACCACTTTCACCCCCGACGGCAGAGCCTCACATCTGCCCGGTCGCATGGAACCTCTCGTGCCAGGACAGCGCCTCGGCGAGGAGGTGCGGGGTGTGCCGACCGTGCGGGTTCGCAGCGATCGCCCGGTCGAGGTAGTCGGTGAGCCGGTCGCGGAAGTCCGGGTGGGCGCAGCTGGCGATGATCCGGCGGGCCCTGGCCACCGGTGAGAGTCCGCGCAGGTCCGCCAGTCCCTGTTCGGTGACGAGGACCTGCGTGTCGTGCTCGGTGTGGTCGATGTGGCTGGCGAAGGGCACGATCGAGGAGATCGCCCCGCCCTTGGCCCGCGAGTTCGAGACGAAGAAGTTGAGGTAGGCGTTGCGGGCGAAGTCCCCGGAGCCGCCGATGCCGTTGATGATCGAGGACCCCATGACGTGGGTCGAGTTGACGTTGCCGTAGATGTCGGCCTCAACCATCCCGTTGATCGCGACGACGCCGAGGCGGCGGACGGCTTCGGGATGGTTCGACATCTCCTGGGTCCGCAGGAGGATCCGCCCCTTGTACGACTCGATGTTCGCGTTGAACGCCTCGGCCCGCTCGGCCGAGAGCGAGAACGCCGTCGCCGACACCGAGGTGAGCTTGCCCGAGTCGATGAGGTCGAGCATGCCGTCCTGGATCACCTCGGTGTAGGCGCGCAGGCCCTCGAACTCGCTGTCGGCGAGGTTGGCCATGACCGCGTTGGCGACGTTGCCGACGCCCGACTGCAGCGGCAGCAGGGACGGCGGGAGGCGATCGACGCGGATCTCGTGGCGGAGGAAGTCGACGAGGTGGGCGGCGATCGCCTGCGAATCCGCATCGGCCGGTTTGAACGGCAGGTTCCGGTCCGGGTGGTTCGTCTCGACGATCGCGACGACCTTCTCCGGGTCGACCCGCAGGTAGGGATCGCCGATGCGCTGCATCGACTCGAGGAGCTGGATCGGGAGCCGCTCGGGCGGCCGCCTGGTCCCGTAGTAGACGTCGTGGAAGCCCTCGTACGCCCGCGGATGCCATTCATTGACCTCGAGGATGACTCTGTCGGCGAGGTCGAGCCACGTCTTCGAGTTCCCCACCGAGCTGCCGGGCACGAGCAGCCCGTTGGGCAGGATCGCCGCGACCTCGACGACCGCGACGTCGAGGTTCCCGTAGAAGCCGAACCACGCCTGCTGCGCCGAGTGGCTCAGGTGCGTGTCGATGTACTCCGTCTGCCCGTCGTTGATCGCCTGCCGCATGCGCGGATCGGACTGGAACGGCAGACGCCTGCTCACCGCCCCCGCCTCGGCGAGGATCCCGTCGAGCTCCGGAGCCGTCGAGGCACCCGTCCACAGTTCGACGGCGAAATCCCGGCCTGCGGCATGCTCGGCCTTCGCGTGCGCCGCGAGCGCCGGCGGCACGAGCTTCGGGTATCCGGACCCGGTGAAGCCGCTCGTGGCGACCCGGTCGCCGTTCCTGATGTGCGCGGCCGCCTCAGCGGCGGTGACGACGCGGGGACGCAGGGTGGGGCAGGTGATCCTCGACATGTCCGGCAGTCTATCGAGGCCCCCGGCGTCCGAGATGAGCGGGTGGACCGCCGGCTCAGGCCCGCCCGAGGCCGGCGAGGAACTCCGGGGCGTCGAGGGCGATCCGCGCCTCGGCCGCGACACCGACGGCGAGCATGTCCTCATCGACGTCGAAGCGCTCCGTGTGATGGCCCCACGAGGTCTCCATACCGATCTGGACGTACGTGGCCAGTCCCCCGCGCTCCGTGACCCGCTTCATCATCGCCGTCGCGTCCTCGGATCCGCCCAAACCGCCGGTGTCCCGGATCTCGGCGACCCCGGGCACCCCGGTGAAGGAGGCGCGGATGAATGGCAGCAGCTCCGGACTCGGGGACGCCGTGTCGGCACGTCCGACGACGGTGACCTTGTGGTCGACGCCGTGCATGAGGGCGGCACCGGCGACGACGTCGGCGGCGCGGGCGACCATGAAGTCGTTGATCTCGCTCGTCTCCCCGCGGGTCTCGACGGCGATGCGGGCGGTGCGCGGCACGACGTTGCGGCCCTCCCCGGCGGTGAACGTGCCGACGTTGATCCGGCTCGCACCCGCCGAATGGCGCGGGATCGCGTGGAGCCCTAAGGTCGCCGAGGCGGCCGCCAGCAGCGCGTTGCGTCCCTTCTCCGGGTCGCCTCCGGCGTGGGCGCCGACCCCGGAGAACTCCACGTCGAACTTCGTCGAGGCGAGGTACCCGTCGACGCCGGTGAGGACGCCGCCCTTGGCGTCGTCGGACTTCAGGTGAGTGGCGACGAAGAGGTCGACATCGTCGAACCACCCGGCCGCGACGATCGAATGCGCGCCCCTCACCCCCTCCTCGGCGGGTTGGAAGATGATCTTCACGGTGCCCGTCAGGTCTGCGACCATGCCGGTGAGCACGCTCGCCAGCCCCAGCCCCATCGCCGCATGCCCGTCGTGCCCGCAGCCGTGCATCGCGCCGTCGTTGACCGAGGCGAACCCCTCGGCGAACGGCCGGTGGCTGTCGTCGGCGAGCTCATTGAGGTCATTGGCGTCGATGTCGAAGCGGAAGCACACGACCGGGCCGGGTCGTCCCGTCTCGAGGACGCCGAGGACCCCGGTGAAGCCCTCCCCCATCGCCTCGACGAGCTCCGCATCCGCTCCCTGGTCGACGGCCCGTGCGCGGGCCCCGGCGAGGACGTCGGTCGTCGGCACCCCGAGGCGGGCCGAGGCCTCGTGGAGGTCGGGTCCGAAGATCGTCGCCCAGCCGAGGTCCCGGAGTGCTCCGATGATCGCCGAGGTGGTCCGAAACTCCGTCCACGCCGTCTCCGCATGCCGGTGGAAGTCCCGGCGCCAGCGGGTGAGATTCGTCCGCAGCTCCGCGGAGAGCGTCGGGGCAGGTGTCATCAGGAGGTCTCCTTCGCATCGGGGCGGGCGGTCAGCGGTGGACGCTGTGGTCTGGGCCGTCAGCAGGGTTCAGTGGACGTTGTGGGCGCGCATGAGCTCGGCTGTTCGGGCGTGGTCGCGGGCTTCGATGGCCGCGACGATGTCGATGTGGAGCTGGAGGCGCTCGTCGATGTAGTCATCCAGCGGCACCTCGGGGCCGGGCAGCACATCGACGGTGTGGTCGTCCATGATCGCCATGATGTTGAGGTAGACCTGGCGCAGCAGCTGGTTCGGGGTGATCTCGGCGATGCGCCGGTGCAGGCACCAGTTGGCCGCGAGGAACTCCTGGGGGTCGCCGGCGGCGACGGCGGCGCGCATGTCGTCGATGAGGAGCCAGAGCTCGCGGATGTCGGTGAGCGAGCCGTGGTCGACCGCCTCGGCGGCGATGAGGGGCTCAAGCGAGTCGCGCACCTGCATGGCATCGGCGACCGTCGACGAGTCCGCGTCGAGGGCGAGGAGCGAGCTGCCGAGCTTCGCCATCGGAGTCGGCGCGGCCGCGAAGAGTCCGCCGCCGGGTCCCGGTCGCAGGGTGATGATCCCGCGCAGCTGCAGCAGGCGCAGGGCCTCGTTGAAGGTGCCCTTCGAGACACCGCATTCGGCCTGGATCGCTCCCTTCGTCCCCAGCCGCTGACCGGGTTCGAGACCCTCGGCGAGGGCGGCGACGATGTCGACGGCGCGATCGACCGACGAGGATGATCCCCGCGATGTCGTGACCATGCCATCCTCCCCTCACCGGTGTGCTACGCCAGTCCCGAGGGTACCCGACCGCCATGCTTGACAGCATGACGATCGCGCGGCATCCTGGTTCCCAACAATTAATCATGATTAATTATGCTGAATTGCGAGACGTGCTTTCGCACCTCGGCGCTGAGACGGTCATGATCGGCATTCTCGTCCGAAGGAGAACGACGAATGAGCACTCGTACCACGCCTCCCGTCCGCACCGATGTCCTCGTCGTCGGGGCCGGCCCGACCGGGCTGACGCTCGCGGCGATCCTCGCCCGTGACGGCGTCGACGCGCTGACGATCACCCGGTACCCGACGACAGCGCACTCGCCGCGGGCCCACATCACGAATCAGCGCACGATGGAGGTCTTCCGCGACCTCGGCTGCGAGGACGCCGTCATCGCCGCGGCCACCCCGAACCCGTACATGCGCAACAACGTGTGGGCGACGAGCTTCGCCGGTCAGGAGATCGCACGGCTCGAGACGTGGGGCACCGGCAGCGCGCGCTCCGGCGACTACGAGGTCGCGAGCCCCAGCGCGATGTGCAACATCCCCCAGCACATCCTCGAACCCGTCATCGCCGAGGCGGCCCGCGACTTCGGCGCCGACATCCGCTTCTCCACCGAACTCGTCTCCGCCGTCGAGACCGCCGACGGCGTCGAGGCGACGGTGCGGAACCGGGACACCGGGGAGGAGTCGACGATCCTGGCAACGTACATCGTCGCGCCGACGGCGGCCGGTCGACCGTCGCCGAGGAGTTCGGCTTCACCTTCACCGGCGAGTCCAACCTCGGCGCCGCGCTCAACGTCTGGCTCGAGGCCGATCTCACGAAGTACTGCGACTACCGTCCCGGCACGCTCTACTGGATGGCGCAGCCGGGCAACGACTACTGGGTGGGGTCGGGCACGTGGATCTGCGTGAAGCCGTTCACCGAATGGGTGCTGCTGGCGATGTACGACCCGGCCGAGGGCGAACCGGACACCGACACGGAGGCCCTCATCGCCCGGGCGCACGCGACGATCGGGGATCCCGACGTCGAGGTGACGATCAAGCAGGTCTCGAAGTGGCAGATCAACCACGTCGTCGCCGACGCCTACCGGCGGGGCCGGGCGTTCCTCGCCGGTGACGCCGCGCATCGGCACCCGCCGGCCAACGGCTTGGGCACGAACACGTCGATCCAGGACGCCTTCAACCTCGGGTGGAAGCTCAGCGCCGTCCTCAGGGGTGAGGCCGACGAGGCTCTGCTCGACACGTACGACCAGGAGCGGCAGCCGGTGGGCAGGCGCGTCGTCGACCGGGCGATGAAGAGCGTCGTCGACATGGGTCCGATCTCGAAGGCGCTCGGCTTCGCCCCCGGGCAGTCGGCCGAGGACGGGTGGGCGAGCCTCGAGTCCCTCTTCGACGACCCGGTCCGCCGGCAGGAGCTCACCGAGGCGATCGAGCTGCAGAACTACCAGTTCAACGCCCACGGCATCGAGCTCGGTCAGCTCTACGAGTCCGACGCCATCGTCCCGGCGGCGGGAGCGGGGGCAGAACCGGCGGCGGGCCCTGACGTCGACGTCGATCTCGACCATGTGCCGTCGACGCGACCGGGCGCGCCGCTCCCCACGCCTGGGTCGACCATGACCGTCAGCGGCTGTCCACCCTCGATCTCGTCGGGCGCAGCGGATGGACGCTCATCACCGGCCAGGCCGATGATGGCTGGGCCGAGGCCGCGGCGGCGGTCTCCGCCGACCTCGGCGTCGAGGTGAGGACGGCACAGGTGAGCATGGGCGGGGACTACAACGACGTCCTGCGCCGGTGGGCGGCGGTCAGCGATGTCGACGATTCGGGAGCGCTGCTCGTCCGGCCCGACCGGATCATCGCCTGGAACAGTCGTACCCGACCGGCCGACCCGGAAGCCGCGCTGCGGGAGGCGCTGACGACGGCGCTCGGTCGGGGGTCGTCGGAGTTGACGTCGGAGGCGAACCGCGCTGCCGGAGAGGATTCCGTCGCCGAGGCGCGACTCTGACCCGCGCCGACTGCGGAGGGACTCGGGCTCGGGTCGGTCCACCTCCACGGTGTGGCAGCGGCGATCGCCGTCACGCGACGCGCGATCCGGGTGCGGATCGGGGCGCCGTGCTGCGGAGATCGGTGCGCTAGGCGAAGATGCTCACGCCTCCGGGACCGACGAGGAGGCCGACGACGATGAGGATGACTCCCCAGAGGATCTGCTTCCGGAAGATGGCGAAGATGCCGGAGATGACGAGGATCGCGGCGATGATCCAGAGGATGGTGGCGAGCATGATGTGTCCTTTCCTAGGGGTGGAGCATGGGGTTGGGGTTTGCTGTGGTCTCAGTGACTCGGTGACTCAGTGCCTCGGTGCGCCGTTGCCGGAACCCGAGTCGTCGGTGAAGTCGGTACGGGGGTCGACGCGGTTGCCGTCGCCGCTTCCGCGGCTGCGGGAGAGACGGTACTGGTCGGGGTCGACTCCGTTCGGGTCTCCGCGACGCTGGTCTGCCCCGTTCACTCCCCTGCCGTCAGCGGTGTCGGAGCCCGAACCGTCGGCGGGGTCGAACGTCCGCTGTTCGGTGACCTCGTATTCGACCCCGTCGGCGCTGTCGTAGGCGCGGGTGTCGGATTCGGCGTAGCCGCGGCCATCGGCGTCGTCGAAGGTGCGGCGTTGCGTGGTCTCGTAGCCGACCCCGTCGGCACCGTCGTAGGCGCGGGTGTCGGATTCGGCATAGCCGCGGCCATCGGCGTCATCGAAGGTGCGGCGCTCCGTGGTCTCGTAGCCGACCCCGTCGGCACCGTCGTAGGCGCGGGTGTCGGATTCGGCATAGCCGCGGCCGTCGGTCGTCTCGAACGTCCGCTGCTCGGTGCCGGTGTAGCCGCGTCCGTCGGCGGTCTCGAACCCACGGGCGTCTGCCGATTCCGAGGCGACGCCATCAGCGGTGTCATAGGTGCGGCTCTCGGACGCCGCATAGCCGGTTCCCGCTGCCGCAGCATAGCCGCTGTCACGATCGCGGCCGTCACGATCGCGGCCATCGCGATCACGATCGGTGTTGTCCCAGTCCCCATCGCGGCGACCATCGACATCCCCATCACGGCGGCGATCGGCGTCGCCATCGTCACGGCGGTCAGCGTCGGTGTTCGTGTCCGGATCGAGCTCATCGGCGCGCTGCAGGAAGCGCTCCTGCTCGAGCCGGGACTTCTCCGCGGAATCCTCGAGCTGGTTGGCCGCGGTCTCGTACTCGTCGGCACGGGCTGCGGCCTTGAGGGATTCGACCTCGGCCTGGCGGGCCGCCTCGGCCTTCGCGTCGGCTTCGGCCTGGGCATCGAGGGCGCGGGACCGAGCGGCCTCTGCCTCCGATTCGTAGGCCGCCGTCGTCGGAGCGGCTGCGGCGACCTCCTCGCGGATCTGCGCGGCCTGCTGGCGGCGCTCCTCCATCTTCTTGGCGCGAGCCCGCCGAGCCAGCGCGACGATGACGATGATGGCGATGATGACGACGACGGCTGCGACGACGATCCAGATGATGGTGGTGCCGTTCATGTCTCTTCCCTTTCAGCCCGCTCGATCGACATCGATCGAGGTGAGGTAAACACCAGCGTCGTCTCATCGTGGCACGGATGCAGTTTTCCAGCAAGCATTATTGCGCATATGTCTTGCCGAATGACACAAGTTCGTCACAAGCTGGACGACTGGCCCGAGTCGGCTGTACTTCGCTTCCCTGCTGGGCAACAGTGGAGGGATGGACCAGTCACCCCGCAGTCCCCTCGCCATCAGCGAACTGGCCGCCGAGCACGGCCTCACGCTCGTTCCCGAGTCGGTCTCCATCGATGAGATCGGCCTGGACTTCCGAGTCGCCTTCGCCGAGGCGGCCGACGGCTCAGCGTGGGTGCTGCGCATTCCGCGGCGTCCGGATGTCACCGAGCGCGCCGACGTCGAGGGACGGTTCCTCGGCAGCGTCGCCCCGCACCTGAGCGTCGACGTCCCGGACTGGCAGATCCACACCGACCGACTCATCGCCTATCCCCTGCTGCCGGGCAGTCCGGGGCTCACCCTCGATGAGGATGCGCAGCCTCGGTGGCATTTCGATGTCGAAGCCACCGATTATGCGCACTCGCTCGGAGATGTCCTCGCTGAACTCCACGCCGTCGATCCGGCGGTGGTGCGCGATTCGGGAATTCCCATCCTCTCCCCCGCCGAGGTGAGGCAGCAGAAGCGCGAGGACATCGCTGCCGTGGTCAGGGAGTTCGAGGTCGCAGAGGATCTGCGGGAGCGCTGGGCGGCGTGGCTCGACGACGATCGATACTGGCCGACGTGGTCGACGGTGACGCACGGGGAGATCTACCCCGCGCATCAGCTCATGGAGGGAACCCGCATCGTCGGCCTGCTCGACTGGACGACGGCGGCGGTCGGCGATCCCGCGCGGGACTTCATGTTCCACCAGATGAGCGTGTCCCCCGAGGCGTTCGACCTGACTGTCGAGCGCTATGTCGAACGCGGCGGGAGGGTGTGGCCCAAGCTCGCCGAGCACTGTGCGGAGATGTTCTCGACCGCGGCGGTCGACCTGGGTCTCTACGCCCTCGACACCGGCGACGTCGGCCATCTCGAGGCCGCGCGCGAACAGCTCAATCCCGTCGCAGGGTGAGGATCGGCCCCGACCTCGTCACTGCACGGCTGCGTTTGCGTCCTCTCGTCACTGCCGACGCCGAGGCGGTGCGGCGACTGTGGATCGAGCGCGATCCGCGGGTGCCCGCGGCACGCCGCATCGACGAAGACGGTCGACCGACCGTCGAGGATCTGGCGCAGTCCCTGGCCGAACAGCGCGCCGAGGCCGACGCTGCCGGATTCGGTCTGATGGCTGTCGAGAGCAGAGACTCCGTCGAGTTCCTCGGGTACTGCGGGCTCATCGTCGGCGGCGCGAGCGCGGCGGAACCGGAGATCGCCTTCGAGCTCTGTTCCCAGGCGCATGGTGTCGGCTATGCCACCGAGGCGGCGCGCGCGGTCACGACCGCGGCGCAGAGCGCCGGGCTGCCGCGGCTGTGGGCGTCGGTCCGCGAATGGAACGCACCTTCGTTCGGGGTGCTCGAGAAGGTCGGATTCTCCGACAGCGGTCTGCGCGACCCCGACCCCGTCCACGGCGATACCGTGTGGATGCGGAAGCACCTTCAGCCCTGATTCGACGGGTCGTCCCCGATAGCCTGGTGGCATGGGTGATTTCGTCAAGCAGCGGGCCGGTGCCCCACGGGGATTCTTCGCGGCCGAAGCGGCCGGACTCGAGTGGCTAGCCGCACGGGGAGTCGTGCCCGTCGTCGGCGTGCGCGGGGTCGACGAGGATTCGCTGCGCCTTACCCGGCTTGAGACGATCAGCCCGAATGCCGGTGATGCGGCCGAATTCGGTCGCAGGCTCGCGCGACTGCACGACTCGGGCGCTGCGGCATTCGGTTGGGCACCGGCCGACAAGGCATGGTTCGGTCCGCTCGATTCGCCCTTCGAGGTGCCCGTGACCGCCGACTCGTCCTTCTCCGACTTCTGGGTGCGCACGCGCCTGGCACCCACGGCCTCGGCCATCGCCGGTGAGCTGACGATCGAGGAGAACTCAGCGATCACCTCGGCGATCGAGGCAATCGAGTCCGGAGCCTTCGACGGAATCGCCGGCACCGGAACCGAGCCGCCATCACGCGTGCACGGCGACCTGTGGGCAGGCAATCTCATGTGGACTCCCGACGGCGGCACACTCATCGATCCCGCCGCGCACGGCGGCCACCGCCTCGAGGACCTCGCCCTCCTCGCGCTCTTCGGCACGCCGTTCCTCGAGGAGATCTTCTCCGGCTACGAGGCCGAGCACCCGCTGCCCCGCGGATGGCGGGCCGACCTGCCGGCGCATTCGTTCTTCGCCCTGCTCGCTCACGTCCGCCTGTTCGGCCGGGGATTCCTCGGACAGACGCTGGCGGCCGCGCGGGCCGTCGTCGATCGCAGAGACGAACTCGACGGCTGAGCCTCAGCGGCCTGAGCCTCCTGCACACCGACCCGAGCAGACGGCACCGGTCCGGCCCGACGAACGGACCGGACCAGTGCCGCGATTGCAGCGCGGTCACCTCGGCGAGGTCATCACTTCAGGGAGATCTCCACGGGATCGGAGAAGATCCCGCCTTCGAATGTGAGCCGGTCGGGGCTGACGTCCTTGGGCACATCGAAGACGAGGACGCCTTCGGCGGTGTTGCCGGGGTTGATCTCCTCGAGGAAGAGGATCGAGTCCTCATCGGCGTAGAGCCCGGCCTCCGAATCGGAGGAGTACGCGTTGCCCTTGTCGTCGCCGAGCTTGATTTTGTCCTCGTAGAAGAACGCCGGCTCCGACGTCGTGTTCTTCACGGCCACCGACACCTTGACGAACTGCCCCTGAGCCTGCGTGTTGAGGAATTCGGACCCGACCGTCGAGATGCCGTCCTCGACCTTGTCGACGGTGATCTCCCAGCCGTCGGCGGCCACAGCGTCACCCATGCCGTATTCGGCCGGCGCGGCCTTGTCCTCGGCGGGCTGTTCCTCGGCTTTGTTCTCCTTGGCAGGCTGCTCCTCAGCGTTGTTCTCCTCGGCAGAGCCGGCCTCGCCGCCTTCCTGCGAACTCGTCGACCCGGTGTCCTCGGTGGTGTCGCCGCCTCCGCCGTTGATGGCGTTGATGAGCATGATGACGACGACGATGACGATGAGCCAGAACCACCAGCGCTTGAGCAGCGGCTTCTTCTGCTTCGCGGGCTTCTGGCCGTTCGGCGACCCGGGCTGCCCGAACGCCGGGGCGTAGGCGGGCTGGCCGTATTGCGCCGGCTGCTGGGAGCCGGCGCCCGCGGGAGCGTATCCGCCCTGGCCGTTCGGGTACGGCGAGGCATACTGCGGTTGCATGGGCTGCCCGGCCTGCGGGTGACCCTGGTGGGATGGCGGGCCGGGCTGCTGGGGATGCGGCTGCTGGGGTCCGGGCTGCTGGGATCCGGGCTGCTGGGGTCCAGGCTGCTGAGGGTTCTGCGGGTTCGACATGGTGCTCCTTGATCGGCTGAGGCGGCCGTGACCGGTGTCGTTCGACACCGGATGTTCGGCGGGCGCTTCGCCGCTCGAGGCGAGCGGCGAAGCGAGTGCTTGTGACCCACCCAGCTTCGAGCAGCGCCGCACCGGGCGCGTCCGCCCATCGGCTCGATCGGGTTAGCCGATCGGTGGAGGCCGCTCGACCCGATCGGTGGACTACGCGTGTCAGACCGTGCCGATACGATTCTTCTGTGTCAGGTCATCCACTCCCGCCGCAGCGCGGGCCTCAACCGCCTCGGCGCGACGGGCAGCCGACTGCCGGCGGGTCGCAGCCGCCGGAGCACGGTGCTCTCTCACCCGAACGCGGCGCCCTCCCGCCCCGGCGCGGACGGTCGCAGCACCCCGATCCGCTGTCGGCCGGCGACGGGTCGGCACGGACGCCGCATCCCGAGGCGCCGAGCGTCCCGGCCTCAGCGTCCCGCCGCGGCCCGGTCAGCAGCCGAGCATGCCGCCGACCTCTCTCAACGGTCCCGGCCTGCACGCCGCTCAGCCGCTCCCGGCCGCACAACCGCTCCCGGCCCGGCCTCAGCAGGCGGCCCCAGCTCAGCAGTTGCCCCGCGCCCAGCCGCACGACCGGGCCGCGCAGCCGACAAACGAACACGAGATCGGACCGGCATTCGCTCCGGGACAACGGACACGGATGCCCCGCTGGCTGTCGGTGACCCTGAGCATCCTTGTCGGCGTCGTACTCTTCGCCATCGGCTACCTGCAGTCGGTGATGGCTCTCGTCGCGAACACGTGGGCGTTCGAGGCCGGCGTCGTCAGCGTCATCGGCGTGCTCGTCGTCCTCTTCCTGCTCCCCCTGTGGGGCGCGGTGTTCGTGCGCCGGAGGTGGCCGTGGGTGCCTTTCGCGGTCGGGCTCGGACTGGCGTTGGCCTGGGGCGACTGCCTGCTCATGCTCATCGGCATGTTCCACCTCATCATCCGCGGCACCCGCCGCGCGGCAGCGACCGCAGCGATCGTCGGATCCGGCGTCGCGGTCCTCGCGATCGTGCGCATGTGCCTGATGCCGACCGCGCTCAACCCGTTCAGCTTCCTCTTCATCACCTCCGGCTCCACCCCCGGCAACGTCACGACGCCGGCCCCGCCACGCGATCTGGGGCTGGCTGTCGACGGGGTGACGATCGCGGTCGGCCTGCTCGCTCTCGGCATCAGCCTCGGAGTCGGCTTCCTCCTGCGCCGCACCCGGCGGATGAAGTCCGTCGAGGCATTCGCCTCGCACGAGGCGCAGCGCAATGAGGCACTGAGCGCAGAGCTCGCCCGGCAGTCCGAGCGTGAGCTGCTCGCCCGCGAGCTCCACGACACGCTCTCCCACCGGCTCTCGGTCATCTCCCTGCACAGTGGTGCCCTCGAGGTCGGCGGGAAGGGCGATTCGGATGTCGCGTCGACCGCCTCGGCGCTGCGTCAGGAGGCGCACGCCTCACTCGAGGACCTGCGGCATCTGGTCGGCGGGGTGCGGGAGGGAACGCTCACGGGCACCGGTCCGAAGAAGGAGCAGTCCACTCCCCCGAGCCTGGCGTCCATGCAGTCGATTCCGCAGCTCGTCGCCTCGGTGCAGGCGACCGGAACGGTCATTCGGCCCTCGATCATCATCCAGGACATCGAGGCCGCGTCGACGGTCTTCGACCGGGCGGTCTACCGGATCGTCCAGGAGTCCCTGACGAACGCGATCAAGCACGCCCCGGGCGCTCCGGTCACCGTCGACGTCGGTGTGTCGGCCGACCGCGGCGCCCGGATCGTCATCGCCAATCCCGCCCCGCAGGCCGGTCGACCGGGTGAGCGCCGTGATCCCCGCGCCGAGGAGGTTCCGCCCCGACCGTCGACCCGGCCGTTCACCCACGGCGATGTCCCGTCAGCGATGGGCCGGCACGGCCTGTCCTCAACGGGCTCGGGGGCCGGGCTCGAAGGGATTCGGGAGCGGGCGGCGATGCTCGACGGCACCGCGGACATCGGCGTCCGGGACGGCCAGTTCGTCGTCGACGTCTCGCTGCCGCCGTTCCCCCGTCGGGGGTGAGTCCGGGGCGGCGGGAGACGGTGCGGCACCGGACTCGCGGTGTCCGGGGCCTCGGGTAGTGTTGCGCTCATGACCGAGACCGCCGCACCCATCCGCGTCATCGTCGTCGACGACGATCAGATGGTCGTCACCGGGATCAGGGGGATCCTCGACGCGGCCCCGGACATCGACGTCGTCGGATCGGCCCACAGCGGAGAAGAGGCGCTGGAGAAGGTCGCACTCCACTTCCCCGATCTCGTCCTCATGGACATCCGCATGCCCGGCATCGGCGGCATCGAGGCCATGGAGCGCCTGACCAACGGGGTGCGCCCGCCGAAGGTCGTGGCGCTGACGAGCTTCGACACCGACGACTACCTCTTCCGCGCCCTCGATGCCGGCGCCGTCGGGTACATCCTCAAGGACATCGGTCCCACCGCCCTCGCCGAGGCGATCCGCCGTGTCCATGACGGAGAGTCCTTCCTCTCCCCGCAGGCGACGAAGATGATGATCAGGAAGGTCACGGCCAATCCCGACCAGCGCAGCCAGCGCCTGGCCGAAGAGCAGCTCGCCACCCTCACCGAACGCGAGCTTCAGATCGCCGTGCTCGTCGCCGACGGACTGTCGAACCAGGAGATCGCCGAGGCGACGTTCATGAGTCCGGCCACGGTGAAGACCCACCTCAACCGGATCAACTTCAAGCTCGACACGAACAATCGCGTGCGCATCGCCGTGCTCGTCGAGCGGGCTCGAGTGACACGGCCCGTGCCGCCCCACCTCGGCGACCATCCGCACTGACCGACCACCGAGGCGACCGCCCATCCCGGACGGCCGCCTCGGCGGTGTCAGCGGCGACGCCACACTCCGGTCGCCTGCTCCTCTTCGTTGCCCACGGACAGGTCGATGCCGCGACGGTCGCGGACGACGGAGACGGCGAGCAGCGAGATCGCCGCCATGATGACGAGGTAGAGCGAGACCGAAGCCGTCGTTCCCGTCGCCTGCAGCAGCGCCTGCGCGATCGTCGGGGCGAAGGCCCCGCCGAGGACGGCGCCGAGCGCATAGGAGATCGCCACGCCGCTGAAGCGGATCGAGGCGGGGAAGAGCTCGACGTAGAGCGCGGCCTGCGGACCGTAGGAGAGGCCGAGCCCGATGGAGAACACGCCGAGGGCGAGGTAGAGCAGACCGAGGTTGCCGGTGTCGATGAGCCAGAACAGCGGGAACGCCGTGACGATGAGGATGATGAACCCCATGACGTACGTCTTCACGCGCCCGATCCGATCGGCCAGCACGCCGGAGACCGCGGTGGAGATGAGCCAGACGAACGACCCGAAGGTGATCGCCAGCAGCACCTGGGTCGGTTCGAAGCCGACGGGATCGGTCGCGTACTTCGTGACGAATCCGCCGGTGGTCATGTAGCCGCTGGCATTGTTGCCGGCGAAGATCAGGGCGGCGACGATGACGAGCAGCCAGTGCTTGCGGAACAGGTCGATGATCGGAGCCTTGCGCTTGGCCGCTTCGACCTGGATCTCCTTGAACACGGGCGTGTCCTCGACCGAGCGGCGCACCCAGTAGCCGACGCCGATGAGCACGACGGACAGGAGGAACGGAATCCTCCAGCCCCATTCCATGAACGCGTCACCCGGTGAGATGACTCCGGTCATGAGCGCGATGACGCCCGAGGACAGCAGCATGCCCAGCGGCACACCCAGCTGCGGGTAGCATCCGGCCCGCCCCCGCTTGTCGGCGTCGGCGTGCTCGACGGCGAGCAGCGCCGCCCCACCCCATTCGCCGCCGGCGGACAGGCCCTGGATGATGCGCAGGAGGATGAGGAGGATCGGTGCGGTGACGCCGATCGTCTCGTATGTGGGGATGAGACCGATGAGCGCGGTCGCCACACCCATCGTCACAAGCGTGACGACGAGGATGAAGCGGCGCCCCAGTTTGTCGCCGAAGTGCCCGGAGAGGAACGCCCCGAGCGGGCGGAAGAGGAACGAGATGCCGATCGTCGCGAAGGCGAGCATCTGTCCGATCGCCTCCCCGGCGGGGGCGAAGTAGAGCTGGGCGAAGACGAGGGCGGCCGCCGTCGAGTACGTGAAGTAGTCGTACCACTCGATCGTCGTGCCGATGACCGCGGCGAACGCGACCTTCCGCTGGTTTCGCTTCTGGGCAGGGGTGGTGAGTGCGGGTGTCGCAGTCATGTGAACGTCCTTGTTCAGGTGATGGTCGGGAAACGCCCGCCCCACATTCGGGGCGGGCTGACAGCCGGGGTGGGCTGGGCTGTGCGGCAGATCAGGCCGGGGAGAGTTCTGTCGTGAGGTTCGTCAGCACTCCTTCCGCCCATTCGCAGGCCGCCTCGGCCGCCGGCACGGTTCCCCCGGCATCGTGGCGTCCGTACTCGCCGACCCGGACCCCGCCCTTGGCCTCGAGGGCCTCGGTGAGGCGCTCGCTGCCCCGCGAATAGGTCTTCGTGTAGCTGGCATCGCCCATCCCGAAGACCGCGAAGCGCACTCCGGCACAGTCGACGTCGTCATCGTGGAGGCGGGCGAAGAAGTCCGCCGCCGAGCTCGGGACGTCACCGTCGCCGTACGTCGAGCACACGATGAGGTGGAACCGCGTGGGGTCGAGTTCAGTCGGATCGACCGCGGCGAGGTCGGAGATGACGAGATCGTCGCGCTGGCCGAGGAACGATCCGAGCTCCTCGGCGACGAGTTCGGCGTTGCCCGACTCCGTTCCGAAGAGGATCGTCAGCGGCACGTCGGGGGCCAGATCGCTGCTCGTGCTCGCCGAGGCGGCCGTCAGCTGCCCGTCGAGGCTGGCGTCCCGGGCCACCTCGAGCAGCTCGTCACGCGCGGTGATCTTCGACCGGCACCGTCCGAGGCCGGCACCGAGGCGCTCGCGCAGGTCGATGCGACGCCACCCGTCGAAGTCGGTCGCCCCTTCCCGGGGGTCGAGGCCGGTGGCGCCGACCGTGATCGTCCCGGCGTCGACCTCGGCGGAGATGAGCGCGGCGAGAGCCTTCGCCTCGGTGCGCTGGTCGGGGATCGTCCCCCGACCGTTGCCCTTGAGCCAGCCGATCGCGAAGAGCCGGTCATCGATCCTGCCGTCTCCGGGGATCGGCGAGACCGGGCAGATGCCGAGCTGCCCGATCGTAGGGATGTCGCGGACGAATCCGATCGCCGAGATCACCGAGTCGACGTCGAGGTGGACGGCGGAACCGGCGACGTCGAGGTCGATGCCGGCGACGCTGGTGTCTCCGGTGATCGCCTGCGGAATCGCTCCGAACCACCAGTGGACCTCGATCGCCGCGGCGCCGCCGTCGGCGGCGACGAGATCGCGGAGGGCGTCGAGCTTCGCGTCCTTGCCCGGTGCCGTGGAATCGAGATCGACGCCGTGGAGGACATGGCGGAGGCCGCGGGTCCGGGCGAGTTCGCGGATCATCACGGGGTCGAACTTCGCCGCCGTCGCGCCCGAGCGGCCGACGACGTCTATGCGGGAGACGTCCTCGCGCATTCGGGAGTGGATGCGGTCGTCGATGTCGCTGCCTTCGAGTGCTGTGGACTCGCAGGTGAGCAGGCGGATGATGTCGACGGCGACGTTGCCCTGGCCGACGACGGCGATCCGCGCCCCGAGCCGTGGGAGGACCGCGTCAGCGAAGTCCTCGTCGGGATGACCGTTGAGCAGGCGCGTGATCCGGCCGGCTCCGTAGACGCCGTCGAGCTCGGCACCGGGGACCTCGAGCGCCCGATCGTGGGAGAGTCCGCTGGCGAGCACGACGGAGTCGTAGTTCGCCTTGAGCTCGTCGAGGCTGACGTCCCGACCGAGTTCGGTGTTGCCGATGAACCGGGCCCGCGGGTCGGCGAAGAGCTTGTCGAACTGCGTCTCGACGGACTTCGTGCCCTGGTGGTCGGCAGCGACTCCGTAGCGGAGGAGGCCGTAGGGCACGGGGAGCCGGTCGTAGACGTCGACCGCGGAGCCGGGCACCCGGCGGATGATCTCCTTCGCGCTGAAGCAGCCGGAGGGCCCCGAGCCGACGATCGCGATCCGCGGGCCCGGGCCCTTGTCCTTCTCCGTCGCCGAGGCGGTGGCGCCGGTGTGGGCGGCACCGTAGTCGGGAGCGTCGCTGGCCGAGGTCCACGTGATCGGCAGGGAGAGCATTCCGCGGAACACCCAGCCGCCGATGCGGGTCTCCCGGCTCTCGTCGATGTCGAGCCCTTTCAGGCTGTTGAAGAGCAGGGGAAGGGCCACCTCGGCGATCTCCGACCGGGCCGCCCAGTTGCCCAGGCACACGTGCACGCCCTTGCTGAAGGCGAGGTGCGGCTTGACCTCCCGGTGGATGTTGAAGGTGTGGGCGTCGGTCCAGATGCTCTCGTCCCGGTTCGCCGACAGCACGCAGATGCCAGCTGGGCACCGGCGGGCAGCGGGGTGCCGGCGAGGACGGTGTCGTGGGTGACCTGGCGCGAGTACATGCCGATGGGGGCGATCCAGCGAATGGTCTCCTCGAACACCGTCGGCCACAGGGAGGGATCGGCCATCGCCGCGGCCCGCTGTTCGGGGTGGGTGAACATCGCGTAGGCGGCGACCCCGAGGGCGTCGCGCGGTTCGTTGAGCCCACCGCCGATGGTCATCTTGATGTTCGCGCGGATCTTCTCGATCGGCATCGTCTCCCCCGGCATCGAGAGCAGACCCGACAGCAGGGAGTCGTCCCGATGGGTGAGGTGGTATTCGAGCATCTCGTCGAGCGCGTCGTCGACCTCGTTGAACGAGCGCTCCGACTTCGCCCACACCTCAGGGTCGTCGGCGTAGTTGCCGACCCCGTCGATGAGGGTCTGCGACCAGCGCTGCATGTCGGCCTGGTCGACGTTGTAGAGGCCGATCATCCGGCGCAGGGTCTCTGCGGCGTAGGGTGCGGCGAAGTCCCAGATGAGGTCCGCTCCCGTGCCCTTGTTTTTGAGGTCGGCGAGGAGGCCTTCGGCGACCTCGCGGTACATCTGCGTCCACACCCGCTTGACGTAGCCGGGCTTGAGGACGGTCTGCCAGGCACGGCGCTCGGGGTAGTGCTCGGGATCGTCGCGGCGGAGCATCGAGTGGCCCATCGCGCGGATCTGCAGCGAGCCCTTCTCGTTCGCGGAGTAGGTCTCCTGGTCGTGCTCGGTCTCACTGACCGCCTCGTAGCTCGTGATGAGGTAGCGGTTGACCGAGGGCACCCAGTGGACTCCGCCTTCGGCCCGCAGACGATCGTAGATGGGGAACGGATCGGCGTAGAGCTCCGGGATCGTCACCCAATCGGCAACCGGTGCGGTCTCGATTCCGGTCGGAGAACCGGTGTGGATCTGAGAAGTCATCGTCGTCTTCCCCCTCGACTGTGAGATGTGATGGCGTTCACTGACCAGTATGTGGAGAATGGAAGCAAAGGAAAAGCGGAATTATCCGCACATCATATTCAGGAAAAACGGAAATGCATTCTGATCAGCCCCCACGGTTCAGCCTCCGCCAGCTCTCCTACCTCCTCACTGCGGCGAGGCTGGGCACGATCTCCGCCGCCGCGGCCGAGCTCCACGTGTCCTCCTCGGCGATCTCCGATGCGATCACCGCGCTCGAACATCAGCTCGACGCCCACCTGTGCATCCGGAAGAAGGCCCACGGCCTCGTCCTCACAGCCGCCGGCCGCCAGGTCGCCGCCCGCGCTCAGACGCTGCTCGCCGAGGCGAACGAACTCGAACGCGAGCTCACCCCCGTCGACGGCGAGCTCGTCGGTCCCATCACGATCGGGTGCTATCCGACGCTGGCTCCGATGATCCTGCCCGTCCTCCTCGCCGACTTCGGCCAGCAGCATCCCCGGGTGAGTCTCGAGATCGTCGAGACGCCGCAGGACCGGCTGGCGGGAAAGCTCGAGTCGGGAGAGATCGACGTCGCCTTCGTCTACGAGACCCTGGTGCCCGGCACCCCGAACCGGGCCCGGCTCTTCGCCCAACCGGCCCATGTCATCCTCTCCCCCGACGATCCCTTCGCCGAGGCGGAGACGGTGCGTCTCGAGGACCTCGTCGACCGGGACATGATCCTCCTGGACTCCCCTCCCTCGAGCCAGCACACGCTGACGATGTTCCATGACCGCGGGCTCGATCCCCATGTCCGCTACCGGACGACGAGCTACGAGGTCGTGCGCACACTCGTCGCCCGCGGACTCGGCTACGGCGTCCTCGTCCAGCGGCAGAAGAACCCGGCCAGCTACGAGGGCTATCCGCTGGTGGTCAAAGAGATCGAACCGGCCGTCGAGCCCGTCGCCGTCGAGGTCATCTGGCCCTCCGGCGTCGAGGTGTCGGCACGGGTTCAGGCCCTCATCGACTTCGCGCTCGACGTCGACTGGGATCGACGGCAGAACGGAGACTGACCCCTGCCTCAGGTGCAGGAAACAACACCTGAGGCAGGGGTCTGTCGGGGTTGGGACTGTGGAAGCCACCGTTCAGGTGACCGGACGCCTGGTCACGGCGTGCCGGTTCGGCGCGGACGTTCCGGAAGGCTCCAACGAGGCGGTGAGGCGGTCAACCGTCGCGGTGCTCGGCTGGTGACCGCCGTCGAGGTCCGCATTCCGCGGATGTTCTCCGTCGTCGGATTGCTCGCCGTCGTCCACCGGGCGACTTGCGACGACAGCAATGATGCCGATGATCGCACAGAGCGCCCACACTCCGGCGATGAGGAACGGACCGGCCCCGGGGACGAGAATGAACGCCGATGCGACGACCGGCATCAATCCCGAGCCCAACGCTGCCGCCATCTGATATCCGAGAGAGGCACCCGAATAGCGAACCTGGGGAGGGAAGAGCTCTGAGACGAAAGCCGCGATGGGGCCGAACAGCATACCCTGCACGAGGCCATTGCCGACGACGATCGCCACGGCAAAGGGTCCGATCTCGCCCATGACGAGGAGGAGCGTGAGCGGCAGCGCCATGATCACGGCGATGCTGTGTGCGAATATCAGAGTCCGTTTGCGCCCGAGCTTGTCGCTCAACCGGGCAACGATGAGGGTGACGATGACCGTGATGATTGCACCCGTAGCCTTCCAATTGAGCACTTCAGAGTTGTTCTCTCCGGCGGCGACCGCAACAGAGACGCCCCATACCGTGGTCAGCCCCGATGTCACGTACATCGTCGCTGTTGCAGCCATTCCGATGAGCAGCTGCTTCTTATATCGTCCGAAGATGGTGACCAGCGGCACCCTCCGCTTCTCGCTCTCCTCTTCGAGTCGTTTGAAAGCGGGAGTCTCACTGACCTTGAGTCGGATGAAGAGTCCCAGCGCGATCAGTGCCGCGGAGAAGAGGAACGGAATGCGCCATCCCCAGTCCGTGAAGGCGTCTCCCGTCAGCGCCGCTGTCAGTGAGAGTGCCAGTGTGGCGAGCACGGCGCCGGCGGGTCCGCCCGCATTGGCGAATCCGGCTGCGAACCCTCGGCGATTCTTGGGAGCGTGTTCCAGCGCCATCAGTGCCGCTCCACCCCATTCACCGCCGACCGCCACACCCTGGATGATGCGAAGTACGAAGAGCGTGATCGGAGCGATCACGCCGATAGTCGCTGTCGGCGGGAGGAGGCCGATGATGACGGTCACCCCACCCATCATGACCATCGAGACGACCAGGGCGATCTTGCGTCCGACCTTGTCGCCGAAATGCCCGAAGATCACTCCGCCGAGCGGTCGAGCGAAGTATCCGGCAGCCAATGTGCTGAAGGAGGCCAGCAAGGACAGCCCAGGACCGAGGTCGGCGAAATAGAGCTGTGCGAAGACGATCGAGGACGCCGTCGCGTAGAGCATGAAATCGTAGAACTCGATCGCCGAACCGATGAAACTGGACGCGAGAATCCTCTTCATCTCAGGCGTGCGCAGAGATGTCTGCAGGCCTTCGGAATCGACAACGCCGTTGTTGTGATTGACCACGGTGTTCAGCTCCTGTGCGAAAGATCGGCGTGCGACTTGACCGGGATCACGTCAAGATCGTCGGGAACGAGGAACTGTCCGTTGAAGAGTTCCTGACCGTGCGCCCAACTGCCCTCATCGGCAGCGCCCGGCACGAGATGGTGGAGAGCCAAAGTCTTCGCTCCTGCCGCATTTCCGATCCTGACGGCTCCGTCGAACGAGGTGTGCGACTTGTAGTGGTGGTCGCGCGAGGCGCGGCCCTCCTCATCGGTGCGATGCTCATACATTCCGTCGACCCACGAGAAGTCAATCGCTTCGTGGAGGAGGATGTCGGTATCGTGCGCAAGACGAACGAGATTCGCAGCTTCGCGGGTGTCGCCGGAGACGGTGACCGATCCGAACTCGCTGTCGAACCGGAAGGCGAATGCCGGGGCGATCGGCGGATGCTCGACGAGGGTCGCCGTGACCGTGACGCAGTCGTCTTCGAAGACGACGAACGGCTCCATATCAGGGTGCGGATTCGTGTTCGGATGAAAGCCGATGGTCTCTGGGACAGTGATGTCGCGCGGGTCGAACAGCACTTCGGGCGACGTTCGCAGTGAGTCGAGCACCCGATCATTGATATCGGTCGCATACGCCGCGACAATGCTGTTGAACATCCCGACCACACCCGGCGTCGGATTCGCCGGGGCCACGGGCCGTGGAGTCACGATCGCTCGCGGCGAGACGGGGGGGAAGGGCTCCGCGCTGTCCCGGGCCGACAATGGGCACCGGATGGTCAGCACGATGCTGCAATTCGTGCATGCCGAACACGATGAGCGCTGGAAGATCGAACGTGTGATCGGAGTGGAGGTGGGTGATGAACACGCCTCCGAGGTCACTGAGCTCAAGGCCCGCCTGGCGGATCCGGCGTCCGACCCCATGGCCGGCATCGACGAGGTAGAACCGATCTCCGACGACGATCGCCGTGGCGATCCCAGAACGGTCGCGAAGGTTCCCTTTCCACCACCGCGGTCCCCCGGAAGTCCCCAGGGTGATGACTTTCATCTTCGATTCATCCATATCGTGGCGCGCCCTTCTGCCTCATTGCGATGTCGGGTTGACGTGACCAGTCTTTCGCAGGATCATCAAAAGAAAAAGCAAAATTAATACGTGAACAACATAGGAAGACTCGATGAATGATTTCACGCTCCGCCAGGTCGAGTACTTCCTTGCCGTCCTTGACCACGGGTCGGTGAGCGCAGCAGCGAAAGCGTGCCGGGTCTCCCAAGCGACGGTCTCCGCAGCACTCGGTCAGCTTGAGAAGCGGCTCGGAGTCACACTTCTTGCGCGCGGACCGGCCCGCAGCGCACGCCCGACCAGCGAAGGGCGCGAGTTCGCTTTCCATGCCAGAGCGATCCTCGCGACCGTCACCGAGGCGGTCGAATCGATCGGCGACGTGGCAACTCTGCAAGGCAACCTCCGTATCGGCTGCATCCCCACCGCGGCACCGCGCATTTTCCCCGGCGTGGCGGCCGCGTTCAGCCGCGAGTATCCAGCCCTCGACATCTCCTTCCACGAGGCGGCCCCTGTCGAATGCCAGCGCCGCGTCCTCGACGGGGAGATCGACATTGCCGTGATGTATCTCCGGCAGCTGCAATTCGCCGGGCTACAGAAACATGAACTCATGGCCGTGCAATCCCATGCGGTGATCGCCGCCGATCACCCTCTCGCAGGTCAGGCAGAACTGGACCTTCGCGCCCTGCGCAATGACTCGTTCATTCTTCTCGATTCACCGCCCACAGCTGATCTCGTCGTTGCACAGATGCGCACCCTCGGTCTCGAACCTCAGGTGCGCTGGCTCATTCCCGATGCGGAGACGATCCGCTCGATGGTGGCCATGGGACTGGGGGTGTCGATCGCCAATGCTGTCCCGCACCCGACCACACGGTCGTTCCACGGGCTGCCGGTGAACTACGTTCCGCTGATCAATCCGGAGGTCTCGAACACGATCATTGCGGTGACTAGAGCAGAGACGCGGATGTCGAAGAAGCTCACAACTGCACTGTCCACGCTGCGGGCCACAGCTGAGGAGACCAACCCTCTCGGTTGGCACGCGGGGCACCAGGTGCAGCCCTGATCGCACCGACCTGGCGGACGTGACGACCGTCAGCGGTTCTCCGGATAATCGCCACCGACAGATCCCACTACCCCAGTCGTGACATCCGGTTTCCAGCCGGTAGGCTCACGACATGGTGACGTTGATCCCGGAGGAACCGGATTTCGGAAAGTCGAGCGCCGAGGCAGCGGTGTGGAAGGCGCTGAAACGGCAGCTGCCCGACACTGTCACCCTCATCCACGGCCAACGCGTGACGACCGCGACGAAGGACGTCGAAATCGACGTCCTCGTCCTCTGGCCCGGACTCGGCATCGCCGTCATCGAGGTCAAGGGCGGGCGGATCGACGTCGTCGACGGCACCTGGTACACCCACGACGCGAAGAAGCAGCGCCACCGGCTCAACCAGTCCCCGATCGACCAGGCGATGGTCGCCAAACACGGACTCCGCCGCTTCCTGCAGCCTCGACTCTCCCGCATGCCCGGGCCCTTCATCCACTTCGCCGTTCTCCCCTACACCGAGCTCCCGGCCGATTGGGACCTGCCCGACGCGCCACGGCACTTCCTCGCAGACGCCACCGATATGCACCGATTGGCCGAGGCGATCGCCGCGGCCCTCCGTCACGCCCGCATCCCCGAGCGGGATGACCCGAGCGTTCCGCTGGATGCGGTGACGAAGAATCTGCGACGCACCCATCTGGCGGTCGCCAACCTCCGCGTGCGCGCTCAGGCCATCGAAGACCGCGCCAGCCAGCTCTCCCAGGAGCAGGCGCGACTCATCCGCGTCCTCCGCCATCAGACCCGCGCCGAGATCAGCGGCGGCGCCGGCTCCGGCAAGACCTACCTCGCCCTCCGGAAGGCGCAGGCCCTGACCCAGGAGGGCAAGTCGGTCGCGCTCATGTGCTATTCGCGGGGCCTGGGCCGATTCCTCCAGCTCGTCACCTCGGCGTGGCCCGAGGCGGATCGACCCGCCTACGTCGGTCTCTTCCACGACCTGCCGGTCAGCTGGGGCGCTGAGGAGGGCAGCGACGACGACTCCGCCTACTGGGAGGAGGAGCTGCCGCGCCGCCTCCGGGAGCTCGCCGACGACCGTCCCCGCCGTCAGCTCTTCGACGCGATCATCATCGACGAGGGCCAGGACTTCAGTCCCCTGTGGTGGGAGGCCGTGGCATCGTGCCTGCGCAACCAGGCCGAGGGCACCCTCTACGTGTTCACCGACGAGCGCCAGCGCGTCTTCGGCAGGCACGGCACCTCACCGATCACGATGAATCCCATCCAGCTCGACGAGAACCTCCGGAACTCCGAACAGATCGTCACCGCGTTCTCCGGCTTCGCCACCGACCCTCCGATCAGCCGAAACGGCCCCGCGGAGGACATCGACGTCATCCCCGTCCCCGCAGATGAGGCCCTCGCCGAGGCGGACGGACAGGTCGAAGCGCTGATGGACGCCGGATGGCAGCCCGGTGACATCGCCCTCCTCACCACAGGCAGCCGACATCCGGTGCAGCGGGAGATCGTCGAGGAGGAGGGCTACCAGGCGTACTGGGATCAGTTCTTCTCCGCCGAGGAGGTCTTCTACGGGCACGTCCTCGGGTTCAAGGGACTCGAACGTCCCGCCGTCGTCCTCTGCCTCAACGGATTCCGCGACGAGTCGCGAGCCGCGGACATGATCTACGTCGGAATGTCGCGCGCGACGACGAAGCTCGTCATCGTCGGCGAGACCGGCCGCATCGACGAACTCCGCCAGTGAGCGCGCCGACGACCGGACTCCTGCTCTTCCGGATCAGGAGCCTCGGTCGCGCGTCAGCTCAGTAGTTCTCCGGCGGGTCGCTGGCCGGGAACGATTCGTCGCCCCACTCCTCGACGAGCTGGTCATCATGCTCACGAGCCGCGTCGCGGGCGTCCTTCTGCGCGGACGACTCCTCGGTCGCCTCGGTGGGTTCCGGTGTCTCGGACATGATCAGTGACCTCCAATGCCAGCGAACGGATCTGCTATCTCCATCTTGCCCGGTCAGAACGGATCTGGGTACCGTGACCCCGCTCAGTCCTGCGCCGCGGTCGTTCGCGTGCCCGCGTCGACGTGGGCGGCGAGGATCCTGTAGTGCCGGTTGCGCACCGACAGCCAGACCGCTCCGAGCAGCGCGGCGAGCAGTGAGCCGAAGAGCACCCCGACCTTGACGACCTGCGCCCGCGGGTCATCGGCACCGAAGCTGAGGTCGCCGATGAGCAGGGAGACGGTGAAGCCGACACCGGCGAGGCACGAGACTCCGACGACGTCGACCCACTGCATCGTCCGGTCGAGGGAGAATCCGCGGACTCGGGTGATGAGGAAGGTCGCCAGCGTGATGCCCAGCGGCTTGCCGACGACGAGTCCGAGCATGATCCCCAGGGCGACCGGACTGCCCAGGGACTCCGCGAGTCCCGACAGTCCCCCGACGTTGACGCCGGCGGCGAAGAACGCGAAGATCGGCACCGCGATCACCGCCGAGGGGATGCTCCACTTGTCGGCGAACTGCGCCGCCGGACCGTGGCCCTCGGTGCCGTGGATGCCGTCGTGCGCGTGGAAGCCGCGCTGGTCCCCGGTCCGTCGACCGCCGTGGCGCTTAGCGGCCACCGGCACCATGAACCCGAGGAGGACCCCGGCGATCGTCGCGTGGATCCCCGCAGCGTGGACGAGCGTCCAGGTGGCGAACGCCAGCGGGAAGAGCAGCCACCAGGCGTGGATGCCCCGCTGCACGGCGACGGCGAACGCGAGCAGGGGAAGCAGCGCCAAGCCCAGCGGCAGCCAGGAGAGGTCGTCGGTGTAGAAGATCGCGATGATGGCGATCGCCAGCAGATCGTCGACGACGGCGAGCGTGAGCAGGAACGTCCGCAGCGACGGCGGCAGGAACTTGCCGACCATCGCGATGATCGCCACGGCGAAGGCGATGTCGGTCGCGGCAGGGATCGCCCAGCCGCTCAACGCGCTGCCGCCGGAGTTGAGGTTGACGAGGACGTAGAGGAGCGAGGGGATCGCGACGCCGCCCACGGCCGCCGCGACGGGCACTGCGGCGGTCTTCGGGTTGCGCAGCTTGCCGGCGACGAACTCCTCCTTGAGCTCGAGGCCGACGACGAAGAAGAAGATCGCGAGGAGGCCGTCGGAGGCCCAGCTGCTCGCCGAGAGGTTGAGCTTGAGGGCCTCGGGGCCGAACTTCGTCGACCGCACGGTCTCATACCAGTCGGCGGCCGGTGAGTTCGCGATGATGAGCGCCGCAGCCGTCGCCGCGAGCAGGAGGATGCCGCCGACGGCATCGTGCTTGAGCACGCGGGCGAGGCGCTCCCGCGCCGGCCGTGCGGTGAGGGTGGAGGGGGTCGGATCAGTGGGGTTCGGGACAGCCGAAGACATCGGTGGGGTCGCTTTCGCAGAGGTGAGAAGTGAACGCGAGTGCGCGACGATCCGGTGTGCGGTCAGCCCTGCTGACCGGCAGAGATGCGGATGCGCGCAGTCAGCGCCGTGGCGGCGGGCAGCCGGCGATCTCACCGTGGGCGTTCGTGCCCCACGAGCTCATCCACCCGTTCGTGCCGTTCGACAGCGTCGTCACGATCTTCGCCTTCGGGAAATCGGCAGCACGAGCTGCTTCGAGACGGGACGCGACGGAGTAGGGCACCGTTCCACCCTAGCGAGTCGCCCGACCCGGTTCCAAACGGTTCGGCATCTGGACTCGTCCTCGTGCTAGCGTGCTGGCATACCTCCAGCGCCCACGAGAACAGGGAGAATCGATGACGGTCTCAAACGCCGACCTCTGGGATGAACGAGGTCCCGAGCTCTACTCGATCGCACTGAACTTCACCGACTTCGGGGACAAGGTCGCGTTCTCCGGTCCGGCCCGGACCGTGCGGTGCTTCGAGGACAACGCCCTCGTCAAGACGGTGCTCTCCCAGCCCGGCGACGGCGCGGTCCTCGTCGTCGACGGCGGCGGCTCGATCGCCACGGCGCTCATGGGCGACATGATCGCCGGGCTCGCGATCGACAACGGCTGGGCCGGCGTCGTCATCAACGGCGCCGTGCGCGATCGCGAGGTCCTCTCGACCCTCGACATCGGCATCAAGGCGCTGGCGAGCAATCCTCGCAAGAGCGGCAAGACGGGCGCGGGCGACCACGACGTCACCGTCGAGTTCGGCGGTGCGACGATCCGCCCCGGCGCCATGGTCTTCGCCGACGCCGACGGAGTCGTCGTCGACCGCTGACGACCAGACATCCGATCTCAGCCCCCGCACTGCCCTCGAGCATCTCCGGCGCTGCGCGCCTCGCGCACTCCCACCTCGGCGACGCATTCCGCCCAGCACACCCTTGACCACTCAAACATCCTATGTTTAGACTCAGGTCAGCGAAACGATTCCCTGAACCGACCGATCGCTCCCAGGACCGGCCGTTCAGACATCCGATCACAACGCTGCTGTTGTGCGAAAGGACGAAATGTCTCAGATCACTGCGATCGACGTCGTCGACCTGCGATTCCCCACCTCGGCGAGTCTCGACGGTTCGGATGCGATGAACCCCGACCCCGACTACTCCGCCGCCTACCTCATCGTCTCCACCGATGCCGGCGACGCCGGCCACGGCTTCGTCTTCACGATCGGCCGCGGCAACGACATCCAGACCGAGGCCGTGCGCGTCATCGCCGAGACCCTCGTCGGACGTGAGGTCGAACCGATCCTCACCGACATGGGCGGCTTCTGGCGCGACCTCGTCCACGACTCCCAGCTGCGCTGGCTCGGCCCGGAGAAGGGCGTGAGCCACATGGCCATCGGCGCGATCGTCAACGCGATGTGGGATCTCAAAGCCAAACGCGCGGGACTGCCCCTCTGGGAGCTCCTCGCCGGGATGAGTCCCGAGGAGATCCTCGACCTCCTCGACTTCCGCTACCTCAGCGACTTCATGACCCGCGACGACGCCCGCGCCATCCTCGATGCCGCCGAGCCCGGGAAGGCCGAGCGGATCGCCGAGCTCCGCGAGACCGGATACATGGCCTACACGACGACGCCCGGTTGGCTCGGCTACTCCGATGAGAAGCTCGCCCGCCTGTGCCGAGAGGCCATCGACGAGGGCTTCTCCCAGATCAAGCTCAAGGTCGGCGCGAACCGCGACGAGACATCCGCCGCCTCGGCATCGCCCGAGAGATCTGCGGACCCGGGTTCCCCATCGCCATCGACGCCAACCAGCACTGGGGCACCGCCGAAGCGATCGACTGGATCGGCGACCTCGCCCGGTTCGATCTCCGCTGGGTCGAGGAGCCGACCTCGCCCGATGACATCCTCGCCCACGCGGCCATCCAGCAGGGCATCGCCCCGGTTCCGGTGGCCACCGGCGAACACTGCCAGAACCGGATCGTCTTCAAGCAGATGCTCGAAGCCGACGGCCTGCGCGTCATGCAGATCGACGCCACCCGGGTCGCCGGGGTCAACGAGAACATCACCAACCTCCTCCTCGCCGCCCACGCGGGAGTGCCCGTGTGCCCGCACGCCGGCGGCGTGGGACTGTGCGAACTCGTCCAGCACCTCTCGCTGTTCGACTTCGTCGCGGTCTCGGCGACGATGGACGACCGCTGCATCGAATACGTCGATCATCTCCACGAGCACTTCGTCACCCCTGTCGACGTCCACGACGGCAGATACTGGCCGCCCTCGGCACCGGGCGCCGGCGCCGAGATCCTGCCCCGGACGCTCACCGACTTCGCCTACCCCGACGGCCCCGAATGGGCAGCGCGCACCGCCTCGGCGACCACTTCGGCGACACCCGTCCCCGAGTCCGCCTGAACCCCGCCTCCTGCCCCCGGCCGCCGTAGCACCGCTCGACGCAGCGCGCCCCTGCGCAAGGCACCCCAGCATGATGACCATCACCTCGTGAGAAACCAGGTTCCCTGCTGTGACTGACCACACGACCTCCGACACCGGACTCGCCCGCAACCACGCGAACGAGCCCATCCCGACCAAGATCATCTTCATCGCCATCCTCGCCGGCTTCTCCGGACTCCTCTACGGCTACGATTCGGGAGCGATCTCCGGAGCCCTGCCCCTGCTCACCGAGCAGATGGGCCTTGATGCCGGGCAGCAGGGACTCATCACCTCCCTCCTGCTCTGGGGAGCACTCCCCTCGATCATCGGCGCCACCCTCGCCGCCCGCCGCTTCGACCGTCGTCACCTCCTCATCGTCGCCGCGGTGATCTTCTTCCTCGGATCCCTCGCCTGCGCGTTCGCCCCGACCCCCGAGGTCCTCGGCGCCGCCCGCTTCTTCCTCGGCCTCGGCGTCGGCATCGCCAACATGTTCGGACTCATCTACCTCTCCGAACTCTCCCCCACCCGCATCCGCGGCCTGCTCACCGGCCTCTACCAACTCGCCGTCAACTTCGGCATCCTCGCCGCCTACATCGTCGGCGACGCCTTCCAGGCCTCGGGTCTGTGGGAGTGGATACTCGGCATCGGCGCGATTCCCGCCGCCGTGTTCTTCGTCGGCATGATCCTCTCCCCGGCCAGCCCCCGCTGGCTCATCACCCGCGGACGCGACGACGACGCCCTGGCCGTGCTCACCTCCCTGCGCGGGACCCAGGAGATCGCCCGCCTCGAATTCGACGACATCAAGTCGAGCCTCGCCCAGCAGGACAGCGGCCTGACCGCCCTGACCCATTCGGCGAGGCGGCCGATGACCGTCCTCCTCGTCCTCACGTTCTTCCAGGTCTTCACCGGCATCAACGCCGTCGTCTACTATGCGCCGATCATCTTCGCGCAGTCGGGCATGGGCGACCGGGCCGGCAGCTACGCGAACTACGGGGTCGGCATCGCCCTCGTCGTCTCCACGGCGATCGCCCTGCCGATCATCGACCGGCTCGGCCGGGTCCGGCTGCTCGCGATCTCGATGCTCGGTCAGACGATCGCCATGCTCGCCCTCTGGCTGCTGCCCGACGCGGGCTGGATCAGCATCGCCGCCGTCTTCGCCTACACCTTCGCCTTCGGCATCGGCATGGGTCCGGTGTTCTGGCTCCTCGTGCCCGAGGTCCTGCCCCTGTCCGTGCGGGCGATCGGCACCGGCGTCATCACCTTCGCCCAGTACCTCTTCAACGCGATCTTCGCGTGGGCGTTCCCCGTCGCCCTCGATGCGATCGGACCGCTCGTCTTCCTCCTCTTCGCCCTCCTCTCGGCCGCGGCCCTGTGGTTCGTCCTCACCCGCGTCCCCGAGACCTCGGGCCGCTCGCTCGAGGAGATCGAAGCATACTGGAGAACGTCGGCTGCCTCGGCGACGAAGCAGAGCTGAACCCGGCACCCACGAGAGGAGCCACAATGCTCACCACCCCGCTCACCCACCCCGAACTCCTCGCCGCGCTCGCCCGGTGCGGTCACGGCACGAAGATCCTCATCGCCGACGGCAACTACCCGCATCTCACCGGGGTGCCCGCCGGCACCACCCGCATCGCGCTCAACGTCACCCCCGGGCTGCTCACCGTCGATCAGGTCCTCGAGCCGCTCGCCCGGACGATCCCGCTCGAGGCCTGCGAGTTCATGCTCACCGCCGAGGCCGGGACCGCACCGGCGGTCGACGGGTACGCCGCACTGCTACCCGGTGTGCCGTTCACCGGTCATGAGCGCTTCGCCTTCTACGACACCGCACGGCTGCCCGATGTCGGGCTCATCATCGCCACCGGCGATCAGCGCCAGTACGCGAACCTCCTGATCACCGTCGGAGTCGTGACCCCATGACCGGTGCCCCGCCGCAGGTCGTCGACTCCCACCTCCACCTGTGGGACCGGCGCCGCTTCTCCTACCCGTGGATGACGGAGCTGCCCGCCCTCCCGGAGACGAGCCTGCCGATTCAGAGAACAGCGTCCGCGACCGCGGCGATCGTCGTCGAAGCCGGCATCAGTCCTGATCAGCGAACCGCAGAGGTCGAATGGCTGACCGCCCTCGCGGCGGAGGAACCGCTCATCCGCGGCATCGTCGCCGCCGTCGACTTCACCGACCCCCACCTCGCCGAGGTGGTCGCCCGGCTCGCCGACACCCCACTCGTCGTCGGGGTGCGCGACAACTTCGAGTCCCGCCCCGCCGGGGACCTCGACCCCCGCACCTCGCCGACAGCCGGGGCGCTGCTGCGCGGACTCGACTGCGCGCGCCGGGTCGGGCTGACCGTCGACCTCTGCGTCCGCGCCGGCCAGCTGGCCGAGCTCGACGCGCTGCTCACCTCGGTCGTCGCGGTGACCGGCTCGGCCGACGGGCTCGTCCTCGACCATCTCGGCAAACCCCTGCCCGCCGATCCCGACTTCTCCTTCGAGGAATGGGCGGAGGCGATGAGCGCCCTGGCCGCCCATGCCGGCCTCCACGTGAAGTTCTCCGGACTGCCCGGCCAGATGCCCGGTGCCGTCGACCCTGAGGCGGCCCGGGAGCTCGCAGACCGCTTCATCGGCGAGGTGCTCACGGCCTTCGGTCCGGAGCGCACGATGTACGGGTCCGATCACCCCGTCTCGACGACCGGCCACGGTCTCGGGGACGGCGAGTGGGAGCAGGCGGCGGCCGCAGCGCTGCACCACGTCGTCGACGACACCGACTTCGCCGCCGTCATGGGCACCACCGCAGCGGACTTCTATCTGACGAGGAGGACTCAGTGACTGAGAAGAACCCCGTCGTGCAGCGCCTGCACGACCTGCACACCCTCGGCTTCGGGGGCGCCCCGATCGGCAATCTCTACCGCGTCATCGACGACGCGACCGCGACCACGGCAGTGGCCACGGCCTGGGATCTGGGCATCCGCTATTTCGACACCGCACCCCATTACGGTCTCGGGCTCAGTGAGCGCCGCCTCGGCGAGATCCTCTCCGACCGACCCCGCGAGGACTTCCTCCTCTCGACGAAGGTCGGCCGGCTCATCCGCCCCGCCGACGCACCCCGGGACTGGGACGACGAGGGCTTCGCCGTCCCCGGTGACCTCCACCGGGTGCGCGACTACTCTGCCTCCGGGGTGCGCCGGTCGATCGAGGAGTCGCTGACGCGCCTGCGCCTTGACCGCGTCGACATCGTCTACATCCACGACCCCGACGACTACTGGCAGGAGGCCCTCGACGGTGCGGTTCCCGAGCTCAACCGACTGCGCGACGAAGGCGTCATCGGGGCGTGGGGCGCGGGGATGAACCAGGCGGAGATGCTCACCCGCTTCGTCCGCGACACCGACATCGACGTCGTCATGCAGGCCGGCCGCTACACCCTCCTCGAACAGGGCGGGCGGGACGAGCTCATCCCCGCGGCCGCGTCCCGTGGGGTCGGCGTCGTCAACGTCGGCGTCTTCAACTCCGGCATCCTCGCCAACACCGACCCCCGGCAGCAGGCGAAGTACAACTACGAGGACGCGCCGCGGGAGGTGCTTAACAAGGCGGAGAAGCTCGCGGCACTGGCGACCGCGCACGGCACGAGCCTGCCGGCCGCCGCCGTCCAATTCAGCCTCCGCGATCCCGCGATCACCAATGTCACCCTGGGCATGCGCACGGCTGAGCAGGTCGAACGCAACGTCGCCCTCGCCCACGCCGAGGTCCCCGAAGCGTTCTGGGCCGCCGCTGTGGCCGATGGTCTGCTCGCCGTCGACCCGCGCACCTACGCAGACCGCCCGGGCACTGTCGACCCGGGCGCAGGCGACCAGTAGAGCACGAGCCTATTCCCCGCACTCTCCGCACCACACCGACCGGAAGGAACCATGACCGCCATGACCACCGCTGAAGAATTCGCCGGCCTCACCGCCCTCGTCACGGGAGGCGCCTCGGGCATCGGCGCCGCCGTCACCGAACAGTTCCTGGCAGCCGGGGCGAACGTCGCCGTCCTCGACCTCGATCCCTCAGGCTCCCCCGCCGGTGCCCTGGCGCTGCAGTGCGACGTCTCCGACCGGGACTCCGTCGAGTCAGCCGTCGCCGCGGCAGCATCCGAGTACGGCGGCATCGACATCGTCGTCAACAACGCCGGCATCGGGGCGCAGGGGCAGGTCGATGCCAACGACGACGCCGAATGGAATCGCGTGCTCGGCGTCAACGTCATCTCCGTCGCCCGCGTCACCGCGGCCGCACTGCCCCACCTGCGCCGGTCCGAGCACGCCGCGGTCGTCAACACCTCGTCGATCGCCGCGACAGCGGGGCTGCCCGACCGCGTCCTCTATTCCGCCTCGAAGGGGGCGATCTACTCGATGACGCTCGCGATGGCCGCCGACCACGTCCGCGAGGGCATCCGCGTCAACGCCGTGTGCCCGGGCACCGCGAACACCCCGTGGGTGATGAAGGGCCTGATGTCGAAGGCGGAGAACCCCGAGGAGGAGCTGCGCCAGCTCAATGCGCGCCAACCCCACGGTCGTCTCGTCGAACCCGCCGAGGTGGCCCGGACGATCCTCTTCCTCGCCAGCCCGCTCCAGGGCTCGACGACCGGCACGGCGATCGCGTCGACGGCGGCATGCAGGGACTGCGACTGCGCGCAGAGTGAGGCTCAGTCCGCGCCCGGTCCGGGGGCGTCGTCGGCGACGACGTCGACCTCGTCGACCCAGCGCTGCACGCCGGTGACGTGGAGGATCATCATCGACTGCGCCAGACGCGCGTCTCCGGCGGCGAGGGCGTCGATGATCGCCCGGTGCTCATCGAGGGTGCGCTCGATGGCGCCGGGATCGGTCATGCCCCGCCAGGTCCGCGCCCGCGTCGTCTTCATCGACACGGCTTCGAGCATCGCGGCGAGGTAGTCGTTGCCCGCGTGCTTGGCGATCGTCGCATGGAAGTCGAAGTCGTGGGAGACGAGGGATTCGACCGAGTCGGGGTCGGTGTCCCTGATCGTCTGCCGCAGATCCTCGAGCCCGGCCGCGTCGATGCGGGTCGCCGCGCGGTACGCGGTCTCGGCTTCGAAGATGCGCCTGACCTCGAGGATCTCCCGCAGCGACCCCGAGGCGTGGACGTCGACGAGGAAGGACACCGCCTCGGTGAGGTCCTCGGCCGAGAGCGAGGTGACGTAGGTTCCCGACCCGCGTCGCACGTCGAGGACGTTGATGAAGTCGAGGGCCTTGACCGCCTCCCGCAGGGAGTTGCGGGAGAGGCCGAGCCGCTCGGAGAGCTCGGCCTCCGGGGGCAGACGGTCCCCCGGTCTGAGCTCACCGGTGACGATGAGGTCCTTGATCTTGTCGAGCGCGTCATCCGTCAGTGCCATGGCTCCCACCTTATGTCCTCACCGGGCATGATCGTCGCCAGCACCGCGGTCGCCGATCCTCACTCGTAGAGGAGCTCGGCGATCTTCGGGTCCTCGATGTTGTTCTTGTCGTACCAGTAGAACGCGGTCGGGATCTGCTTCTCGAGGTCCTTCCCGTCGATCGCGTCAACGGCGGCCTGCACGGTCTGGCTGCCGATGTCGAGCGGGCTCTGCGTGACCGCGCCGAGCATCGACCCGTCCTTGATCGCGTCGAGCTGGGCCTTGCCCGAGTCGAAGCCGACGATCGTCGCGTCGGTGTTGCCGAGCTCCTTGGCTCCTTGGACGACGCCGATCGCCGCACCTTCGTTCGTGCCGTAGAGACCGGCGAGGTCGGGATTGGCCTGGAGCATCGCCTTCGTCGCGTCCGCGGACTTCGCCTGATCGCCGTCGGCGTTCTGCTCGGCGACGATCTCGATGTTCGGCTCGTTCTGCTCGAGGTACTCGACGAAGCCATCGCGGCGTTCGACCCCGGTCTGGGCCGTCTCCGAATGGGTGACGATCCCGACCTTGCCCTCCCCGCCGAGGGCTTCGGCGAGCTTCTTCGCGTCCTCGGCGGCAGCGGCCTTGTTGTCGGTGGCCACGGTGGTCAGCGGGATGTCGCTGTCGACGCCGGAGTCGAAGGCGATGACGGGGATGTCGTTCGACTGCGCCTGCTGGAGCAGCGGGATGACGGCCTTGCTGTCGAGCGCGGCGATCGCGACTGCGTCGGGCTGCTTGTCGAGCGCCGTCTGCAGCTGGGTGACCTGCTGTTCGACGTCGGTCTCGCTGTCGGGGCCCTCGAAGGTCACGGTGACGCCGAGTTCCTTCGCCTTCTCCTCGGCTCCCGTCTTCACCGTCTGCCAGAACTGGTGCTGATAGCCCTTCGAGATGATCGCGATCGTCCGCTCTCCGTCCCCGCCGCTCGATCCGGTGTCGGCCGAACCGCAGCCGGTGGCGATGAGGGCGATGGACGACAGTGCCGCGAGCGAGGTGAGCAGCTTTCCTATCCTCATGGTGATCTCCTTCGATTCTTCGTGAGGGCGATGGTGGGTCAGAGTGGTGCGGATCCGGTGGAGGAGTTCTTCTTGCGCACGATGTCGAGGTAGACGGCGAGCAGCACGACGACGCCGATGGCCACCTGCTGCCATTCCTGGGCGACGCCGGCCATACGCAGACCGTTGTCGAGGACGGCCATGATGAGGGCGCCGATGACGGTGCCGACCATCGACCCGCGGCCTCCGGCGAGCGAGGTGCCGCCGATGATCACCGCGGCGATCGCCTGGAGCTCGATGCCGGCGCCGCCGGTCGGCTGCGCGGAACTGAGACGGGAGGCCGAGAGCACCCCGGCGAGGCCGACGAAGAGTCCGCAGAGGACGTAGACGGAGATCAGCCAGCCGCGGACGTTGACGCCCGAGAGCCTCGTGGCCTTCTCGTTCGAGCCGATCGCGAACGCCGTGCGGCCGATGAGGGTGCGCTGGAGGACGATGACCGAGACGACGATGAGGATGAGGAAGAGCACGGTGCCCAGCGGCAGCCGCATCCCGGGGATGAGCGAGACATTCATGATCGCCCCGAAGCCGGGGCTGTCGGTGAAGTAGATCGGCTTGGTCCCGCTGACGACGAGCGACAGTCCCTGGGTGATCATCATCATGCCGAGCGTGGCGATGAACGGCGGCAGCCCGAGGACGGCGACGTTGAAGCCGTTGACGAGGCCGATGAGGCCGCCGAAGGCGATCGTCAGGGCGATCCCGACGATGAGCGGCAGACCCAGGTTCGTGATGAAGACCCCGGCCATGACACCGCAGAGGATCATCCCCGTGCCCACGGACAGGTCGATGCCGCCGGTGATGATGATGAACGTGACGCCGAGGGCGAGCAGCCCGACGGTCGTCACCGTGGTGAGGATCGTCGAGAGGTTCGTGACGGTGAGGAACGAATCGGGGTTGATGATCGCGAAGACGATGATGATGACGATGAGGCTCGCCACAGCGAGGAGCTGCTGCAGCGAGTTGCGCCAGAAGCTGCGCGTCCCGGCGGGACGACCGGTGTCGGCGGCCGGGGCATCAGAGGTCTGCGGGCGGGCGGCGGAAGCGGTTTCGGCATTCATTCAGGCGACGATTCCCATCGATTCGGTGTGCTGCGTGGCCAGGGCCATGACGGAGTCCTGCGTGGCATCGGCGGCGGTGAGGATGCCGGTGAGGTGGCCTTCGCTGAGCACGGCGATGCGGTGTGAGAGCAGGAGGACTTCGGGCAGTTCGGAGGAGATGACGATGATCGACTTGCCCTGCGCGCTGAGCTCGCGCAGCAGGGCGTAGATCTCGGCCTTCGCGCCGACGTCGATGCCCCGGGTGGGTTCGTCGAAGATGAAGACGTCACAGTCCTTGACGAGCCATTTCGCGATGGCGACCTTCTGCTGGTTGCCGCCGGAGAGCTTCTCGAGCACCTGCGTGATCGACGGCGTGCGGATCCGCAGCCGTGACACGAGGTCACGGGCGGTGGTGTCGATGGCCGTCTCGTCGGTGAACCCGAAGCGGCTGAAGCGCCGCAGGCTCGGCAGGGCGATGTTGTCGCGGACGCTCTGCCCCACGAGCACGCCGAGCTGCTTGCGGTCCTCGGACAGGTAGCAGATCCCCAGCCGCGCGGCCGCCGCCGGACTGCCGATCGTCACCGCTCGGCCGTTGACGGTGACCGTCCCGGCGGTCAGGGGGTCGGCGCCGATGATCGCGCGGGCGGTCTCCGTGCGGCCGGCTCCCATGAGACCGGCGAGTCCGAGGATCTCGCCGCGGCGGAGGTCGAAGCTGATGCCGCGCAGCTTCGCCTTCGTCTGCAGGTCCGTCACGGCGAGGACCACCTCGGCGGTGTCGTCATGGGCGGGTGCGTCGGCGACGGCGGCGAGTTCGCGTCCGACCATCATGCGGATGACCTCGGGCATCTCGGTCGTCGCGGTCGGCACGGTGCCGATCTTCTCGCCGTCGCGGATGACGGTGATCCGCTCCGTGATGGCCTTGAGCTCCGGCATCCGGTGCGAGATGTAGATGACGCCGGTCTCCGGGGTGATGAAGCGGCGGATGAGCCCGTGGAGGACCTCGACCTCCTCATCGTTGAGGGCGGCGGTGGGTTCGTCCATGATGAGGATCCGCGCATCCTGGTTGAGCGCCTTCGCGATCTCGACCATCTGCTGCGCGGCGACGGTGAGCCGCCCGACGACGGCGCGCGGGTCGAGCGCGAGACCGAGCCGGGTGAAGAGGGCCTGCGCATCCCGGTTGAGCTGACGTTCGCTGATGAAGGGACCGATGCGCGGTTCGCGGCCGAGATAGATGTTCTGGGCCACTGTGAGATCCTCGACGAGGTTGAACTCCTGGTGGATGATGGCGATGCCGAGGCGCTCGGCGTCGGTCGTCGACCCGATCGTCACCGGGGTGCCGTCGATGCGGAACTCCCCGGCGTCCGGGGTGTAGACGCCCGAGAGCAGCTTCATCAGCGTCGACTTCCCGGCTCCGTTCTCCCCGACGAGGCCGAGGACCTCTCCGGGATACAGGTCGAGGTCGACGTCGGAGAGGGCTCTGACGCCGGGGAAGGATTTGGCGGCGCCGCGGATGTCGAGCAGCGGAGTGCTCGTCGTCTCTGACATGTGGCGGTGACTCCTCGTTGAATACCGTGTCCCACGTCATCACGCGAGACATCCTATGTCTGTTGCTCAGACTAGAGGCACAGTCGAGCAAAGACAAGATCTCGCCGGGATTATTTGTCGAAACGCAATGGATGGATTGTCAATACATTGGATGACTGACGGGAGTTTTGCCGGTCCCGCTTGAGCGTCGGGTGCGCACGGCAGGGCTCTTCCGTCCCGCCGGGCATGGCCACCGCGCTCCACCGCGGATATACTTCAATATTCAACCATCTTGATCTGGAGCGCCCGATGACCTCTGCCCCCAGCACCGTCCTCCCACCCGATGCCGGAATGGACGCCGTGACCCTGCGCGTCGGCGACCTCGACCTCATGACCGACTACTACCGGAATGCGCTCGCCCTCGAACCGCTCGAGGAGGCTTCCCGGGGGCGCGAGGTCCACCGCGTCCTCGGGCGCGGCACGACGCCGATGGTGAAGTTCGTCTCGACCCCGGACCTGCCGGTCGGCAGCCGCCGGAGCGCCGGACTCTTCCACACCGCCTTCCTCTTCGAGACTCCCGAATCCCTGGCCGCGACCGTCGCACATGCCGCGGCGAACACCCGCAGCCGGTTCCTCGCCGCTCAGGATCACCTCGTGTCGCAGGCGTTCTACTTCTCCGACCCCGAGGGCAACGGCATCGAACTCTACGTCGATCGGGACCGCGCGCAGTGGGGCCACTCCCCCGCCGGTGAGATCGAGATGGACTCGATCGGCTTCGACCCCAACGCCTTCCTCCGCGAGCATCTCGACAGCGGCACGCTGACGAGCGCATCGGAGCTGCCCGGCACCGTCGGCCATGTTCACCTGCAGGTCGGCGATCTCGACGCCGCCCGCGAGTTCTACGTCGGCGCGCTCGGCTTCGAACCGACGAACTCGACGATGCCCGGGGCCGTCTTCGCCTCGGCCGGCGGCTACCACCATCACGTCGCGATGAACACGTGGAACAGCCTCGGCGCGGGACCGCGGGCCGCGAGCCTCGGCCTCGGCGATCTCGCGATCACGGTGCCGGCCCGCGAGGACCTCGATGCCCTCGTCGAGAGGCTGACGGCGCGGTCGCTGCCGTTCGCCGACGAGGAGCGTTCGGTGCGCCTGGCCGACCCGTGGGGCACGCAGGTGACCGTCGGGGTCGGCGGCAGCACGCTCGAGGAGACCCTCGAGCGCTGAGGACTCAGCGCTCGGCGGGATGGCGCTCGGCCGCGGCGACGACGGCCTCGGGCCGCAGGTCGAGGCGGCGCAGGAGCTGCGCGTTGAGGGCGACGACGACCGTCGAGGCCGACATGAGGATCGCACCGACGCTCATCGGCAGGACGAACCCGATCGGCGCGAGGATGCCCGCGGCCAGGGGGACGGCGAGGAGGTTGTAGCCGGCGGCCCACCAGAGGTTCTGCTTCATCTTCCGGTAGCTGGCCCGCGAGAGCTCGAGGACGGAGAGCACCGAACGGGGATCGTCGGAGGCGAGGATGACTCCCGCCGAGCCGATCGCGACATCGGTGCCCGCACCGATCGCGATGCCGACATCGGCCTGCGCGAGGGCGGGGGCGTCGTTGACGCCGTCGCCGACCATCGCGACCGTCTTCCCCTCGGCCTGGAGTTCGGCGACCTTCGCCGCCTTGTCCGCCGGGCGCACGCCGGCGAAGACCCGGTCGATGCCGAGGTCAGCGGCCACGGATCGGGCGACCGCCTCGGCGTCGCCGGTGATCATGACGACCTCGATGTCCTGGGCGTGGAGGGCCTCGACGGCCTGCCGGGACTCGGCCCTGATCTCATCGGCGAGGCGCAGCGCGCCGACGACCTGCCCGGCGACGAGGACGTGGAGGATGATCGCTCCCTCGGCCCGCCAGGTCTCGGCGATCGGGGCCTCGACGGCCCCGCGGGCACTGAGGAGGTGGGGTCCTCCGACCTCGACCTCGGTGCCGTCGACCTCGGCGCGCACTCCGACGGCCGGTGAGGACGAGAAGTTCTGTGCCGTCGGCACGGTCAGTCCCCGCTCGTCGGCGGCGCGGACGATCGCTCGGGCGAGCGGGTGCTCGCTGTCGGTCTCGGCCGCGGCGGCGAGAGCGAGCACCTCGTCGTCGCTGCGCGTCCCGGTCGTCTCGACGGCGGTGACGGTCGGCTCGCCCTTCGTCAGGGTTCCCGTCTTGTCGAAGAGCACGGCGTCGACGGTGCGCATCGTCTCGAGCGCGAGTCGGTCCTTGATGAGGACCCCGGCGCGTGCGGCGCGTTCCGTGGCGATCGAGACGACGAGCGGGATCGCCAGTCCCAGGGCATGGGGGCAGGCGATGACGAGGACGGTGATCGTGCGCACGACCGCCGTGTCGGGCATGCCGACGAGCGTCCAGACGATCGCGGTGATGACGGCGGCGCCGAGGGCGAACCAGAACAGCCACGCCGCGGCGCGGTCGGCCAGGCGCTGGGCGCGTGAGGAGGAGTTCTGGGCGTCGGCGACGAGTTTGCGGATGCCGGCCAGCGCGGTGTCGTCACCGGTCGCGGTGATCTCGATCCGCAGGCCCGAGTCCGTGGCGACGGTGCCCGCGACGACGGTGTCGCCGACGCTGCGGCGCACCGGTCGGGACTCCCCGGTGATCATCGATTCGTCCATCTCCGCGGTGCCGTCGACGATGCGCCCGTCCGCCGGCACGGCGGAGCCGGGGCGGACGAGGACGACATCGCCGACGACGAGGTCGGCGGGTGCGACCGTCACGGTGGTGCCGTCGACGATCTTCACCGCCTCATCGGGCAGGAGGGCGGCGAGGCTGTCGAGCGCCGAGGTGGTCTGCGCGAGCGAGCGCATCTCCAGCCAATGGCCGGCGAGCATGATGACGATGAGGAGTGCGAGCTCCCACCAGAAGTCGAGTTCGGCGTCGAGGATCCCCAGCGAGGCGCCCCACGAGGCGACGAAGGCGACGGTGATCGCGAGCGCGATGAGGAGCATCATCCCCGGCTTGCGGGCCTTGAGCTCGCTCCACCCGCCGGTGAGGAACGGCTTGCCGCCCCACACGTACATGACCGTGCCGAGCACCGGAGCGATCCAGCGCACCCAGCCCCACGGCCCCGATTCGGGCACCATGTAGCCGACGAGGTGGCCGAACATCGGGCTGAAGGCGATGACCGGCACCGCGATGACCGCCATGATCCCGAAGAGCCGGCCGAACACCGCGGCATGCCCGCCGTGGCCCCCGTGGCCGGAGTGGTCCATGCCCGAGTGGTCCATCCCCGAATGATCCATGCCGGAGTGATCCATTCCCGAGTGATCCATCGCCCCGTGCCCCGCGAGATCGTGGCCCGCGTGATCGTGGCCCGAATGATCATGGCCCGAATGTTCGTGGCCCGCGTGATCGGCCCCGGGCTGCTGGTGTCCGGCATGGTCATGGCCCGCGTGGCTCTGCTCGAGTTCCGTCGCTCTCTGGTGATCCCGTTCCGTGTCCATATCGTCAACCTATACCCCCTAGGGGTATGAATCAAGCTCGATCCGCAGGAATCTGCGAGAAATTTCTTTGCACTTCTGAGCAGTTATGGCACATACTTGCTCATGCTGTGCATAACGGTGCGTCGCTGACCGCCCGCACCGCGCACCTCTGGCCGGACCGACCGGTCAGCCTCAATGTGGAGGACCCATGGACCTGCAGCTCATCCTCGCCCTCGTCGCCGGGATCGCGACGATCGTCGTCATCGTCCTGGCCACGCGCCTCGACGCCTTCATCGCTCTCCTCCTGGCAGCGATCGTCACCGGCATCGTCGCCGGTGAGGATCTGCTCTCGATCGTCGACGCCGTGACCACCGGGTTCGGCAACACCCTCGCGAGCATCGGAATCGTCATCGGCCTCGGCGTGGGCATCGGCAAGATCCTCGAGGTCTCCGGCGCCGCCGACTCGCTCGCCCGCGCCTTCCTCCGCGCCTTCGGCAAGGGCCGTGAGCCCTGGGCGATGGGCACCGTCGGGTCCCTCGTCTCGATTCCCGTGTTCTGCGACTCCGGGTACGTCATCATGAACCCGCTCGCCCGCTCGATCGCCCGCGTCAAGCGCGGCGGCTACATCACGCTCGCCCTCGCCCTCGGCGCCGGCATGACGCTGACCCACCACATGGTCCCGCCGACTCCGGGCCCGCTCGCGGCCACCGGCATCCTCGGCGCCGATCTCGGTGCCGTCATCCTCACCGGTCTCGTCTTCACCGTCATCCTCCTGCCGGTCGTCGTCATCTACGCCCGCTGGATCGGACCGAAGCTCGAACCCTTCCTCAACGTCACAGTCAAGCACGACGTCTATACGACGGTGACCGCGGGAGCACCGGAGACCGCAGGGGCAGCGGAGACCGCGGCGCCGGTCTCGCCGACCACGGAGACGACGACCGCCGGAGGCGCAGCGGACACCGGAGACGGCACCGGAAGCCCGCGGACCGCCGGTGGCAGGCAGCCGGGCGCGGTCCTCGGCTTCCTCCCGCTCATCATCCCGCTGCTCCTCATCGTCGCGAACACCGTGTCGACGGCGATCGACCGCAACGCCCAGGGGATGCTCGCCGGCGACGACTACGAACCGTCCGCGTGGGTCGCTCCCATCGCCTTCCTCGGCAACCCCGTCGTCGCGCTCATCATCGGCCTCGTCCTCGCCGTCTACACCCTCCTGCCGCGCCTGACCCCGCGCACCCAGGTCCAGGCCTGGCTCGCCGACGGCGCCGCCTCGGCCGGACTCATCCTCCTCATCACCGGCGCCGGCGGCAGCTTCGGCATGGTGCTGCGCGAATCCGGGGTCGGAGACGCCCTCGCCGAGGCGATCGCCTCGATCAGCCTGCCCGCCCTCCTCGTGCCGTTCATCATCGCCTCCCTCGTGCGCATCGCGCAGGGTTCGGGCACGGTCGCCATGATCACCGCCGCCTCGGTGACGGCCCCGCTCATCGCCCCGCTCGGGCTCAGCCCGCTCGTCGCGGTCATGGCCTGCACCGCGGGATCGATGGTCTTCTCCTACTTCAACGACTCGTACTTCTGGGTCGTCACCCGCTTCGCCGGCCTCGACGGGGTGCAGGCGATCAAGGGCTGGTCGGGGATCACGACCGCCGTGTGGCTGGGTTCCATTCCGCTCCTCTTCGTGCTCGACTTGGTCGTATGAGCAGTGCAGACGGCGACGCGGAGACGTCGCGCATCCTCATCATCGCCGACGACCTCACCGGCGGAAACGCGTGCGGGGCCCTCTTCGCCGAGGCGGGTCTGCGGACGATCACCGTGACGTCCACGAGTGCGACGGAGACGGTCGACCTCGACGTCCTCCTCGACGACTACGACGCCGTCGTCCTCAATGCCGACTCCCGGCACCTGCCCGCCGCCACCGCGGCCGAGCTCACCGCACAGCTCGTGGCGAGCGCCGGGAACATCGACCTCGTCGCGTGCCGGATCGACACGACGCTGCGGGGCAATGTCGGGGTGAGCGCCGAGGCGGCGCTGACCGCCCGACGCCGGCTCGCCGCCCGCGCGGACGGCCCGGCGAAGAGGGTCATCGGCCTCTGCATCCCCGCCTTCCCGGCCGCCGGACGCACGACGGTCGAGGGCCTGCAGCTGCTCGACGGGCGGCTGCTCGAGCACACGGAGCTGCGCCGCGACGTCCGCTCCCCCATGCACACCTCCGATGTCGCGCAGATCCTTCGCGACGGCACCGACCTCGACTGCCATCTCATCGACATCTCCCAGGTGCTCGCCGGTCGCCATGCCGTCCGGGAGGCGGTGCTCGCCGGGATCGCCTCGGGCGCCGACGTCATCATCGTCGATGCGCTGACCACCGAGCACATCGAACTCGTCGGCTCGGTCGTCGCCGCAGTGACCCGGGAGATCGCCGCGGAAGCACCCGATGCAGGGGCGGACCCGCCCGGCGGTGAGACCCTCGACTGGGTGACGATCGATCCCGGTCCCGGCAGCCTCGCCCTCGCCCTGCCGCTGCTCCCGACGCGGCCGAACGGGATCATCCTCGGGATCTCCGGATCGGCCACCGAGGTCACCCGCGCGCAGCTGGCCACACTGTCCGAAGACCCCCGCAACGCCGTCGTCCGCGTCGTCCTCGACGAGGAGGCCTGCCCGCTGTCGAGGCCACGATCGCCCGGGTCGAGGGCGTCACCTCGGCGAAGGCGATCATCATCGCCACCGTCGTCGACGCCTCCGATCTGCGCAGTCTCAGCGCGCGGCCGCGGAGGAGACGACCCGCCGGCTCGCCGCCATCGCCGAGCTCATCAT